>JAKSLB010000059.1 GCA_024401435.1 Paludibacteraceae bacterium | reverse complement strand
ATGATATTACAAATCCGTTCTGGTCGCGAGTTAATGTTGCTCCATATGTGTTGAGGATAAGGTCCATAATTACAAAATTTTATTTACTTTGCCTATAGCAGTATTCACTCTGCAAAGTTGATTTTTTTAAATTGGTTTAATTCCAAGCCTGTGTTGATTTTTTAGCCAATCACATTACCGAATATAATAATAATTTTTTTCAAAATCATGGCATTCATAGAAAAAGTCCAACAAAAGTGACTAACATTCGGATACGAGCCAACGCTTTTCACTTCTTTGATTACGTTGGAAAGAAGATATGATTTCTCCTTGCATATAAAAGAATTACAATTAATGCCTTAACACAATAAAAACGAGCCTACAAACAGGAAGGATATTTTCTAATTCTCCCATAAAATGGAATAGCAAATATTAGCAGAAAGGGAACGGAACTTACCTCACGCACCTATATATTTTCTAAACTGTACAAATTGGAACTTTACTTCTTTTACCCCATCTGGCCTATCCACGACAATACGTTCCGTAGTTGACGCCACACATGTATATCCTTTTGTCGACAACCTACTCACTAATGCATAGCAAAAACTCATTTCACCCATTAAATGGATTGTGATATTAGCAGGTTTAGGACATAAGTCAACTATTTTTTTATAATAATCATCTGCTAATAATGAGATTTGATTCTCTGGCCATAATGGATCTATTTGAGGAAATGTCCAATCAATAATCTCGCCAACCTCTTTTGCTGCCGTAATTTGTTGAACCGTCCACTTCGAAGAAGGGTGATTTGAAAGATTAAGAAAAAAAGATTTTGTCATAATAAAATATTTTGTTACCGTTTCTTTGGGGTCTTTTTCTTTTTTTTCTTTTGAGACACAATGACATCACTTCCTCTTTTTTTCTCTGTTATGACAGACGCCCTTTGGACATCCTTAATGGGAAGTCCTGTAATCTGCAATATTTCATTTCTTAATTCTGGAGACAATTGTTCACCCTCATAGAAAACCCTGCTTACAAGAGGTGTCAACTTTTGCCATGTAAAATCTTTTCTGCGAACCTTAAACGATCCGCAGGAAAGAGTCACCGTCACATAATGGTATTGTCCCCAGCACCATCTTATCACTTGTGCGACGATTGCCAGCGCAGATAATGATTTGATTGGTTCAAGGACATTCCATAAAGGTCTGAACGACTCTACCGCCTTTGATATTTGGTCTAAGTCCATAAGTGTGTGTTTTGTAAAAAGTTAAAGAGATCCTTTTATGAGTCTTTTTTTTTATTACAAATATATAAAAATCATGAAAAGGTACAGATGTGGTCTATATAATATTCAAAAAATATTGATTTTTTTTTGTGATTTAAAATATAAACATTACTTTTGTAGTGCTACAATTAAGCATAGGATTAACTTTAAAATTAATCAAATGTTAGAAAAAATTATTGTAGAAGTGGTTAAGATTATCATTAAGAAACTTTAATCGCGGGGAGGGGGACTATCGATAGATAGATCCCCCTCTTTGCAATTATGAAGATAGACCTCGTATCCATTATTCAAATGCATTCAGGCAGTTAGGGAATTCTTTTGAGAAAATCATCTTGAATTGTTCTACTGTAAGATCTGAAGGCTTGGCATGATTCAAGATATTTCTATGGTCGGCAATTGCTTTGTAGCATCCTTTCCTTAGATTCATAATAGTCTTTTCTTGCCATAATTCTTCCGCTAAAGGTTTGTTGTCTATCTGATAATCTCCCGACTCAATCTTTTGGTCGTTTATGCCTAAGACGTTGCTTAAAAAAGTGCGGAATTTTATGACATTTTGTTTGGGATTCTCTTCATTGTAGAAGTTCCTATCTTTATATTTATTATAAAGCAGTGATAATATATATTCCTGACCAAGTGTGTAAGCTTGAGGAATCATATCATACTCGATAGCCCAATAGATAGATGCTTTTATGTTGGCTTCCGAGTCGTTTTCGCTAAACATTGCTAATTTATCACTAAGCTTTTTAAGCACTTCTTTTTCTGGAAGCCCTGTGGTCGGAGCTTTTATTAAATCTTCTATTTGTGATTTTATTTTTCCAATAAAACTAATATCCATCAACTCGGATTGTCTGTTTGTTATGATATGGCTCTCCATTTTAGCGACACCATTGCGAAGTTGATCAATAATGCTTTTCATTGGGTCTTTTTTCACAGAAGGAAGAATAGAACCTCTTACTCCTTTGATTTTTCCATAGTTGACAAGGGCATCAGCCGCACCTGTCAATTCCTGTAGCCTAATAATGTTGGACAAATCAATAATAGGAGCCACTCTTTCTTCTAATGGAAGAGATTTTACCTTAAAAGCTGGTCCTAATTTTTCAAAGGCTCCATAATATACTTTCTTAAGCTCCGCTCCTTTGAGAAATTTAGCGAAGTTAAATAGAATAGTGGAAAACATTGGAATGGAACGAAAGGCATGAGTAACATCAAAATATATTTCGTCATTTTCTTCTATTTTGTTGTAGACTACATTAAAAATATCCCAAATGTCTTCCTCAGAAAAGCCTTCTTTGATTTCTACACCTTCCACGATATCTTTATATGGCTTTTTTGATAGAATGCTATTTAATCCGATTTTCTCGATTGCATCTTCTGCTCTTTGCTGACCGTTGTCCAGCCAGTTTGCGTTATAAGAGTCTTTTGTATAGAAGATTATGATTTTGTCACTTTCAGACCATTCAATGTCTGGCATGTCAAGTAGTGCTTCTTGAATGAATCTGACTGGATTACTTTTATGCTCTTTTATCTGATAGTATGTCTGAACATAATTGTTTGTCCCTAAAAATGAAATGAATAGTTTGCGTTGCATAATCGTTATTTTTTTATAGTCGAAAGATCAATTTTTCCTACAACATTCAATTTGAATAATGGCTCTTGGATTCTAAATATTGGATCTGATTCATGGTCCTCTATTGGGGTATCCACCGTTTTGTTTTCTATTTTAGGTGGAGTAGTATTCATTGCCACAATTCTTTTTCTCTCTGTCTCCATCAAATCGAACAAAGGCTTTGGCGATGCGAAATCGCTTGAGTCTAACAATTCGATTTTTAAGATTTTCATTCGTTTGTATAAGCCTTCTTTCTGCTTATCGCTAATATAAGCCGATTTCTTTATATTGTGAAGTGTGAAAATGTAAGAATTGACTCTCAAACCGAAATCATTAGAGATGGCCGCTAATTTATACATGTAGTCCTCAAGCGTGTCTTTGGGACCCACAAGCCCATGAACACTTGTTTTACACTCTATGATATAGATTTGGTTGTCCTTGATGAACATCACATCAATCTCATTATCATTATTTTGGTCAATGTTCCTGGTTATTTTTGCGTTCTTGCAAATGCAATCGTCTTGTAGATTCAGTTCTTCTTTGAGTCTAATGTAACAGAAATCTTCAAACCAGCCGCCTGTAAAGTAGTTTTTCTCACTGCCATAGTACTGAGTCGTGTCTAATTCAGGAACTTTGTAAAAAGCAAATCGATTGTTTCTTAATGTGTTAAAGATACGATAAAGCTCGGGTTTCTTTCTGCCAAGAATATTGTCTGCTTTGAACTCCAAACTGTTGATAGTAAAGTATTCCTTTAAGTTAAGTCTGTATGATAAAGGGACTTCGTCGTTCGTCTTTAAGTTTCTAACTACATTTTTCCCCTCTGGAATATAAAAAAAGTTAGAGTCAAAGTCTTGAAAAAACTCATACAAAGCTATAGACATCAATTTGGTGCCTCCAGTAATATTCAGAATATAAGTGTCATCTTTTGAAAATTTCTGGGCACTTAGTTTTTCTTTGATATTTTGGATGTCATCCTCTAACACTTCAATCTGTGGTACGGAATTTTCTTCCATACCTAATGCTTTCTCTAAATAATATCCTTTCTTTAAGTTGTTCATATTAGGAGTCGTTATAAAGATCAGCTTGTCATACTGATTGCTAAACTCCTTGATCAAAAGGAAATTAGGCTGGAGATATTTTGAGAGTATAGATATTAGTATTTTCATAGACGTTTTATTAATGCTGTTTAACTTTTATTGCCAGACTCGACCATAATTCAAATTTACTCAAGTCTATTTTATTCGGATCCACCCATTGCGGATTTCCAATCTCAGCGTCAAATTTGAGTTGTTGTTCATCTAAAGTGACATGAAATACAACACCTGTATGGCAATGCCCTACTTCCGTCTGCTCTTCATTAATCATTCCTAAAAGTTTAATTTGACCATCGGTTAAAGAGACTCCCACTTCTTCCTTAAACTCTCGTTTCAATCCATTAAGCAAAATGTGATACAGGTCTCCAACGCCATCACAATCGTTCACATGACCTCCGATTCCGACAGAATACATATTCGAAAGCCTCTTTTCTGACCCACATCTTTGATACACCAATATCTTGCCTTCTCCATTTTGCACAATGGCGTATGGAATCAACTGCTTGCAGTTGAAGTCTTTCTCAACGAAAGTTCTTTCTCTATATTCAAAAAAGAGCCGTTCAATCTCCTCTTTATTTGTCCTCCAATATTGGGCTTCAAGGTCAAATGTCTTTTTCATAACCGATATTGGCACACATACAACATTCTCACTTTTCATAACAATCCTTTTTTTATTAATTCTCCAAGACTATTCTCAGCAATTCTTATCAATTCCTTCTTCTTCTCATAAGGATAAAAAGCAGTCCGGAATCCATTGCAAAGTAACTGAAGAATATCCCATTTCGAAAGTCCACCTTCCGTCATTCGAGCCGCTTTGTGTAACTCATGAGTCATATCTGTAAGCGAAATGCCAGGATCATCCGTATTGATGCTGACCAACAACTCTTTTTCAAGATATTTCTTCAATGGATATTGTTTTAGTCCGCCAGTTTCTTTAGGATAGTAATTGTCTTTGAATCCTACAATCTGATAATTGCTGGAAGGGCACATTTCTATTCCTATTCCACGTTGAAGAAACTTGCTCAACAAATCTTCATTGTCTTCCAATGTCAATCCATGACCAATTCTTTCAGCATTCAAATGATAAACCGCTTGCCATATATTGTCCACTGGCTGATCTTCTCCTGCATGAATGGTGATATTATAGCATTCCTTCATTATCTCTAAGAAAGATTTCCTCAGTTCTTCTGGCGACTTTACTCCTTCGTTTCCTGCCAAATCAAAACCTCTGAAAAACTCTTCAAATATAAGATTGCCTTTCAATTGTTTTACTAATTCAACATACTCGGTTGTCGTGTCGTCACGATGACGCGAGACAATGAAAATCAATGAAGTATGGATCTTTTCTCTTTTTCTCTGTAATATGTCACAGATTTGTAAGACAATTTTATCTGCTGGGACACCAGATGATTTGACATAGTTTAGTGGAGAACATCTTATTTCTACGTATTTGACATTCTCTTTGATGCATTTGTCCAAAAAACGATCCAGCGTAAAGCATATTGTGTTGAGGCTATCCAATAATGAAGATCCTTGTGCGTCACCCAATTGTTCGTATTTTTCAATGCCTATGCCGCAGAATTTCGATTCATCGCATAATCCTCCATAGATGAATGGTAGTAAAGCGTCGTCTCCAGAGACAACCAACTGTCGGATGTATGGACTCAAAATATTGTTTTTGGGTACACCAAGTTTTAATGCCGTCGACTTGCAGAAATCTTTCAATTGAGCCATTTCTACATTTATCGTAGGCAAAACATTTTCTCTCCATTCTTTATATTCTGGAATTGACGATGCTGTTACATTGTCGTAATATTCGTTGTCCCGAGCAACAGAAACGATGTCTTTAGGCCAAAGCACGCCTCCCAAATGGCAATGCAGGTCAGTCTTTGGCAACTGCCTCAACCAGTTAAGTTCCGCACTCTTCTTTTTCTTGTCTACCCCAAGTTTATCCTCCTTCAGTTGTCTTATTTTGGAAGGAGGCAGAGTATAAAGGATATGGAAATTAGAGCGCGTTTCCTTTTCGTTCAAGTAGTATGAAGTGAAGAAATAATTAGCTTCTTGCTTTTTCCTTTCAATTTTTTCAAGGAAATCAATTTGTGGGTCACACAACAAATATTCCTCGTTTTTAAACAAAGGTGTTTCCATATTTAGAATCTCATTCCTTGAAACTTTGCCAAGAAGAATGGGCTGAGCAGATTGAACATTATCACCCAAGACATGAACCAATTGGTCGCAACCGAAACAATACGCTGCATCTTGCATGTCTGTACTCATTGTTTTTCTTCCACAAGCCAAGGACAGATATAGATTTCCGCCCGATACGCAATTATGAGCAAATAGGACGATACGCAACAACAAATCATGAAATTGCCTTGCACTTTTTTCCGAAACTATATCTTGGACGCCCTTCAACACGAAGATTCTGAACTTTACATCATACGGCTCACAGTCTTTCTTTATTTTAAGAAAACTTTCTTCTGCCGACAATCCTTTAGTGGTATGCTCCTGATCCGTAGATATTAGCCACATTTCATCTACATGCGACAATTTACTTCGCATAGCACTCACATTCTCCAACGAACAATAGTAGTCCATTTGTTCATTGTAATTGAAAAGGCCAAGTGTCTCTTCTATGATCTCTGGTTTTGCGCCTAATGATGAGATTAATATATTCTTCATACGTTCATACTTCAACTTTTTTTACCACATCAATTCTCCTAACTCCGGGAACATCTCTCCTGCTTCTTCTCCAGAATTAGACAAAAACATACAATAATATATCGGCATATACATAATTCCGTTTTTCTCAATGACCTCCCTTTCGTTACTAAACACAATCGCTCTTGAAATACCATATTCCGAATTGCCAAGAAACTTATTCAAGGCACTATGAGTCGTATAATCTTTGCCCGATTTCACTTCCAATGGCAATGGAGAAAGGGAGTTGAAGTCGTCCAACAAGAAATCGACTTCACCAACCTTCTTATTATCGTAATAATACATAGGAAACCCATGAGCATGCAGTTCTTGCGCCACCACCGACTCGTACACGGTTCCTAAATTCACACTGCGGACATCAAGCAAGACTGCATTGATATTATTCCCGTACAACACCTGTGTGAGCAATCCAACATCATTCAAATATAGTTTCAACAAATTCTTCGTTTCCGATTCCTTTAGGGGAAACCGAGGATTGCTGATTGCTTTCACTTCCAATGCTATACCAGAGGCACTAAGATACTCAAACTCATCCGCATAATCATTAAATTTCTTCCAAGGCTTTTCTTCTATCTGTTTGAATATCACTCGTTTCCTCTTATTCTCCAAATTACTCGGAATCAAATCGTACACCCGACGAATTTTCAGTTTTCGTTCCAAGTCATATTGAGATGCATCCACCTTATAGAGTTCCGATATTGTCTGCTGGACATCTCGCACCCTCTGCACATGACGATCCTCTAAAAAGGCATTTACCGCTTCTGGCAATCCTCCGATCAGTAGATAATAACGAAATCTTTTTAAAATGTTTTCATGCAAAGACGGGTTCAACGACACGCCTTTCTCAAAACATGATTTCATTTCTGCAATAACCTCCTCGCCACAATTGAGAGCCCATAGGAATTCCTCAAAATCCAACGGATACATGTGCTTCACTGTTATCGTCCCAATAGGAACTGACGGAGTTTCAGACAAAGCAATTCCCAATTGCGAACCACTTGCTATATAACGGAATCGCCCCTCCTGATTAAGGAATTTCAGCATTGTAAGTAATTGAGGATAGGACTGTATCTCGTCCAAAAACACCAACGTGTCTGTTTTATCACCCAATTTATCTTTGGCAAACAATGCCAACTGCATATAGAGATCTTGACACGTGCGGACATGTTCGAATACTTTAGCACCCTCCTTGTCCTCCTTCAGATTGATTTCGACAAAATTTTTAAACATACGAGTACCTACATAGCGAATGATATACGACTTTCCTATTTGTCGCGCCCCATCCACCAACAAAATCTTATTAGGCTGCTCCTTTAAGAACGACTCTAAAAATGTTGAAAATTTACGTCTTAGCATACTTCATATATTTAGCATAGCAAATATACTAATTTTCTGACATTTACAATTTACACCTCCACTTTTTCCATCGATAACCAGGTGCATTTCACCACTTTTTCCGTTAAATACCCTATAAAATTCACCACTTTTCCATTAACCGACTAAGTGGGTCATACAATTAATGCAACCATGTATTCTTTTTTAGAACATTCAATTAAATCGTTTATTATGTCTCGTTTTATCATGTATTCCTATAATAGGCAAGACAATTTTATACAAATTGGCACATAAAAACAATGGAATTTAGATATGAATTGGCACATAAAAACACTATGATTTTCTGACATTTACAAGTCAAGACACAACTTTCTCCTTTAATTTTGCCACTTATTCCATTAAAGCAACATGAGGTTCTCCTCTTCGCAGTATATTTACCCACCTTTTTTAGAAAGAGGGTGTATCAAAATACAAAATCAAATTTTTCGAGTTTACATTTCATCTCTTTTTTCTATGAACAAAGCCGTTCCTGCGCATGAAAACTACAGTTAAGTCACTGGAACGACTATATTTTTGTAGAAATTAAAAATCAACTTACATTTTGATAGTTTGAGTTTTGATACACACTCAACAGAAACCACCCATTGCTATAGACACGTCAACTTAACAAACCCCATCAACGACATACAATCATTGTCAACAGCCACTTTCCTTGACTTGTACTTCAATTTTCCATTATCCCATTGCCCTGTTACCACAAAATCATCAAATTGCCAATCTCCTGTAATGGAATGAAAACCAGCACCTGCTGACATCTTTAGAATACAAGATTGATTTTCCTCGATTAAATCATTGGTTTGTTTAGACAATCTAACTAAAGATTCTATAATCTCGCCCGTCCTTTCAGCCTGCCGATAGTGCTTGAAAAACTTTATTTCTTTATTAATATAACGTGAATTCGACGAATTGTAATTAAAAGATAGTCAATTGGTTATCGA
>JAKSLB010000058.1 GCA_024401435.1 Paludibacteraceae bacterium | reverse complement strand
CTGAGAGGATACTTGCGTTTTCGCTCTTGTACATCTAAAAACTTTTCTATAACTTACCACTGATTATCGGTGAGATTTGTTGGATAATTGTTCATTTGACTCGTCAAAGACTTCGTCGATTTTTAATTCTTTATTTTTCGTACCTTTAAAGTTACGAATTTTTATCCACTTATCAAACTGATAATCAATATTTTAAATATGTTTAGAAAGAAATTTTTCAGGTCTCTCAAATTAGTTTTTAATTAAATTTAAACAATTTCTGAATATGAAAGATAAGATATTGGGTGATATTGAGTATCAGAATGGTGCTTGGATAAGGAAGGAGACCATAGAAGTGTATGGTAAGAGCAGAGACATTTCTATTGAGATAATGTCTGATAGCCAAGATTCTTCGTTGGAAGTGCAAAAGCAGGCATATAAATCTTTCCTTTCCCAAAGAGGAAAATACTTAAAACAAATGCCTCAGATATTTTTGAATGAATATATTTATAATTACGAGGATATTCAGTCGAGGGTGGAATTTTCTGAAAATTCACCATTGTTAAAGGAGAATATTAATGACGAAATTATAATGAAAACCATTGCGCCTCTCGTTTTATTATTTGATAACGAAGGCAATTATGGTTGGATTTGTAAATGTGGTTGGACAAAAAATAATTCCATTGCTATCCTCCTCTCGGAAAAGGAACCACGGATTATCACCGTTGATCAGCTCCGCAATCTTCACAAACTCACCGATGATGCTTGTGGTCTTTTGGTGCACGATGGCAAGAACGCATGGATTGGTTTGGAACAGAATGCTTTTTTCGGCAAGGACGAAGACCTGAGAATCGAGGTGGAGGGAAGTGTGGAAGATGGTATCACTCCTCTACAGCAGCAGGCCTATAATCAATATTCGATGAAGAGGGAGGATTACTTCAACGAGTTATCTAGAATGATGTTGGGCATCTATATGGGTAGTGATGAGAAGGCCGATGATATGTTGAGTACGGGGCAGAAAATCATGGTGCAGTCGATTCTTCCTAAGACGCTTTTTATTGATAAAGAGGGTAACTATGGTTGGATATGCTATTCGCAATGGAGTAAATCTTGTTTGGGCGTCCTTCTCTCGGATGATAAACTTTATTTTTTGAATGAGGAAAAGTTGCGCAATTATCGTCAGGAGGAAAAGGTGAAGGACGATGTGATGGGATTGTTGTTCCCCTGCTATTCGGGATTCGAGAATGTGGTAGTTGTCAGGTTGATGAATGATGTACGGACTATGCGTATGGTGATAAGAACAGAAAATGAAAAGGAACTCAACGAGGACATAAGGAAGGCGTATAAAACCTTTTTGAAGATGAGACCCACATTCTGGAATGACATGAAAAAAGAGATGCTCAGCTATTATTTGAGTAGTTATGAGTCATTTAAAGATTATTTGGAAATACCAGAAAGTCTGAACAAGGATAATGTCGATGAAAATAGTGTGATGACAATTTTGACATTCACAAAAATGTATTTGGTTTATGACGGCCGCATCGCATGGTTCTGTGAAAGCCCGACTGACACCGAGACGGGTTTGGCATTCGAGTTTACCAAGGAGAAAATTGAATTGATTGGTCAAGATGAAATCATATGAAAGGAGAATGTAATTTAAACTGTGTCTTCCTTTTGAATCTCCCCCAATCGCTTTCCATAAGAAAGATGGCGTGTGGCTGAAATGGCACGACTTAGGAGCTCCGCTGGGAGTGGATGAGTGGATATGATGCCTAAAAACAGGATGGCAAGACCATGCAGAAGGTCCCTACTATCTTACATGGAAATATCGACCACAGTGGTGGTATCTCTAAAGAAAGTGGAAAAATGAATGATATATTCGATTCTACACAAAATGCTTCTGCTCCTGTGAGCGAGGGCACATTGAGTAAGAGAGGATTGAATGCATTTGAAGAATAATTAAAAAAAATAAAATGGAAGATTTAATAACAGATGATTTTTTTGGCGCTTTGAAGTATAAAAACAATGCTTGGTTTAGACGCACAGAAACTCCACTTCTCAATTCTCACGGGAATTTGATACTTGTTATCCAAGATGTCAATAAAGAAGGTATCCTCGATGTACAAAGAGAGGCCTACAAGACCTATTTGCAAAATGAGGAAAAGTATAAAAATAGTGTGACGGATTTCCTTTTGGATTATTACAAATGGAGATATGAATTTATTGCCAGTTATGTTTCTGATATAGACGAAACCTATCATAAGGATGTTGTTACAGATAAGCAACTCTATAATGCGATAGAATTATGGTATCTCTTTATTTGTCGAGACGGCAGTTTCGGATTTGCTTTCGGTTGCTGTTGGGATGTGGATAATGGCATAGCGGTCCTCTTGTCCGAATCGGAGCCACGCGTGATTTCCAGAACCCAGCTTGAACACCTCCACAAGCTCAATGATCCCACTCTCGGACTTTTGGTCCATGACGGGAAGAAGGCATGGAAGGGATTGGAGCGAAACAAGTTCTTCGGGAAGTTGGAAAACTTGGAGATCGAGTTGGAAGGCGGTGCGGAAGAGGGAATCACTCCCGCACAGCAAAAGGCTTATGCAGATTATCTGGCGAAGAAAGATACTTTCTTTAAGGCAATGATGGGGAAAGCGAAAATTGTGTATAATAATGAGATACTCCCTAAAACTATCTTTATCGATCGGCAAGGCAACTATGGTTGGAAATGTTACACCGCATGGAATGGTAGTTATATTTCTGTCATTCTTTCCGATGGAGAGGTGAAGATGGGATCCTATGATTTCCTTTATCATTATAAGGATGTGGTCTCATCTCGAAGGAAGAAGAAATGGTATCTTGGCGATTCCATCTATATTGAACTTCTTGGGCAGATGATTCCGTTTCGCATAGAGTATGCCAAAGAAGATGATTACGAAGACGACGATTGCAAGTTGACGGATGAAGAAAATGATTTGGTGAAGTGGCTAATAAAAGAAGCCGACATTCAAGAAATAGAAAACCGGTTGCTTGCATACCGCAACGCCATTGATGACGGGCACTGCGAGAAAGTGGACAAGGCGGGTCTGCTACAGGAGCTTCAATTTGAGACGGTCTATTTGAACGTCAATTTCAGTAAAAGTTGCGAAAATGCTCCGGATATTTCAATCGCTGGGGAATGTGATTTCGATCCGGATCATGGCATCGCAGTCTGTTTCCGTGACAAGAAACTCCTAAAGGTCGGAGAAATACAGGCTGCTTGTATCTAATTTGACGAATGGGATCTGACATCATCGAGCTAAAAACATATGTTGAAAAGCGACGATAAGAAACGCGCCAAACGAACGTTTAATGTGAAGAAACTTAAGACTAGTAATGGATCATTGGATAAGTAAAATGCGAATGATTTATGACCATAAATGGATAATAAAGTAAAATATTATGGAAGACGAAATTTTAGGCACTTTAGAATATAAAAATGGTGCATGGGTTGGACGTATGGACGTGCCACTTTTAAATTCCGATGGAAATTTGAAATTTGGAATCCAAGATATTAACAAAGAAGGCATTCTTGATGTGCAAAGAGAAGCCTACCAAACCTATTTGCAGAATGAAGAAAAGTACAAAAGCTGTGTGACGGATTTGCTTTTGGACTATTACAAATGGAACTACGAGTACATTTCATATGTTGTATCAGATTTGCAAGAGAACGATCATAAAGATGTCGTTACAGAAAAAGAAGTTTTAGAAATGGCTCCTTTATGGTATTTGTTCATTTGTAGAGACGGCAGTTTCGGATTTGCTTTCGGTTGCTGTTGGGATGTGGATAATGGCATAGCGGTCCTCTTGTCCGAATCGGAGCCACGCGTGATTTCCAGGACCCAGCTTAAGAATCTTCACAAGCTCAATGATCCAACCTTGGGGCTTCTTGTGCACGACGGAGATAATGGCTGGAAAGGTTTGGAGAGAAACTCCTTTTTCGGCAAGAAGGAGAATTTGGAAATAGAATTGGAGGGATCCGTCGAAGAGGGTATCACACCTGCCCAACAGAAGGCATACGAGAAATATTTGAGAAACAAGGAAGAGTACTTTAAGCAGTTCTCTGCCATGATGATTACCGTCTACACTGGTGATGAAATAAGGGCTACGGAGATGGTAAACGCTCAAGGGAAAGTCAAGGTCACTGTGGCGACAGCATTACCTAAGACACTATTCATTGATAGGGAAGGAAATTATGGCTGGGATGTTTACACGGAATGGGACGATGATTACATAGGCGTCCTCTTATCTGAAGACAAACCTTATATCATATCCGATGATAAAATGAGGAATTATGCCAATGAAGAGAAAGTGATAGATGATGTTCTCGGTATACTCTTCCCATGTTTCATGGGATACGAAAACATTGTGGTGGTCAGATTGGTCGATACGGTCTACACGCTTCCTCTTGTCATCTCCATGTACGAAAGGAAAATCACCGAAGAGGTGCGTCAGGCATACCTCACATTCCTGATGATGCGAGGCACTTTCTGGACCCGAATGAGAGACGAAATGCTTGATTACTATATGAGTGTTTACGACGAATTGGAGGAGAATCTTCTGATACCGGAACATTTTGAAAAAGAAAATGTTTCGAAAGAAAACGTCTTGGACATGTTGGAGTTCACAAAGTTGTTTATCTCCACCAAAGCCCGAATCGCATGGTTTTGCGAGAGTCCTACCGATGAGGAAGACGGACTTGCGTTCGAATTCACAGGTGGTAAGATAAAACGAATAATTCAGACTCAAATGCTTTAAACAATTTCTTAAAATTTAACAATAAAAGTAAAATACAATGGAAGACGAAATTTTAGGCACTTTAGAATATAAAAATGGTGCATGGGTTGGACGTATGGACGTGCCACTTTTAAATTCCGATGGAAATTTGAAATTTGGAATCCAAGATATTAACAAAGAAGGCATTCTTGATGTGCAAAGAGAAGCCTACCAAACCTATTTGCAGAATGAAGAAAAGTACAAAAGCTGTGTGACGGATTTGCTTTTGGACTATTACAAATGGAACTACGAGTACATCGAACATTCTGTCTCAGGTGTGCCAGAGGATTGTCATAAGGATGTTATTACAGAGAAAGGACTTTACGGAGGTGGAGTAACTTTATGGTATTTGTTCATCTGTAGAGACGGAAGTTTCGGATATGCTTTTGGTTGTTGCTGGGATAAGGAAAATGGCTTGGCTGTTCTTTTGTCCGAATCGGAACCTCGCGTGATTTCCAGAACACAACTTAAAAATCTCCACAAGCTCAATGATCCCACTCTCGGACTTTTGGTCCATGACGGGAAGAAGGCATGGAAGGGATTGGAGCGAAACAAGTTCTTCGGGAAGTTGGAAAACTTGGAGATCGAGTTGGAAGGCGGTGCGGAAGAGGGAATCACTCCCGCACAGCAGAAAGCGTATGCCCAATATTTGGAAAAGAAGAGCCTCTATTTCGATGAACTCACCAAGTTGATGCTCGGGGTCTACGTGGGTAGCGATGAGAAGGCGGAGGCCATGCTTAAAACAGGTCAAAAGATTTTTGTGGAGTCAGTGCTTCCTAAGACGCTGTTCATCGACAGAAAGGGTAATTACGGATGGATTTGCCACACAAGTTGGAATGATTCTTACATAGGGGTTCTTCTCTCTGACGATAAACCCTACATCATGTGCGACTCGGACCTTCGTCACTATAGTGAAAAAGAGATAGTGAAGGATGAAGTGATGGGATTGTTGTTCTCATCCTATTTGGGCTTCGAAAGTCTGGTAGTGGTCAAGGTGGCGGATGAAATACTGACATTGCCTTTTGTGATCAGATCAGGAAATGATCGGAAGGTCAATGATGAGATGAGGAAAGCCTATAAAGCTTATCTTAAATTGAAACCAGGGTTCTGGAATGACGTAAAGAAGGAGATGCTGGAATACTATTTGGATGATTATGAGGATATAATAGAATACCTGCAAATCCCAGAAAAGTTGAACAAGGAAAATGTAACGGAAGACAGTGTGATGTCTCTTGTGACATTCACCGAACTGTATATGGATTTCTTGGGGAAAATCGGATGGATTTGCAAAACGCCGATAGATGAAGAAGACGGATTGGCGTTTGAATTTACGAATGGGGAGGTGGAATTAATATCCACATTGGATATTCTTTGATACTGTATACTTTAGCCCTCTTTTTTTTGGGGGGGATGAGTTTCTTTGATTTAACATAATTGAAATTATATATCTTTAATACTTATTACTATTATCAGTTTAATATAGGGAATGAAACTTATTACTTTAATATTGAAGAAAATGTAGTAACAATGGAAGACAACAGAAGATTCTTTAGGTTATATGCACTTACTAGAACTGTTCGAGAATCTGCAATATGGTACTAAAAAAAGGAACAGCCAAAAGCATCGGCTCCGGGCTCAAGCTACCGAAGTTTGCTAATGACTGTCCAGATGCAAATATACAACAAATTCGCCAACAACAAAAGATTTAACATAATTGTGATTATATATCTTTAAAACTGCGCAAGCTGAGATTAATAAAAAATCACTACAGGATCCTATTATTATAAACGAATCAAGTTGTGGTAATGATTCGGAAGTTAGGATATATGTCAATGTCAAAAAAAGAATTTGCAAACATGGTCGGAATTTCTATTCGTACTCTTAACAGGTGGATCAAACGAATAGAAACAGATTTGTATGAAATCGGCTATGACAAGAATTCTCATATTCTATCGCCTAAGATTGTTGAGTTTTTATGTATGAAATTTGTTGTCTTACATGAAAAGGAATAAATTTGCAAGAAAAACAAAAACATCATGGCTACAATTACTTTAGAATATGACGCAAGAAACACAGTTGCGAAGAAGTTTATTGACTTAATATTGTCAATGCCTATCTTTACTGTTAAAAAAGAAGAAACTAATAAAGTGCCTTCAGATGAAACAGAAATCAAAAATAGTTTGCATAAATCATTGAATCAAGCAATGGAAATAAAAAGAACAAAATCTGTAAAAGGCTTAAAAAAACTGGATGAAATATTATGAGATATTCGTTTTTTGTCACAGATGAATTTGAAAAACAATACAAAAGGCTAAAGAAAAAATACAAGTCTCTTCCTGATGACATAAAATCATTCAAGGAAAATTTTCCAAAAATAGGATTTGTTGACTTGGGAAATGGATTCAAGAAACACAGACTTTGCATAAAATCTAAAGGAGGAGGGAAAAGAGGTGGAGCAAGGTTGATTTCTTTAGATTTGTTAATACATGATGAAGAGACAAATATTCTATTGGTTTGTATATATGACAAATCTGAGATTTCTAATGTAAGCGAAACTTATATAGACAGCATTGTAAAAGGCTATATAAAAAACAAATAAATTCATTTAAGTTTAGTATTGAGGTTGGCGTTCGCCAACCTTTTTTTGTTACATTATAGACAAATACTGACAAATAGTGACAGCACAATAAAGAGCACATTTATATTTGTTCCAGTTAAACAATAAACAAATACATTATGAATCAGACAAAGACGGCAGTTATTCTGTCAATCATCACCTTAGTATTAATAGGTGTTGTGTTGTACGCATTGCGTGACAACTTTAAAACAGATGAGAAGGTTATTGCACC
Source organism: Paludibacteraceae bacterium (assembly GCA_024401435.1). GTDB lineage: Bacteria > Bacteroidota > Bacteroidia > Bacteroidales > Paludibacteraceae > UBA1181. Next base: position 1,664 of record JAKSLB010000058.1, on the reverse strand, counting down.
AAAAGCATCTGAAGAGTAATCTTTTTTATTAACCCTTTATGATTTAACATAATTGTGATTATATATCTTTAAAACACGGGGCCTCTTTTCTTTTGGTTGACAATTTGTTAGGTTTTTATTCATATTGTTTCCAATATTTTGATTAATATTGTATTCAGTTGAGACTGTGGCGATAGATTTTTCAGTTTAACAAACAATTATACTATGGTTGTAGACATGACATGCCCTAAATGTAGGGAAAAAATTCAATTTGATACTGACAAGCAAAAGGGAGAGGTGTTTTGCCCATATTGCTGTAACCGAATGACTGTAGAAGAGGCAATGAAAATAGCGGTAGAAGAGACCAATAAGATGGTTGAAGATATGACTCGTGAGAAGGAGCAAGAGAATGCGACTTCAAATGAATTAGAAAATCTATATACTCTCGCAAGAAGAGCAAAGGATACTGCAAATACCGAAAACGCACAGAAGTATTATGATATGATACTTCCCAAAGACCCTAACAACTGGGAACCAAATTTCTATTCTGTATACTATCAGGCAATGTCATGTAAACTGGGAGCCATTTTGTCAGCAGCAACGAATGTTAAGAATAATGTGGCTGTAGTTGGCGAAATGATTGCTACCCAATATAATGGCAACATAAACGCCGAATTAGAGAGTGTAGTGTCTGAAATCTCTCAAAAACTGGCAGAAATCACACAGATGTTTCATAATGCATCTTACCAACACTTCTTGGAATGTATGAATACATCTATCAATTATGCACCAGAGTATGTAGAAATTTGTGCTCAATGTACAAAAATAATGTATTTTTGGGCAGCAACAATAGAATCGTATTGGGGTGACAAGTACGGGAAGTATATTGCTCATGCATATTCAACAGGAATTGAATATCATAAGAGATTAGCAACAAAACTTTTGTGTCAAGAGGACTTCAGCAAGGAAAAACAAATGATTCTTGAAAAAGGAGCTATTGTTCAGAAATACAATCCGAATTACAAGGTCGGATATTTCAAGATAGACGACAATAATCCCAATGATGGAGGATGTTATATTGCAACGGCTGTTTATGGTTCGTATGATTGTCCTGAGGTTTGGACATTGCGAAGATTCCGAGACTATACTTTGTATGAGTCATGGTATGGAAGAATCTTTGTCAAGTGTTATTATGCAATTAGTCCATCCCTGGTTAGGTGGTTTGGTAAAACTCATTTGTTTCAAAAATCATGGTTGGCAATATTGAATAGGTTTGTTGCCAAGTTGAATGCTGATGGATATGAAAATACACCATACAACGACAGAAATTTTTAAGGATTTATAGAACTCGCAATATGAGACATTCCATCTATTTCGTAGTATTGATATCTTCAATAGTCATGACAGCTTGTGGTGATGACGACCATAATGTAGACGATGATTCATATTATGAATACACTGATGATGAATGTCATACATGTGGTCATTCAAACAAGTCTGGAGGATATTGCGAACGGACAGTGTGTGATGATCATTTATACTGTTGGCAACACAGATGAATGTCGTCAGTTATACATCAAAGAGGCACGTCAATTAGACGCGTCTCTTTGTTATTTAACGTGAGTTCGATGAAAACTTTCAAAACAAAGAGAGTTGATTATCAATGGTTTTCACAATGTTGATAC
>JAKSLB010000057.1 GCA_024401435.1 Paludibacteraceae bacterium | reverse complement strand
CGGATGAGGTGGGAAAGGGATGTGTGGAAACGATTGTAATAAAGACAATTACAATGTGTTGTTGGGAAAATCGCAGGCGGTCACCTGTCAACATTGCCCCTGATGTGGATTTGAACCCCAGCGGGGTTCCCTATCAATAGCACGCGTTCGTGACGTGATGTTACACAACCCCAGCGGGGTTGCACATCAACAACCCTGTTGTTAAGAACAACCCATTTCCCCCCAATTAAAAAAATAACACATGAAATTATCTGAAAGACAACACCTCAACAAAAAATAAAAGATTTTTTCAAATCGCAGATGGAAAAATTCGATAATTGACGAGGAATTTTCTAACTTTGCACTTTCATTTATATAGGAAAAGGAAACAAAAGTATTGAAAAAGATAAAATGGTGAAATGACTGAAAACCAATTAATTAAATAATTAATTTAGGCAAAAAAGGAAGTTCTTTGATTAAGGATTTTCTGCTTTTTTGTTTTTTTCTTTCATTCTGCCATTGATAAATTTAATTATATGAAACGAGTATTTACAAAACTTGCTTTTAGGGATTTTAGTTTAGCGTGCAATGCGTGCTCTGCTCTTGCTACAAAAGGGGTGGGGAAGGTCTTGATGTTGCTGATGTTAATAGGTTTATGTTCAAGTAGTGCCTTGGCTAAAACTATCTCAATAGGGACAGAACAAACTTATACCACATTAAGCGCTGCTAATGGAAATCTAAATGATGGTGATATTCTAATATTAACGTCCGATGTGAATGTGGGTGGAAATATTACTTGGACTAAAAACATTACAATTCAGGGTAATGGAAATGCCATTAAGAGTGCAGGAAACAATCAAAGAATTACAATCCAATCTACTGTTTCATTGGATGGCGTTGTGTTGGATGGAGACGGGAAAAACCCTTCTCAATATTTTATAACCATTTCTGGCACATCTTCCAAACTTATTATGGATGCCTCATCCAAAATCACCAATGTGGCGGGCTATCCGGCAGTTTACTTAAACGGCGGTTCCCTTACCGGCGGACAGATTACGGGGTGTACGAATACGAACAACAACGATGGTATCGTCTATGTCTCTTCTGCTAGTTCCGTCCTCAGCAATTGCAGGATTACGGGGAATACGATTCGTAATAAAGACGGTGCGTGTGTGGTGTACTTGAAGGGTAGAATGGTGAATTGCGTAGTGGCGGAGAATGAGAAAGAGAGTGGAATCTACAATCCACAAGCAGTAGCAGCATATGATCTTTCGTATGTGATAAATTGTACTATTGTTTCCAATAGTAATTTGTATGGATATTTTCGAATATCTGGTACTTCTTATTTGTACAATTCGATTATATGGGGTAATTCAAATGATATATATTGGAATGGACCATACTATTCAAATTGTGTAACTACTAATCCAAACCTATCTTCTGATTATTCCCTAACAGCCAATTCTACTGACTGTATTAATCGAGGAAATAATACATGCTTTACTGCCAATAGCACCCTCTCTACTGATATAGTGGGGAATCCTCGTTTTACTGGCACGATAGATGTCGGTGCGTATGAATTGGGTGCCAACATCTATTATGCGAAATTAACGGCGAAATATGGGAATACCGATTGCACTAACAAGATGGGCACTTTAACCTCAACTCCTGCCATTCCGTCTTGGAGTCAAGATGCAAATCATCTCTATTCGTTTGCGATTTCTTCAGGTTCTTCTTCCACGCAGGATGTGACTGTCAATGTCGAAAATGCTTCATTTGATGTAACTACAGGTACAGTAGGAAATAGAGTCACCACTACCTACGTTTTCGATCATTGGGAAACCTCTGAAGGAACGGTCGTCTCCGGCAATACGCTCACCTTCACGCAGGATAAGACAAAATCATACGTTGCTATTTATAAGACTAAGTCCTATTTCTGGATGAACGCTATGACGGATGAGGGGGTGGAGATACCGAGGGCGAATTATGTATCAGATCCTGTTTTGAAATACGAAAACACGCAAGAAACATCGGGTATTAAAAATGGTTTTACGGTGTCCAAATTCTCTACCACGTTCACTGCGGCTGAATTGGCTACCGATATGCCTGATATTACCTATGAAGGTACAATTTATGAGTTTGACCATTGGGAGAGCATGTCAAATGGTTCGCAGGTTTGTACTCGTCAAAATAATAATTGGAATTATGGCGATGCGACTTGGACCACAGGATCTGTGCAAAATCCTGTTTTGACCACTACAAATAGTAATACCAGTTTTTGGGGGAATCCAACAGGTAATAGAAATCCTCACCGTACTGCCAATTACACCTACTACACCGCCGTCTACAAAGTCAAGGGAACTACCTATTATGCGACGTTGACAGCAAAAGGGAATGATGGAACAGCTTTGACATTTACGTTAGAATCTTCTACTCCTACAATATCAAAAGGAACTCAAGATTCTTATTCTTTTACAAAAACGCCGAAACAGGATAATATTCAAACTGAAAATGCTGATGTTACTCCTCAAGAACAGGTGCGAAATAATGATATATCCTATTATTTTGACCATTGGGAACTTAATGAATCTCCTGTTGGTTCATCATCATTAGTATTTAACAAAGATGAGGCTCATGCAAATACTTATGTTGCTATCTATAAATCTGGTCGTTTCTATGCTACATTGACTGCCAAGGGAAATGATGGGGAAGATTTGTCTGCTGTTTTTGCTGGGAATGGCATTAGTCGTAATCAAAATCTTTATTATTTTGATTCTACTTCTCCTACAGGTGAGAATATGACTGCGTCTGTAACAACAGGATCTCAAACCATAACAAAAAAAGTTAATGGTGAACAAGTCACCTATACTTTCGACCATTGGGAACTCCCTAATCACACTCGTGTTGATAATCCTCTCACATTTAATGTGAATAAAACGGCTGTAAGTTATGTGGCTATCTATAAGTCAAGTCACTGCGCTGTTATTTCTGCTTCTAAAACAACTGATTTGGTTTGGGGGGAAAATGTCCGCTTGAAAATGGATCAATGCGATTATACAGATTATTTTGTTATTCATTGGCAGGGCTCAAATGATAAAAATGATAAAAATTCGTGGACGGATATTGATGGACAAAATCAGGCTTCGTATAATTTAACTTATTCGAAAAATTCTTATAAGTATTATCGAATAAGAATTACTCATATGGGTAGTGATTGTTATTCTAATATTCTTACCCTTTCTAAAGCGGATTGTAGTATATTCATTGAAGTTGTAGATGCTTTAGGTAATCCTTTAACTCAGCAATTTACAGAAAGCCCAACTTTAAATTCTTATGTTGCAGAAGGAGAAACGCAATACTCCATTCGATTAAAAACTATTAATAATGAAAAAGGTGGAACTATCACTGCTTTACATCAACGTATTCCTACGGCTGATGGTACAAGTGAGAATGACAATAGAAAATGGACTTGGCCGGATGCTTCGAATAATAAGGTGTCGGAAGTCCGTAACAATACCTTTACGGTTCCTTCCGCAGATGTTACTTATGAGTACGAAATAAAATACACGGATTGTGCTGGAAAAGCTCAAACGGAGCATTGTATTGTGCGTGTGGAATTCTCTTGCAAATCTAAAGATTCGGATGTGATTTGGAATGATGATTTCGGTTGGTTCAATGGGAGGACATACACTTATGTATCGGATAATGGGGTATCCAAAAGTATACAAGCAGATGCCAATGGAACGAAATATGCCGTAAAGGACCAGAATGGGGCTGTTGTCAATCATGAATATTTTCTGAATAGGGATGCTCAAGATTGGGATGCTCAAGATGGTTATTACGCTATCGTAAAATTAGGCTCAGACGCAAGTAATAATTTTAATCAAGATAAATATTATGACCATACTTCTGGGGATGGTACCGGCGGTATGTTGGTGGTCAATTTTGCCAATGAAATAGGATCGGTTTTCTATCAACGAGATATTCCGGCACGTGACTGTGACGGAGCTTTGGTTTATTTGTCTTGCTACATTGCGGGTGTTCAAGGAGGAACCAATAATAATACGGGAAATTATAGTGACCCTACTAACTGGTCTGCCAGCACTCGTCTTCATGAGCCGAATGTGAAAATGGAGGTTTGGTCCCTCACTGCGGGTGGAACTGAGGATGCACTGAAGGCGTCTTTCTATTCGGGTGACGTCCCTAATCCGAACCACGGAAAAGACGAGTGGGTGAACCTTTCCGCCTACTTCAAGATGGAGAAAAACGTCCGTTATCGTATGAAGTTGATTAATAACAAAAAGCAGCGATATGGTAACGATGTGCGTTTCGATGATATCTCAGCAGTAGCTTGTTATCCGTCTTTGCAAATCACAGATGATCCGAAAGTGGTGGATGAATCAAAAACAGGTGTCGTTATCTGTGGTACGGAATCGGATACCATCACTCTTTATGCTTCTGTGGGTGGTGATATCAAAAAATATTATGATCACCCTTACTATCGTTATCAATATAGAAAAGATGCAAATTCTCCTTGGGTGGATTTTAATGGCCAAAATCATGATGTGGATAGTTGCCGTATCGCTATGCTGGATGTCGATCCGGGTGTCCAGATGCGTGCTATCGTGGCAAAGGATAGTGCAATGGTCGATTGGGTATGCAAAAGTTATACGGACAGTGCTAAAAAATATACCGATCCTGCTGATGAGGCTAAACGATATCCGAAAGTGAATTGCGCCCATCCGTATGGTTACTCTTTCGGATTTACTATCGACTATTTCCCTGCTTTGGAAAAAATGGAAGCTGGCAAGACTCAATACGAGTGTATCGGTAAAGACCATATTTTAAAGGCTAACATCCCTGCTCAGTATACCAATATCCAATGGTATAATGTGGAAAATGATGTGCCAACCGCTATTACAGGTGCAAACCAGTCTTCTTTACAGTTTACCATGGATAAATCCTATAAGGAACATTGGTTGATTGTGAAAAATGAACAAAATGCTTGCCCAGATACCGTTAGATATGTTACGGAACAAAATACCTCCGTTTCATTGGAATGTTTGGATAAATCTATTGTGAAAGCAGATGATGAATGCCAAATGCTTTATCGCTTACGCCCTGAGGCTTCTTCTTGTGTGCCTGATGCGGTCTATTCTTACTCCTATAAGTTAAATGAAACAGATGCTTATACACCTTGGGATACAACTGCGGGCATCCTTCTTCCTTTGGGTGAAAATACCATCTATTGGAAAGTGTTGATGACATCTGAAAATTATGGCATTGTTGAGTCTCTTAATATTTCTGATACTTGTTCTCAAATTGTTTTGGTGACTGATTCTACTGCACCTGTACTTGCTTCTATTTCAGATAGTTTGCTTGATTTTTCGTTGAATGGTTGTGTGTACAAAATTCCTGATTTGTCAACAGTTGCATTATCAGCTGCAACGGATAATTGCACAGACAAAACCCATCTGACATTTGTTGAACAGAGCGTATTAGCAGGTACTGAATATACTCAAACAGATGCTCAACAGACAATCCCAGTTGTCGTCAAAGTAAAAGATGAAGCAGGTAATATTGGTGAACAAACGGTGAATGTGATTATACCTGCTAACGATTTCAGTTTTGTATGTGCTAATTATGCGTTCTTATCGGAAGATGGACAGATCGAATTCGATTGCCCTGCAGTGACTCCTGCGGAAAGCGTTGTCGAATGGTCAACTAATAACACAGCATTGTCAACTACTGGAGGAAAAATCTCTGGTACTTTACCTTTCGGTAATACGACTGTGACAATTTCGGCGAAGAAATGTGATAAAAAGGTGGATTGCTCAACCACCATCACCGTCATAAAACGTGCCGATGCTTGTGGACATGATGAATAATCGGTGTGGGGGCGTATGCAATACGCCCGTACATCGCCCGTACATCGCCCGTACATTGCCCGTACATCGCCCGTACGAGAAAAAATAAAAAAAAGAATATATTTTAAAAAATTAACTCGTATCTTTGCACTTTCTTAGAAAAAAAGTGTTCGTAAACTTAGAAACTAAGGAAACCTAGTATTGCAAAGTTGATTTTTTTGAAACAAAATATTGTATGAAGAGTATTGAAATTTGGAACAAAGGGGAGGAGAAACTATATGCATATATAGCTTCTTTTTATACTTTTATGCCTTGCAAAAGTAAGATTATCAGCATTTTATCTCTTATGCTGATATTGCTGTTTTTACCTGTCGATAATTCTTTTGCTCAATACAATATTGAAATTACACCGGTGTCAAAGACTTGGGTGTATGATGGAACTGAACATGGTCAGGATTATGTCGTTTCTGTAAAAGTGGAAGGATATGGAACATACGAATTAAAAGCTGAACAAGATGAAGACGGTAATTGGCATTCTCCTTCACAAATATTAGGTTCAGCTAAATATGAAAGGTGGCCTTCTTATGAAGTGCTTTTTTTACGTTATACATATACTGGTAAAACATTGCATTTAGATGTGTCTACAAGAATAACTGATGTTGGAGAAAAAAATGTTGATTTCGCACTTTCTGTTGAAGAAGGAACATTTTATGAACATAGAGGTATTCTTTCGGGATATGTTTACTGGAGAGAGTCTGTTTCCACACGGATATTGAATGATACTGTTGTTGTGAGACATCCTGCGACGTATACCGTCACCCCTCGACCATTAACCATCAATTGTATAGGAGCAAAAACACATGATGGCACTCCATTAGTATCGCCTGTAAGTGGAAATAGAAACGATCGTACTGGTTTTACTAAAAATCAGATTAATAATTACCTTACTTATCAATACGATGGTTTGGCAAATAATGAGTATGTTGCAGCTGGTGAATTTACAACTGAATCTGGTGATGAGGGTATGTATACTTATTCAAATGGAACGTCGGGTTCTCCTGCTTCCGTAATAACAACGCCATTTCGTATTAATAAAAAAAATGGATCGAATTCAACTTCGAATTATAACATTGTTTTAAATGCACAACAAAAGATTGCTAATCAGGAAGGTCTTGTAAGTCGTATTGATTCAATTACCCATTTAACTTGTTTAGATGGAAATGACGGTATAGTATATATGGAAATCAAAAATTATGATTCTAATTACAAATATTATTACAAGATTGATAACGGACAGCAAAAATTCTCCGCTGATGCGGATATGTCTAAAGCATATTTAGACATAACAAATCAAAAGAATGTTCCATTTGAAATTTCTGGTTTGACAAAAGGATCTCATACAATTGTTGTTACGAAAGAAAAAAATGGAAACGTTGTTTCTGATGGTCGAGATACGTATACTGTCACAATTATAGAACCATCACCGTTGTCAATCACATGTGCAAATTATGCATTTTTATCGACTTCGAGTGAAGGTGCGACTGTTTCATTTTCATTACCAACAGTGATGAATGGGAAAGCTGATGAATGGATATTAAATAATGGCTTAATTGTATCAGGTACGAATATAACGGGTACTTTACCATTGGGTGAAAATGAGGTGATAATTACAGCAAAACGATGCGCGGAAGAAGTCTCTTGCCAAACAAAAGTAACTGTTATAAAACAGGTGGAAGCATGTAACGCACAACGATAAATAAACACGAAACAAATAAGATACACATGATACGAACAAAATTAACGGATATGTTCAGATTTTTTGAGAATAACAAGTTTATAGGAAAAATGTCCAAAGTTGCTAAATCGGTAGCTTTGGCTTTCGCTATTATCTTACCTTTGGGTAACGCAATGGCAGAAACTTCGGTCACTTATTGCGTGAACGGCGATCGAAAAGTAAATGTCTATGCCGATTCTGGCTATAGCTCATACTACTTCTCCCTTAATGGTGGACCTAAAATCTATGCGGGTGCCTCGGCAACTTTTGCCTTCGAAATGCCTGCTGGGTTCGAAATGCCTGCCGAAGGTTCTATCAAAGTGTATGGTGGTGAGACTGAACTGTCCGTTACAGTGAAGTCTTATACTATCACTGCGAGTATCACTCCATCTAATAACACTGATGGCACCGTAAAACTAACCGCTGCATCAACAATGGGAATTACTGGCGATGCGGTGGTAACTTATTCATGGTATCTTTTCGATTTAAGAAATAATGATGCAATTAAAACGGCTGTTGATGCGCATAACAAGGCAACTGCTTTTGGATATACAAAATTAAATATTGGTACAAGTGCTGAAATAGCAAGTCAAACCATCAAACCTTGCGGCCAATGGGTGGCTTTGGTATTAGAAAACAAAGGTTGTTGTTACGATACGACTTTTGCCTTTGTCGTTCCTCAACCAATTTGTCCTGCTGGGTTTAAAACAACTGAGACGTTAACAACAACTTCAACAGCTACAGATTGTAAAGCATCGGGATTGACGATTCCTACATTTAATGCATGTAGTTATGCATGGAAAAAAGGATCTCAATCTGGTACTGGCTCGACAGGCGTTTCTGATTTGTTGTTCTCTGATGGGGAAAGCATCACATGGACATTAACTAATGGAACAGCATCAACAACGAAGACACAGACATGTACTACAACGGTTAGTATAAAAGATGCAACTGCACCTCTTTGTCCTACCAATACAACAAGAACACATACCGATGTATGTACATTATCAAAAAATGATATTACAACAGAAATCAAAGGAATCGTCAGTGGATATGCAACTGGTTTGGACAATTGCACATCCAATGATGCCCTCTCTGTATCAGTAACTGATGCATTAGAATTGAAAGCAAATGGAGAAAAGACTTACTCTTATACGATAGCAGATGCGAAAGGAAACTTCGTAACATGTGAACAGACTATTAAAATTGAGATTGCGGATTTCACTGTTCCTCAACCAGACCCTGTAACGGTATCATGTTTGGGAGATGCAGTAAAACCATCATCAGATCTATTGCCAAACATAACAGTGCTTGGTGATAAGATAGAACCACAAGGTCCAACATCCTATACAATACCAACAGTAGGTGGTTATAATGGATGCGAAGGGAAAGTACAATATATATACACATACACGGATTGTGCGGGCCATAGTCATGAGTGGGTATATGAATATAATGTAAGTAAGCCATCTGTACCGTCAGTTAAGGAAGATAAAGAATGGCCAGTTAGTAACACAGCTATAGATGGATGTTATGCTTCTATACCTACTTTTATAACTAATGTAGAGGCAGCCGATATATTTGCTCCTTCCTGTGGTAAAACTATTTCAGTTGAATCAGAAGAGAAAGCTGGTACTCTTACTAGTGATTGTAATTGGTCAAAAACAATGATTTATACAATCACAGATGGTTGCAATAGTTTTGAAAAAGAAATTACTTATGCGGGAAAAGACCAGACAGCCCCAGTCTTGACGGGCACATGGCCAAGCGACATCATC
>JAKSLB010000056.1 GCA_024401435.1 Paludibacteraceae bacterium | reverse complement strand
ATATGTCAGCAGAGACTTCATCAAACATACCATCCACATCCACCAACTTCACCGGATTCCCCGCACAATAATTATAAGGACTCATCCCCGCATACTTCTCGAACATTGGATCGACGCTCATCCACCTTGCCTCAGTCGGATTCAAATACCTTGCTCCATAATAATACAACCCAGTTTCCTCATCAAGCTCCTTGGAATTGAAATAGTAAGGTGACTGGCAGCCTGCCGAGGACTCCTCCACGAAGACCTCGCCGTAGGGGATGTAGGATGTACTTTGCGATATTTTCCTGACCCTTGGCACGGCTTCGCTGAATTGACTCACAGTTTTAAGTTCCTCTTACATTCTAATATATAAATATCACTATGCTTCTTTTTTAACTTAAAAAACAACTCTAATCGGACTTGGGGTATCCAATACAAATAAGCATTGACATATATATATTCTTCTTTATATGTATATTGGGAAAGGTAAAGTAATGGATAATTACAATTTTCCTTATCTTCGCATATCGAAAAATACAAATCGTCATAATTGCAATTAAACTTATAATCCAACGAATCATAAGTTTGTATTATTTGAGGATATATCCATATTTTCTCGAAAACAAGAGAGCTTTTTACACTATCTCTTATGTATTCTGTAATACAAGAATAAACATCGCACACATTTAAAGAATAAGAACATAAAGGATTCAGGATGAGGAATAGTACCAATACCAAACTTTTCATTTATTTACTAATTTTTAATTTGCTCAGAATAAATTCGTTTTTTAGGTATTGATTAGAATTTGAGGTTTCTATCTTCATTTGTTCAGCAAAATTAACCGATTTGACACCAAAAATTTGAGTTACATCATCTCCCCTATGTCCACTTTTGGACATCTTATAAAATTGATTGCCTTCCTTTTTATTTTTGCTAAAAGAGGAATCTCCCAAATTAATGTCTGCGTAATTTTGTTTTGTTGTTGGGATAAATTGACCTGTATTATAACCACCATTGGTCTGTTGGTCACCATAATGCCCATATTCGTGAAGAACTAACATTGCAACCCCTAATGCTATCCTTGACAATTCTTTATATCCATTTTTTGTTTTTTTACTAAAGTCAACATTAGACAGTGCCTCCACCACTTTCGCATCTATTACAATTTCTTTATCCCTTGCATAACAATTTCCATTCCCTTCTCTAATAAATATAGTAGGTCCTTGATTATATGCCAAATCTTCTTTTGCATCTTCAACATTTATCCCTGTAATATTAGACAACTCTTTTAATTTGTCGACATCCCATTTGTTCCCAATTTTAAATAAATCCCCAATGTTTTGAACTATACTTTCAAATCTTTCAAATTGTTCTTTAGATATTGAGTTGTCTTCAACATTAATAGAAAATCTTCCATCCACATCCACAAACTTCACCGGGTTTCCCGCACAATAATTATAAGGACTCATCCCCACATACTTCTCGAACATTGGATCCACAGATAGCCACCTTGCCGAACTCGGGTCAAGGTACCTTGCTCCGTAATAATATAGTCCCGTCTCCTCATCAAGCTCCTTGGAATTGAAGTAGTAAGGTGACTGCCAACCTGCTGAGGACTCCTCCACGAAGACTTCGCCATAAGGGATGTAGGATGTACTTCGCGTTAAGAGCCTACGGCTTGGCACGGCTTCGCCGTTGTCAGCCACATGGGGCTGGCAAATCTTTAGGTTGTAATTCACATATTACTATTTTGACGTATATTGTTCAAATTCGTCATTGTTCTCTCTAACCTGAGAAATAATTGCGTATTTGAACTCTTCCTATCTTAAGACCAGTAATAAGTTTCTAAGATTATTGTTTGACTTTCTCAATCTTTATTGATTTGAAAATGTCTAGTATTTTCTCGTACTGAAAGTTGTATCGTGAACAAATTGAATCATACAAAAAAAGAAAACAAACCCCTTGTTTAAGGAAAATTTTAAAAGAGCAAGATGTCTTAATCATATTATTCCCCTCAGTGTATGATGCAGAAGCTACATCTGATACCATAACATAAGGATCTCCATTTAGGTATCCACAATTATACCAGAAAGATTGGCATTTATCACCGAACAAAGGCATTAGGTTACTTATTGTCTCGTTCATAAGAGAATCCATGTTACAGGATTTGCCATAATCGAATAGAGAAACAGCAAAATACGATTCATCATCTTTTTTCCTAAAGATGTTGGAAGCATCTATATACATATCGCTCTGATATGTATTACTATTTATAAATCTTGATTTATGTTCCAAAAAATCTGAAGGCAATAGAAAGGACACTCTATAGCCACTGACTTCGATCCAATAGAGATTTGACTGCACAAATGTTTCCGAAAATAAATCTTTACCACATGCGGATAAATCAGATGCATAACATGTACACATTGACAATATTAAAATTGACAAATAGTAGATACGCCACATATTAAAAGCAAGATTTTGATTTGTTTATACCATACGTTCCTAAAGGTCGGTTGGGTATATTAGTACTTAAAACATGACTGTAGCCAGCATTATGTCCAGCACCATGTAGAATTATAAATGCCGCATAGCTTTCAGGTTCTACTTTCAAATCTTTTTTTGCATACTGGTAAGCTCCACTACCATCGATTGCCATTTCACTCGTCTGTTTACCTCCAATCATTGATGTTCTTTCGGAATTTAAACCACCTCCATACCAATCCTTAAAAGAATAATTTAACTCATTCGTATCCATGTGTTTTTTGAGGAAATCCAATGCTTTTTTCATTGGATTTCTTCCTTGGTATTTTTGCTTTTCGTCATAACTACCTACCACAACATAAGAATCAGTTTTGTTCATCATTGAAGGGTTGAAATCTTCAGAACTTACTTCGTAAAGTCTTGTGTTTAATCCAAGGTTCTCAAAATAAAGGTTCGCCATATTAATAGTTTTGTGGATATCGATTTTGTCCTCTCGGTTTTTGTCTTGAAGATCAATGACATATATTGCATTTTCTCTACCATCTGGATCCACCAACTTCACCGGGTTCCCCGCACAATAATTGTACGGGCTCATTCCAGCATATTTCTCTAATAGAGGGTCGACAGAAAGCCACATCGCTCCCGTCGGATCCAAGTATCTGGCTCCATAGTAGTACAAACCTGTTTCGTTGTCAAGTTCTTTGGCATTGAATAAGAAATTAGTAGAGAAAGAATTGTTTCTTTCTTCCACAAACACTTCTCCGTAAGGAATGTATTCGATGTGCTGGGCGATATTTCCATCTGCATCTGTCACATAGGAAGTTGAGCCAAGATGGTCTGGATGATAGAAGAAAATGAGATGATGACTCCGCTCGTGCTTACGCACTCGCGGAATGTGGTGGGGCAAGGGCGTTCCGCCCTTTGCAATCCTCGTATTTACATACAATCCATATTTCATAATATAACCTTGACAATTGCAAAGTTAGCAAAAAAAAAATCCAATACCGTTGCCGGAATTTTTTGTTCTCATCTTCTTTTTGCTTGCCATACTTTCTATTTTTTATGTTTGCAACAAATAGATAAGTGGTTATACAAGTTTTTAATTGGATGTTTATCAGTCATCCCTCATCCAATAATCTAGATTTATCCCTTTATTTTTCATATCCAATAAGTATTCTTCCATCAATCTTCGCCTTACGGAAGCCCGATAGAATGTCCATTTTCTTATATTTACTCTATCATCATACTTATAGAACATTGTAACAAAATATTTTGCACTTGGAGTATCAGTCGGAGTTCCTATTATACACCGATCCCACTTCTCTAATAATTCAAATTTTCTTTGCTTTATTATACTATATAGTTCATAGTCACAAGACATTTCATTTTTTTGCATTTTTGCTAAGACACTACTATCAGATTTGATATATAGAATATTTGCAGATTTAATATCAAAAGACCAAAAAGATAGAAGTGGTGAATTATTAGGTGCATTAGAATACAACTCCACCATCAATATGGTGTCCCCAAAAATTCTATTACCATAAGAACTTAATTTAAGTTCATTATTATCCATTTCCAATTTAGCATGCAAGCATGTTGAATTCCAGTACATTTCTCGTGCGATGTCTTCGTTGCTATATAATTCATACAATAAGTTTTCGCCCGCAAAAATATATTCAGACAAGAAACTCACAAAGAAAATAATTACAATTCGTCTCATATTCTAATATCTATATGGTTGTGGTATAGGATCACTAGTTTTCATTCTTGTAGAAATCGGTCTATAAATAGTAGTACTCTGACTCCCCAATTGTAAAGTGAAACTCTGCAAAATCTGAGTTTGCTGATTATTCTGATTGTAATGAGTTCTTAAAGGAAGGCCTGCTTCACTTCTCATTTGATTCTCAACATGAGTAGCAAATATTTCTGTATTTTTTTCTCCACCAAAAACACTCACTCCATTAATAACTCTTGCATTACAAATATCATCACCTCTCATATAATAGTCCTTACGATGAGCCATTTCATGACCAATAGAAATCCACAGAGGACTCCATTGTGGTTCGGTTCCTTTTGTTGTTGGAATATTGTCACGACTCTCAGGATTAATGTGGATTACATGACTTCCATCACCATTTATTGTATTCTGTCCATCGGTTTTTTGAAATCTTGCATTATGATTTTTATCTGAAAAATATTGGAATAGTTCCCAACCCGTATTTGTTTTACACATATCTTCAAAATTTTCTCCTAGGGTCTTTAAAAATGAAGGGCAATCGTTCAAACTATATCTTACACTCATATCAACCTGTCCATTACTACCTCGCTTGTAATAAGCACCTTCTTCATCTCTTTTAGGTTTTATATATACGTACATACCATAATCCGTATTCTGAGTGTTTTCTTGGTTTAAAACATCTATATCCTTTCCATCCGGATCCACCAACTTCACCGGATTTCCCGCACAATAATTATACGGGCTCATTCCAGCATACTTCTCCCACATCGGATCCACACTCAGCCACATCGCTCCCATAGGATCAAGATAGCGAGCTCCATAGTAGTAAAGACCAGTCTCGTTGTCAAGTTCCTTGGCATTGAATAGGTAGTTCGTTGAGAATGAATTGTTTCTCTCCTCCACGAAGACTTCGCCGTATGGTATATACTCCACATGCTGGGCTATGTTTCCGTCGGCATCAGTGACGTAAGATGTTGAGCCCAGATGGTCTGGATGATAGAAGAAAATGAGATGATGATGGATTCGCTCGTGCTTACGCACTCGCGGAAGTGGTGTGGGCAAGGGCGTTCCGCCCTTTGCAATCTGGGATTACCAGAATTTATAAAGATTTCTTTTGATGACTACAAAGATAAGTATATTCAAAATCCATAATCATACAGCAATCACTCCGAAGCAATTTCTATTTTCAGAAATTTGTATTTATGTTCTTTGCTAACCAACACAATACCATCTTCATAAGTATTCCCAAGATAATCATACTCTACGGGTATCACTATTTCTTTATGTTTATCAATCAACCCATATTTTTTGTTTACCATTATCTTAGCATAGCCATTATTAAAAGAAAAACAGACCGTATCTTTATCAAATCTTATAACCTCTGTTCCATTTCTATCTAAATAAGCACTTGCTCCACTTTTTTCTTTTACACAACCCAATCCATCAGAAAAAGGTTCCAAAATATCATATTTGCAAGAAATAGTTTTTTTTATATTCAAATAGCAATTTCGAGTTGAATATTTATTTATCATTTCATCACACAAATCTAACTCATTAATATCTTCAATTTTATTCCATAATGTATCTAACAAAAATACCTCACCATCTTTCGATACATTTACATACCCACATCCACAAAATTCAATTGAATCATACTGAGCTTTTTTTATAATCGTCCCATCAAATCTCTTAAAACCATATTTTCCATCTTTCTTATATGAAAAAATGTTTTTATAACGATCCAATCCGAAATTCAATCGATTTTGAAATTCTCCTTTTGTGTTAATATAATACACCCCCTTCATATATATTGAAACAGAAGCATATCCATCTTCAAAGTCGTACAACCAATTCAGTCTTTGATCTGTCAATTTATTTCCTAAAGTATCTATATAAAACCATTTTACAATATTATCAGAATCTAATAAAGAAACCACAGCAATGCCATCATGATAATCTCCATCAAAATTACGCCTTATATTCTTGTCTATTTCATAGGCAGAATAATAAGGATGAACTATCCATTCTCCTTTTTTATTAATATATCCTCGTAAAATGACATCTGATTTTTCATCTAATATATCAACACGAGATCTATTATAATGAAAATCTCCTACTGGACTATAACTTCCAAAACTTTTTAAATTTGTTATGGTATCCAAAGATATAAATTCTTTTATTATGTATTCCTTTGATTCTATTCTCAAAAATGGGAAAAGAATAAACATACACAAAAAAAATTTACTTAACCAATTGCTTAAAATTTGTAATCTCATCTTTGTTAAGAAATACTGAAGGTAAAACAATAGGCATAAGATTATGTTGATTATATTTTCCTTCTGGTCTTGAATACTTGCCTGTAAATTCATTTAACCTTTTACCTACCTTAAATTCCGTTCTTACCGCTTTATCTTCTCCTTGATTCCCTTTGAATATAGTGGGGCCAATTTCATTCATTAGTTTTTGTCTATCTTCCATATTATTGAAATACTTTGACACAAACTCTAAATCTGTTTCTAAAATCATATCTTTTATATCAGAGAGTTTTCGAGCAGTCATAAAAATATCATAATCTTCCAAATGGGACAATTCGTGACTTAATCTTGACGACGAAGAATGAACCATTATTTCAGAATCTTTATAATGAATCATTCCTCTATTCCAATCCCAATAAATAGTTTGTGTGCTAGCATCAAATTGAGTACTATTATCTTTAGCATACTTTCTTGGCATAATAGAATACTTTATTTTTGAATTTATAGCTCTCATCAATTCAGGATCATTATTTAAATATTTTTCGTTCAAAGAGAGAACAGTATTTCTTACATACTCATCTTCTATTTCAGCTGTATTCTCCACATAACCAGTATACTCAAATCCTTCACTTGTGTTATCTGGCTTTACACGAACATCCCTTCCATCCGGATCCACCAATTTCACCGGATTTCCCATACAATAATTGTACGGGCTCATTCCAGCATTCTTCTCGAATAGAGGGTCGACGGAAAGCCACATTGCTCCCGTAGGATCCAGATATCTCGCACCGTAGTAGTACAAGCCAGTCTCGTTGTCGAGTTCTTTGGAATTGAAGAGAGAAAAGCCCCCTAGCCCCTGAAGGGGGAACTGGTTCTCCACTTATGAAGAGATGCTACAGTCAGTGCGTTTCAAAATATAGATCGCTAGCCGGTTCTTTTTGAATCGACGGTGCAAATATAGCAAAAAATCCATACCGTAGCCTGTTGATTTTCTATGTGCTCGCCTACGGCTCGCATGGGTGGAGGGGCAAGGGCTTCGCCCTTGAGAAATCCCTTATCTTGATGCCAAGCTCATTGGTATTAAAGAAGATAAAGATCGCTTGCCGTTTTTAAATTCATGTTTGCTTGCACACCCAAACTCACACATCACTTAGCGATACATTTTTGGGAAATGTGCAAGGAGGCATATTTATGCATACAACCAATCTCAACTTTCATCCAGCAGTCTAAGAAACAAGTAATGCCAAAGTCCGTCATTAATAATTTTGCATTTATTATCAATTGTATGGTACTCAAGCAATAAATTGTTATTATCGTCAAAATATCCAAAGTATTGTTTTTTCACATGCCCACAATAAACACTATCATCAGGACATCTTATAATAGAGCCATACATATAATTTTTGCGTTCGAAAATAGGAGAGGCTTCCTCGTAGTATTTTCTTAAATGCCTTATATATTTTTCTTTTTTATATTTATCAATTCCTGTTTTCCTCTTAATAACAGTATCTTGCTTAAAAGAGACATAATATTCTTGAATTATTGGTGTGCCAACAAGAACAAAATATTCAGAATTTGTTCTTGAGAATACTATTTTATCACAATGCAAAGTATCAAATATGTTTGATACTTTACGAGCCAGTTCTCGGCTTTGTTCAATGTCATTTTGAGCATGACAGGAAACAGCGAAAAAGATCATCAATAAAAAAAATTTTCTTTTCATTTTAATGGATTAGAATATGGATTAGAAATTTCGGTAGAATCAAATCCTTGGTGCCCCTTTCCATCCCACGCGTTAAGGTTTAAGATCCTTCTAACCAAATTTTCCATACGAACCGCATTACTATTATTTGTAGAAGACCTTCTATCATTTTTATACGTAAACGCAACACCATGACCCAATACTTCATGCATCGATCTTATTGCGGTTTTTACTTCATCAACACCATCTCTTTTTATTATAGAGGTTGAAGTCCCTTCTTTTGCAGAAAAGGTAATAGCATTATCATATTGATCTACATATTTCCCTAATGCCAACAAAGGATCTTCGCTATCACGCATAGAATAAGCAAGATTCGAATGTTCTTTAGCTATTTGACTCACTAAACTCCTTTTGATATTTTTTGATACGCTTTTACTATAGTAACTAACATAATGTTTATCTTCTGAGTTAATAGCATTAGTCAAACAATCTATGAACGTTTTTTCGTCGTTTGACAAATTCTTACCATTCAGTGCTTCTTCTTTCTTTGATACATCAATTTTATCAAATTTATTTTTCTTTGTGTTTACAACTAATAAATTCTTGAAATCTTCAAACTTTTCATCTTTTAGTATAATTGAAACATCAGATTTAAAAGAATTTAGATCCCCTTCGTCTACACCATTAATACTTCGCCCATCCGGATCCACCAGCATCACCGGATTACCGGCACAATAGTTATAAGGACTCATTCCAACGTACTTCTCCCACATCGGATCCACACTCAACCATCTTGCCTCAGTCGGATTCAAATACCTTGCCCCATAATAATATAGCCCAGTCTCCTCGTCAAGTTCTTTAGAATTGAAATAGTAGGGTGACTGCCAGCCGGCTGAGGACTCTTCCACGAAGACTTCGCCGTAGGGGATGTAGGATGTACTTCGCGATAGGAGCCAGCCTCCTGGCACCCGTTGTCAGCCACATGGGGGGCTGGCAAAAAGAGGATAGAGATTTAGTAGTTTTTATTTGGCTCTGTCCTACTTTATGACTGATAATGTGGTTGAATGTATCTTTTTTCCAATCGATTGAGAAACAATGGATTCCAACCAAACTCATTCCTTTGAAGGCAATGTAACCACGACATTTTTGATTAGTAGCAATCTGTTTGTCGTAAAAATCAGTCATAAACTGGGACACAGCCTTTTATTTTATACTACTCCGGGTGGTTACAAAAGAACGGCACTACGACAACCGACAAGAAGACGGGCAGGGAGGTTTCGGAGAAGCGATTCTA
>JAKSLB010000055.1 GCA_024401435.1 Paludibacteraceae bacterium | reverse complement strand
ATTCTCCTGCGACCATTTCTTCTGAAGTGATATTTTTACCTCTTACAAAAGTACCAATATCTTCTATTTTGCAATAAATAGTTGAATCTTTTACTTCGCTATCGTAAATGATATACGCTTGTTTTTCCAAATTTTCGTTTATTTTCTTTAGAAGCTCAATTCTATCAATAATAACCTTATAGTCGTGAACAATTTTGCGTTGTGTTTCGATTGAGGGAAGAACGATTTCTGTATCGCAAAAATCTTCAAACGTAAAAAACTCTGTGGCACTTCCCCAAGAGTGAAATCTGGCATACTTATCAAAAACTGGTCTTTTAAGCCAAATCATTAGATAATCAGCTAATAGCAAATCTTCTCTTACAATCTTAAAACAGTAGTATGAAGGAGAAATCAAACAATCATCACCTTCTCTATAAGCAATAGAGATTTTTTCTCCGTTCCTTGAAGTTGCCCTATTATAGGCAAACATCCCTTTTCTACAAATTCTATATCGATATAGATCAATGTCATTCTTATTTGATTTGCATTCTTGAAAATATTTAAGACTGTTAATTCCCTGTAACGATTCCAAATCTTGAAATTCACCTTTATCGTTTATTTCATCATACTGTTCTATAAGTTGACCTAATTTATATCTCATAACCAAGCTCCTTTAGAACTTCAAGAAGCTCTTTTTTCGATTTCTCTTCTCTAACTAACAAGTCTTTCAATTCATTTTTTAGCTCTGACATTTTGCTATCATAATCAACTTCTTCAGTTTCATCATCAAATTCAATGTATCTACTAGGAACTAGCGAGTAATCTTTTTCAATTACTTCACTCGCTGAAGCCGAATGACAGAAACCAGCTTTATCAGCGTATTCGTTTGAATTAGATTGTTCTCTCCATGCTTTGAAACAATTGGTAACAATATCCCTATCTTCTTGAGTAAACTCGATATATTTCTTTTCATATGGGTGACCCATTTGTCTTAAATCCATGAATAGGATTTCACCGGAACGATCACGATAAGAAACATCGCCATTTTCTCTCTGTTCAATTCTTGATTTTTTATTCTTGTTTAGAATCCAGCATGTTACAGAAATGTCTGTTGTATAAAACATTTTATTAGGTAAAACAATAATAGCTTCAACCATATCATTCTTAATCATTTGCTTACGGATTTCATATTCATCTCCATCAGCAGAAAGAGCTCCATTTGCAAGCAATACCGCACCAACACCATTTTGGCCTAATTTAGAAAGAGTATTTAAAAGCCAACCATAGTTTGCGTTAGAAACAGGTGGAACCTTATACCCGCTCCATCTAGGGTCATCTATAAGAGCAGTAGGTTCTCTCCAGTCCTTTTGGTTGAATGGAGGATTCTCTAATGCAAAGTCAGCTTTTAAGTCTTTATGTCTATCATTCAAGAATGTATTTGCAGCTAACTCGCCAAGATTAGCTGAGATGCCACGAATAGCTAAGTTCATCTTGCAAAGTCTTCTTGTTGTATCTGTGTATTCTTGTCCGTAAACGGAAATATTACGCTTATTGCCTTTATGCTCATCAACGAATCTCATAGATTGAACGAACATACCACCTGAACCACAAGCACCATCATAAACAATACCTGAGTATGGTTGAATCAATTCACATAGAAGAGCAACAACTGACTTAGGGGTATAGAATTCACCTTTACCTTTGCCTTCTTTCAAAGCAAATTCCTTCAAGCAGTATTCATAGACTCTACCGAACACATCCTTATCCGTTTCCTTTTGAAGGTCGATTCCATTAATCAAATCTAATAAAGATGAAAGGCATCCTGAATCCAAGTGAAGTCTGGAATAATAGTTATCAGGCAAAGCACCAGAAAGTGAAGCGTTCTTGCTTTCTATTTCATGCAATGCAGTATCGATCTTAATAGCAATATCGGCTTGTTTTGCGTTTTCCATGATGAATGACCATCTGGCGCATTCTGGAATAAAGAAGACATTGTCCTTTACATAGAAAGGCATCATTTCAAGGAATGCAGATTGACCAGCGTCAATCATTTTCTTTCTATGTTCATCAAATTTATCGTTAGCGTATTTTAAGAAGATTAAGCTTAAAACTACGTGCTTGTATTCTGACGGTTCAACGGCACCCCTTAATTTATCAGCGGCCGACCAAATGGTTTGTTCTATGGATTTTTGTTCTTTAACTTTCTTTGCCATAATTATTTCTCCAACTAGATTGGAAACGCCCAATATGTTTCAAATATCGATGAAATAACTATAACATTTCAAGGCTCTTTTTCAGTATTTTTATTAGAGTTTTGAATAAATATCTTCAATTATTGAAGATGACAAAAAAAAGGAAACACTGCCCTTTTTTGCTTACAATCTTTGTTAATCTAGTTTTTAAAATGCTTTTTTGACTAAATTTATTCTTCTAATTCCGTCAAGTCATCTACTTCCGCCATTTCAGCAAGAAGTTTGGCATACCTAGTAAGTTTTAGCCTCAAATCTTCTAATTCTGACCTAAATTCTAAACATTTGTTTTCATCTTCAAAAATTCCATTTTCTGAAAGTAAATGCCACTTTGAAGTAAACGGCCTGAGAATCTTGTTTAACACCAATATAGCAACCCTGGAGAAGCTCTTTGCGTTTTTGCCATAATTCTTCAAAACATCCCTGCTTGTTTTAAAAATTGAATAAACGCTGTCTAACGCACTTTTTTCAATCCCGGTTTCTTCAAGAAGAGGCTGGGTTGTTATTCTTGTCAACAATTCAACGTAGAGAATCCACGCAGCTTCTGCATCCCAATTTGTATAAGAAAGAGATACGCCAAAAGAATTAGTTGATAAGTTTATACTTTCTAATCTGAACCTTTTTAGCAAATCGAAAAGTTTTTCAGATCTTTTTTTCTTTAAAATCGCCATTATGAATTTCTCCTTTTTAAAGGCCTTGAATGATCATAAACATTCTCATTTTTCCTTATAAACGCCTTATCTATTAATGCTAATAATTTCTTTGGATTGTTGCTTATTGTATCCCAATTTACTACTGTTATGCCTTGGCCAGCCATAAAATTATCTATTATTCTTTCTGGCATATAAGGATAAGCTTTCTCAAATTCTTGTCTGCTCCTTAAATGAACCCAATTTCCACCAGTAGCAATAATGTTCTTTTCCTCCTCGTCGGACGCCCTAATATAGTTGTTAACACCTGGCAGGTTAACAACCAAAATCCCCATTTTTGGATTCTTTTCCGTATCGAACATAGCAGCGTGTATTTCCCAATCTATGTGTTTTCGATATTTAGAATTTTTTCCACACAGCAAAACAAGGACCGTCGCGTCTTTTATATATTCATCCCTAATGATGACTCTAATTCTTTCATCTGTTATTTTGCTATCATCAATATCGCCTTCTCCGACTGAATAATCGTCAAAAACTAATTCATATTTCCATTTTTCTTCATTGAAATATTGCATTTGAACTAAGACGTTTTTGTAAAATTGATCGTCCTGGTGATAATAACTAACAAAAACTTTGTGTCTATCAATTGACATGTTTATCCCCTCCTTTAAGCGGTTCTTGATTGTAGTACTTATCTAAAACATCATAAAAGATTTTTTCTTTTGTCGCTTCTAAAAATAAAGTCATACAGGATTTGAGTTTTAATGAGTCTACATAACCAAATATGTCTTCTGCTGTTTTGCCCTCTAAGGTTAGGAGGCACTCACAGATTTTAGTTAAGTTATTTCTTAGATAATCATTATCCCAATATGCCTTTGCTTCTTCTATAGATTCTAATCCATAGTACTCAGCGTATTCACTTGAACCTAATCCTTTAAGCTGAGGGAAAATATACCACATCCAGTGGGTTATTTTCTTTCCGTTCTTTATTTCCTTATAAGCTTGCTTATAGTCTCTTAATTGAGCGGTTATGAATCTGTCGAGGTTGTAGGTCATATGGTTATTCAATTGATGTCCCTAATAATTGCCATCCCTTGGCTTTAATTCCTATAGATTGGCACAAATCCTCAAATGAGTAGACCATATTTGCTAAGAATATTTTAAATTCTTCCCTTAATGTTATGAAATCATAGTTGGCCAAAGCGTAGTCTTCATGAACGAACTCACTGCAGATATGGTAAAGCTGGTTGTAATTTTCGAAATTGGTCTTAAAAGCTTCTTTTAGAAGCTGGGTGTTTTGAATTATCGGTTTTCCTTTTTTGTCTTTTGCCCATCCGTTCAATAAAAACATTTCCGCGGTTGATTTTGATAGGTTGTTTTTATCTAGGAACTCTTTTAATTCAGGGCTCATTGTTTTTGTTTTGGATTTATCTGCTTTATATACCTGAAGAAGGCTGTTTATATGGCTGAAATATAAAGCGTCTTTGATATTTTCATCATTCATTAGGGAAAGTCTTGCGAATAACTCAATCATTCCTCTTGTTGTCGCCATAGCATGAACATCATCCCCTATCGCAAAAAGCACAAGAGATGATTTTATTGCGCGAAGAATGTTATTGATGGTGTATATGACAAGTTTATCTTCTTCACTTTCTATCCCTTTGATATCTTGTTTGTTTATCTCTTTTTGTATCGATGTGATGATGTGATACGCATATATAACTGGTGGTTCTGTCACAAAACCCCTATTTGAATAGAAGGTTTCATCATTATCTAGATAAAATGGCAGGGTTTCTATAAGTTCCTTCTTAATCTTTTTAAGGATGTGCTGCATATCCAAAGAATCTATGTCTTTTGGTTTTTGGGCGACCACGATATTCCTAAAGACTGATTTAGCTATGCGATATGTGATTTCCTTACGCTCTTTTGGAGAATAGTCTTTGCCTTCTTTATTGAATGAAACATCAAGGTTTCCTTTTAAAGAAGGGTATTTTGCGTGGGTTTTCTTCAAAAGAACATCGAAAAACTTATGTTCTTCAGTGGTTTCTTCACCTATGTGGTAATTGACGAGAAATTGATTTAAATCCATGGTGTCTAAGTTTTTTGTCATAAATTAACGAAGCAAAGATAGTGTGTCTTTGCGAATAAGGTCATATACCCTTATGAAGTTTTCAAATGACGAGAGATAGAAATCTCTTTTGCCCATTTTGGTGATCAAGACGAAAATCGCCACCGCTCTCGCTTGGCAGTTTAAGCTTTTTTGGTCATTGAACTCGATGTCGGTGAAAACATCATATTTTGAAAGAAGATCTGCGTATTCGCTTTTGGATAAGGCGTTTATGTATATCCAGTCATAGAAAGCGCTGCGTGGGACTAATGGGTATTCTTTGCTTTTATACCTAAAAGCGACCAATGGATGATGGCCATATTCCTTTATGGCTTTTTTCGCCTCTCTTGGATCTTTGTTTAGCAATTGCTCGAATTGAACCCCTCCTTCAAATACTTTGGATGATTGGAAAATAGATTCTACGTAGTAACCGTCAGACTTAAGGTTGAAGGCGGATAGGCTTTTGCCTATTTCATCTGTTGATTTTGTGGAGACTTCTAGTGGGTGGGAGGCTGGATATTTCCTCTTTATCTCATTTTGCAAAGAAGCCGCGCATTTGACTTTTTGTGAAAAGGCCAGTCCAGATACATAGGTAAAATCTACGTATCTTTCTCTTATGTAATCGCCAATCAAAAAGAAACATAATCGTTTTGCCATCAGAAACCACTCCTTTTAAAAACTTCAAAAAAAAGATAACTAACGAGAAATTGTTGTTATATCTCTATCAATATTCTAATACGGTGATTTTGTATTATATACAAGGTTTGTTAAATAAATGTCACTTTGATCGACGAAGAGGGTTCTCCATTCGCTTTCAGTTCCTTCGTAATAGATGGTTGGGCTATTTCTTAACTTGAAGTTATTTGGATAGATGGAATGGACTGCTTTAGGTATATAGATCTTCTCTATGCTTATATGGTCTCTTATGGCGTTATCCCCTATTACTATGTCTTTGTAGTTATATCTATTTGGGATGACAACGACATTATCCATTGGGACGACATTGATTTGAAGAAGGGTTGCGTATTGCGTAGAACCCGCATCACTGAAGGTCAGGCATCTTGTTGGGTATCCATGAAGGGTGAGGTTTGATCTTACAGGATTTGATTTTTCCCATCTTTGGGTGAAGTTTGTGTCTTGGAACCAGGACATATAAGCGGTTTGATGGTCTAGAGAGTCATACCTTACTTCTTCTTGGATCGTGTCTTTGTCTTTGACTTCGATTGTCTTGATTGTTTTCTGGTTTACTTTATATGTGACTGTCCAGGTTTGTCTTTTTTCTTCTGGTATTTCATATAAATGAAACACTACCTTTTTCTTGTTAAGAAGGAAGGTGATGTTATACCTTTCTTCTTTGAAGTTAGTTGGGATATATCCTCCGATAACTAATCTATAGTTATTTGGATATGTGTAACTGATTTCACCATCGCTAAAGACGAGCATCTGGTCATAGAACTTATTATGTTCAACCGAAATGGCGGTTCTTTCATCTGTTGCTTCTCTAATTATGAAGCAGTTATCGATCTCAAGAGGGACTCTTGTTCCTGCTTCATTATGGAATCCGATTTCTATATCAAAAAGGTATTTCCCTTCTTTTGCTTCGCAAGATGATTTCTGAATCGATAGAACGAATGAGTTAGCGCGTTTTGTTTCGGTATCTAGATATATTTCTAACGGTTCATCGACATAGACATTACTTGATGAACTTGTTTTGCTATTTGTTTCTTTGGATGATGAAAGTGGCCCTCCACAGCTAGCAAGGGCGAAGATAGATATAAGCGAGAATAATTTAAGCTTTTTGTTTTTCATCTGGTTTTGGGGTAATTAAAAGAAGGGTTGATTCCACGATGAAACATGAGACATAGACTATCAATTCCAAAAGACCGCGGGCAGTATCTCCCATCACCATCACGTTGATCATCGTGAAATAATTGACAAGGCCTAGGACATATTCCACCAAACCGTAGGCTCCCGAAAGGGAAGTTATGATAAGAGAGATTATTAGTAACATTTTTGCGGTTTTGTAGTTTTTCTTCAATATTGCGTTATACATGAAGATTCCAAGAACCATCAAAAAGAAGCAGATAAGAGGAATGAACTGGACGAAAGCGAAATCCCCTGATTCAAATTTGTAGTATTCGTTCTGAGAATAGAAAACCATGCCTACAACGATCATGGCTATCGTTACGAAGATGTTTAGAGCGTATAGGACTCTGGTGATTTTTTGGAAGCGTTTCTTTTTGGATTCTATCTCTTTCGCAGTTTCGAATTCCGTTGAAATCGATGATCCCTCCGAAAGAAGTTTGTTCCCTTTGTTTTCGAGTTCAAAAATTCTCATTCTTAAGCGCTCGATTTCTTCGATGAGCTCTTCTTTTGTTGTTGATTCAGTTACTTCGTATGGCTTTAAGAGTTCGAGGTTTTTGGCCTCTTTTTCCGTAACGAGGTTCTTATGATATTTTGACGCGATTACGATGCTTGTCCCAAAGGAGGCGAGGTTGATGAAGGCGATAAGGAAACCTGCCGTCACAATCATTTCAAAGAACCCGATAGCCAAGCTATAAACTAATAAGGCAATGGCAAGAGCCTCCCCTACGAACATAAAAAGCATCAATATGTTTCTTCTTCTCTTGAATTCGTCATATTTGAGGGCTTTTTCGTAGATACTTCTAGCTATGAATTTGCCATTCATCCCTAAAGCGACAATGATTGGGCCAAAGATTAGGGAAAACAAGAAGACCATGATCGCCGCTAAGATTGCGCCAACATCCCCCAATGCTGTTTCATATTTCTCTATCTTCATCTTTGTAGCGTCTTTATATTTCAAAACGATCTGAGATGCGATGTTGAAAATCTTATCGTCTATCTCTTCTTCTGACATATCGATCAAAGGAAGAAGGACAGAATCTTCGATGTACTTCACTTCTTTATCTATGACAAGGCCTCTTTTTGTTATTTGCTTGCCTTTACTGAAAAACGTTACTGA
This sequence comes from Paludibacteraceae bacterium, assembly GCA_024401435.1. Classification (GTDB taxonomy): domain Bacteria; phylum Bacteroidota; class Bacteroidia; order Bacteroidales; family Paludibacteraceae; genus UBA1181. The sequence goes on along the minus strand of JAKSLB010000055.1, from coordinate 2,478 downwards.
ATACATAATCTTCTCCTGCTGAGTATCGATTATAGTTTAATTCCTATCGGTTTCTTATGAAAGAAATAACGGGCCTTTTGTCTAAAGCGACAAAAAAGATGCGATTTCTCGCATCTTGATTGTTAATTCTTGTCGTTGTTATTCCTCCTCTCTTTCATATTCATCTGGTAAGTCATAGTGTTCACAAAGAACTAAATATGCGGCATATTTTTTGGCAGCCTTTTTGCTTGGACCGTATGTTGACATTTGGATGCCCCAACTTCTTACAGTACATGTGCATGTCCAAGCCATTTTTCCATCTCCTACCTCCACCATTTCATCTGATTGAGTGTAATTTGGTGTTGAACAAACGCCTTTTTCCGCCAACTCCTTTAACGTGTTTATAGCATTTTCAATCTTAAACTTTTCAGGTCTTTCTTCTTCAACGTCGACATCATCAAGGAAATCATCGATTTTAAGCATGTATTCTACTGAATTTTGGATTTCTTCAGGGTTCCAACCAGAGTCGATTGCAATCGCCCCTATGATAGCTTCAAAAAGATCTGCTTTTACTTTTTCTTGGTTAATGACGTTATTTGCAATGTCGCTGTCTCCTAAATACATGTATTTTGCAAACTCTAAATCATCGATCCTAGCCGCGAGTGTTTTGTTGTTGACTATCGATTTTTTGATATCCGTGAAGTTTGATTCGTTTTTATGAGCGACAATACAAAATTCGTCATTGTCGTATTCCGCATCGTAATATGATGATTCGGATTTCATAAAACCGAATCTATCAGCCATAGCTTTTATTACATAAAAGTCCAGTGCTTTATCGCCTATGAATTCTAGCACCTCGTTATTTTCTCCTCCGTATTGCGCAGAATATGAACTGCGTGTAAAGGCCTGAAGAAGCAAAGCCTCATTATTAAACCAATAATCGATTTTTTCTTGAACTTCGTCTTCGTATTCTCTTAAATTTTGCGTTCTCATTTTTTCTTCCTCCAATCATGCAAAATATTCAAGGAAACGGGCTAAACTTATCCCATAAAAGTTCCACTTACAGTGGCTGATTGATTCTTTCTATGTATTAGTTTGATTTGGTTCAAAATAATTTTTGCAAGTAAGTCCATCTAAGCCCTTCCACTCGCTAGAAGGACGTAAATAGGTTTGTTTGTTCAATTAATTTAAACGACCCAAATTCCAAGCCCTCTCGGGCATAAAAATAGTAACGCTTTTTACTATTAACGTCTATCAATAAAATGTTTTTTTATGTCAGAAAATATTTTTGAATTTAATTCAAAGCTTTGTGTTTTAGTTAGTTTTCTTGTTGTTTTGGTTCTCTATTGCAGTCTACAAAAAGGGCGCTTAGGAAGATCAACGATAAGAAGTTCTTTTTCATGATTCGATTATGGACCTATTTGTTTTTGAGATACTGGTGATACAGGATGTCTTTTAATACGAGCATGGCGTCAGTATAGCTATACCCATGTTCTTTCATGAGGGTTTCTAGCATTTCATCTAGTTTGTCTTCGTATGATTTTGTATCCACTTCATCTTGATACCTTTTAAGGACTGGGTATTCTTTTGACCACGCTTTTGTCCAATCTACTTTGTCCTGATTCTCTTTTGTCGTGGATTTTATTGTTTCTTCGATGGTTTTCATTATGGGTATTCTACCACATTATTCTTCGTCAGGCTGTTGCCCATCATGAGGAAGCCATTTGCATTCCTCTAATGAGATATTCGTGAAGATTGCTTTGAATGATGATTCTTCTGGGCTACATGCGTATATGCCAAAGGATATTTCTTCTTTTGCTTTATGCATATGGGCTATTCTCATTTGCTTCCATCTTATTCCATCTACTGAATTTTCGATGCAGAAGTCATCTTCTCTTCTTGAGAGTCGGTACCACATGGATTTGATGTTTGATGGGATTTCTGTCGTTGCCCAGTCTGAATATCCGTTATTTGTGGCAACGCTTCCTAGGTGTTGGAATTCATCGTTTTCGTATTCGATTGATCCTTTGAGCCAGTTCTCGCTATCGAGATACATGATGACGCCGCATTGGTCGAAACGGACTTTGCTTTCGAATGTTGTCTTCACTACAAAAGAGAAATATTTCTCTTTGGTTTTGATTTGTAACATTGGGGCGTTGTCGTTTCTAAAGTGATAATAGGTTCTTTGCCAAAGGTCTGTATGTGGGTTTGTGGTTATTTCTATTTTGTCTTCTTCAATTGAATATTCTTTAGGAAGACGGGTCCACTGCCATTGTTCTTTATTGATTTTCATATGTGTTTTCTCTTTGCTACATATTATACAAACAAACGTTGTTTTGATGCTGTTTTTTGACAAACGTTAAACTTTTATGCTTTGTGTTAAAAAGAGCATGTTTCCACATGCCCATTTTGATGATTAGTTTTCTTTGTTTATTTCGTTCAAGAACTGCTGCAACAAATATATTGGTTTGAGCTCCAACATCTCATCATTAGAAACAT
>JAKSLB010000054.1 GCA_024401435.1 Paludibacteraceae bacterium | reverse complement strand
CTAAAGAAAATGGCAAAGAGGAAACCATTGTTCATCATGCTAAAATCGTCACATATGTCGACATCAAGAAGACAGGCGCAAAGTTCGTGTCCCTTCTTACCAACGACATGGAGATGGAGCCTGAGGACATCGTGGACATATATAGAAAAAGATGGGTGATAGAGCTCCTGTTCAAGCAATTGAAACAGAATTTCCCGGTGAGATACTTCTCTATGGAAAAAGTGCCAATGCCATCAAAATACAGATTTGGGTGACACTTATCGCAAATCTGCTGCTTATGGTCATTCAGAAGCGCATAAAGAACAAATCTTGGAGCTTTTCAGGATTAGCAACAATTGTAAGAATAACGCTTATGTACTACATCAACTGTTACACATTCCTTGAAGAGCCAGAAAAAGACTGGGACAAGCTTATTGAAGAGGATATTTCCCCGTCTTCATGGCCATCTCTTTTTGATTGAGGGGGTTGTTTTTCGAAAAAAAGTCCACTTTGCGTATTTATTGGCTTAGTGGACTGTATTTTCACGCTGTTTTATTTTTAGCGGACAGCAATAATTGATAATCCAATTCAATCTTATAAGTTAGGGCATCAGTTAAAAAGGAATCTATCACAGCTTGATCATTCAGCGTTGAATCTAATGTGGTGCCGATAGACGTATATTAATTGGGGAATTAACCATAGAGGTTTTATCGTCGGCAATAATCGAGTGGGAGTAGCTTAGGTCTCGTTTATTTATTTCCCTTGATAATAATAAATCCTTTTTAATAAAAGAGAATCGCAGATTGGGGACGATAAATCATCATTGTAATCATCATTCTCATCATGCTTAATATTCTTGGATGCAAGTATGGCTTCGCAATCATTGGGGGTTGTGACGATATTATTCATATCAAAATAATTCCCGAATCTAGGAGCCCAGTAAAGATGCCAATAATATTTGTCTCCTAGTTTTTTCAAACTTCCGAAATAATCGAAAAAATCCTCCACCTCACCTTCATTCCGCTCAATGCTTAATCCGATGCTATTGTGCCCACATTTGTATATGTATAGAGCGCATTCAAACTCTCCGATAGAAAGGGTAACTTCATCCGAATTGATCGTTAATTTAAAATCTAATTCTTCCGTTCCTTCGCAGGCAAGGTCGGAACATTGGTAAAGTTTGCCTGTATAGATTCCGTTCCAATCCTCTTTTTCCTTGATAGGAATATGATTGGTTTCACTTTTGTCGTAAAGAATGGGGGCATAGCGGTTGTATTTCGTCATAGTCCAAGAATCCACATAGCCTTTTTCCCCATCAATTTCTCTGTAAGCTTTGCTTTTCTGCGTTAGAAACTTGTTATCACGTAAAACGATATTTTTTCCTTCTACAGTCAAAGTGCCGAAATCGCTAATGGCATCTTTGTCACAAGATTCGTATCCTTCCTCTTCGATAATATCCTTCACTTGTAATTTTAGGACCTTTTCTCCTGTTTCCTTGGCGGAGAGTATAAATATTTTTTTATACTGTTCCTCTCCATAAGTGAAAACTATGCTATCGAATGAGACAATGTTCAGTGACAAGTCAAGATTATTTATATAATACTCTTCTTCTGGATCCAATTCTCCGTAGAATGTGTCGAACCAAGAGAATGGCGTCGTATCAATCTCTATAGCACTGGGTTGAACGCTATCTGAGACGACAACGATGGAATCGGACATGCCGTTGCCGACATCCGACGATGTGGTTTTCTGCTGCTCAGATGTGCCGCACGCCGCCAAAAGGAGAAGCGTAATTCCTGACGAAAGGAAAATTTTTGTATATTTCATATAAAAGGGGGTTATGTTCATTTGTTTTAATGTTTTAATATATTTCGTCTTATTTGTGTTAGCGTAAAATACTATAATACTGCCACTTTTTCGAACCAGTTGCTAAATTAAGAAAATAAAGTTTAATTTAGTAGATATGAAAAATAAAAGAAGAAACTTTACGGCAGAATTTAAAGCCCAAGTTGCCATAGAGGCACTGAAGGGGCAAGAGACATTGGCACAGTTGTCAGAGCGTTTCAATGTGTCGAGTTACAAGAGTTTCTGAAATTCTTGCCCGATTTCAGACATACAAACAAAGGGAACATTGTGTATAACCTGCAAGATGTGTTACTGCTAATCATCATCATCGGCAAACTCGTCCGTCAAGAAAAAAGAAAGTGCATACGTGGGATGGTACGGGAGGAAGGACGTTGCCTGGACATTGGAATCAAACTGAGATTAAACGGAATGAGCCCGGTTCAATACCGAGCTCACTTTCTTATAAATTAATTTAATAACTAATCTGACCTTCGGGGGGCATTTCAAAATCTTTTGACACACCCTCATTTCGATGTTGACTTTGATTATTTAACAACGAGTTTGATTGTCTCGTCACCTACTTTTACGAAATAGATTCCTTTTTGATTCATGACAAAATTGTTGTTGAAATTAGGAATGGCAACAAATTCTTTAACAATAATACCTGCGATATCGTAGATTGTAACATTGCAACGTTCCATCACGATTAAAGTACATTCTCCATTTTCTGAAGGATTAGGATATAAGTACAATTTGCTTGATATTGCATCTGTTACATTGCTTGTGTTGCAAGGGAATTCCATACCGACACAAGTAACATCGTCGATTTCAAGTTTACGTGTGGTGTTTTCATTTCCGCGGAACATCCAACTTAATTTTGTAATGCTGGTTTTTGAGAATGGCATATCTATACCCCAATCACTAGCTTGTTTTAAACTTCCAAAATTGATGGAGGCTTCTGTCCAATCATCAGAACCTGGAACATCCACACTGTGGTAGTCATCATCTTCAACTTCTGACATTTCAACTCTGAAAATATGGCTATTCCCTTTGTATTTGTAAGTGATTTTGTTACAATTAGAAAGGTCCATACCAGATTTGTCTGCATTAAGTACTAAATCTACACCACAATATGCACTATTAGTACCACCCCATAAAGATCCCATCTTTGCTTCAGCTTTGATACATCCATTGGATGGAAGTTGTTCGGGAGAAGTGATTGATGAATATGGATTCGATGCTTTTTGTTCTGAATCATCAAAAGTATCCCAGTATCCTCCGATTCTAGTTGTTATATCATTATCTGCGATATCATCAATTAATCCTGGATCTACATAACCTTCAGGATAAACAGTGATTGTAACGCTCATTACTTCTTGATTTTCACCATCAGAAACGGTAAGAGAGAATACGTTTACGCCAGCTTTCAAATCTGAGATTTTTGTTTCTGCAGAATTTGCAGATGAGATAGTTGCGCTTTCTCCTTTGGTTTGTTTCCATGTATAAGTATATTTGCCAGAGCCGCCTTTTGCAGAACCAGAAACTTTTGTTTCGCTTTCGTTTGGTAAATACAATTTTTGGCTAGAGCAGATACTCATTGATAATTCAGCTTCTTCTTCAGCAAATGCAGTTGCAGTGAAATTAACCCAGCTTTTGCATGCATTCAATTGAGCTCTACCATTTGTATTTAAGTCATTATCAGTCCATCCGCTCTTCTTGAAACAAGATCCTTTGAAAATGGACCATTGAGAATCACTTTCTTTGTTTGAAATAGACCAGAAACAGTTAATGACGCCGTGTTCTTTGAAAATAGAACGCATACCACCGTCATTACCTCCACCATCAACACCCCATTCTGTTACTACAATAGGAAGACCATTGTTCCAGTGAGATTTCCCATCCCAGTCTTTTTGGTGATCATACTCTTTATATCCGTGCCATGTGTATGCAATATTCGTTTGACCATCACCTGCAGCGGTAACGCCATCTGGTTCTCTAGACCATTGCGTAGATCCCACGATGATAATGTTCTTTGGGTCGTTTGCACGAATGACTGGAATAATTTGTTTTGCATAGGCAACAACAGGATCGTTTCCTTCCATAGGTTCGTTGAAGATTTCATACATTACATTTGGAAAACTTCCCCATTTTGAAGAGAAGTATCCAAAAAAGTCTTTTGACAAATCAACCCAGTCTTGAGCTTGGTGCTCGTGGAAGTCAATGATAACATAGATATCATTTTCGATACATGCTTTGACAACTTCATCCACCATTTTTCTTGTGGCTTCTGGACTTTTACGATAGTTGTCGATTGCACCATCGCCACCCCATATTCTATCATCACTGCTACAATGTGCTTGTCCGTTTGCTCCACAAGGAGAGATGGTGACAGCCAAACGTAAAACTTGTACATTGTATTGATCAACTAATGCTCTGACTGTTTCTTCACACCACCAGAGACCGATTGGGGCTGCATCGCTCCAGAAGTAGCTGATACCCATTAAACTGACTTTGTTTCCTGATGCATCTCCTACATATCCTTTGCTTGTGTTAAGGAATCCGTATTTACTAACAACGAAGTCTCTCTTTTTGGTTGGCTTTGTGATGTTTACAGGGACATTTTTGGTGTAACCTCCCATTGTAATGGAAATTTCATCAGTTCCGTAATCTCCAGCTTTATATTTGCCATCCGTTACATTACTTGAATACTTAATAGGTGCGGTTATCATTTGTCCTGCTTCGTTATATCCGACAGGATTGACAGAAAGAATCTCGTTTGGCATCATCTCGATTTTTGAAGGAGAAGTTTTTATTTTAACAACTTCTTTATCTGTGATGTCTGTTTTTTGCATTGTGAAATAGTCAATGTTGATGGATGCAGCTTCATTGACAACTGTAATGACGTGTGTACCTTCTGTGAAGTGAAATGCAGGTCCTTTCTCGAATGGATACTCAAACCAGTTGCCAATGGATAGAGACCACCAATTGTCACCCATTTCATAGTTACCATCAGCTTTATAAATATAGTATGAGTCATCATCAGATTGAATACGAATGTGTCCATCTCTACGTGCTACATATTTAAATGAAAATTGGTACATTCCTTCAGAAGGAATATTCACTTCATAGATTAGTTTCTCTCCTTCTTCATCGAAGTATCCAACGGAAACATCATTCTCAATTACAATATCAGAACTCTTACTTTCTGAATCAATAAAACTTTCTGCTTCAATTTTAATTTGGGATTTCATTGGTGCTGTGGATATTAACCCAAGCAATACAAATAGAAATCCTTTTCTCAAATTCTTTCTCATGGCATATTAAATAATAATAATGATTAACGTCTCATTAAAAAAAAAACAATTTACTATTAAAATAGGATAGACATTGTCTTCTAACAATACGCAAATTGTGGCAAAAATAAAATTTTTTAATAAAAAAACAATGAAAATTTCAAAAAAACACTTGATGTAAACAGTTGAGGTTTGTCAATATTATTAAATTTAACATATTTTAAAATTTCTTTAGACCATATAAGATAAGGTTTGTATAGAGAAAGAGAAGGAGGAAATGAAAATTTCCTCCTTCTTATGATTAATTGTTTTCTGGACGAAGTTTTCTTACGACGGCTCCAGCTCTCCACATTTCACTTTCGCGTAAAGCAGCTAATTCTTTCTCTAATCCTGCACGATAGTCTGGCTTTGAATTAGAATCGATAGATATTTGAGCTTCTTGACCAGTGATTACTGAATGATACAACTTTTGCATGACTGGTTTGATTGCATCATGGAATGGTCCCATCCAATCTAAAGCACCACGTTGAGCTGTGGTTGAACAGTTGGCATACATCCAATCCATTCCGTTTTCTCCGAATAGAGGACCAAGAGATTGAGTTAACTCTTCGACTGTTTCGTTAAATGCTTCCGATGGTGAGTGACCATTTTCACGAAGAACTTCATATTGTGCTAAAAGTAATCCTTGAATTGCTCCCATCAAAGAACCACGTTCACCTGTCAAATCAGATGTTGCTTCTTTTGTGAAAGTTGTTTCAAATAAATAACCTGAACCAACGCCAATTCCTAAAGCAATAACTTTATCCCAAGCATGACCACTTGCATCTTGGTAGATTGCATAGGATGAATTTAATCCACGACCTTGTACAAACATACGACGAAGGGATGTCCCTGATCCTTTAGGTGCTATCATGATTACGTCAATGTCTTTCGGTGGAATAATGCCAGTACGATCATTCCATGTGATGGCAAATCCATGTGAGAAATATAAAGTCTTACCGGGAGTTAAATATTTCTTTATCATTGGCCAACATTCAATTTGTGCTGCATCTGACAATAAAAGTTGTATGATGGTGGCTCTTTTACAAGCTTCTTCAATACTGAATAGTGTTTCGCCTGGCACCCATCCGTCTGCGACCGCTTTGTCAAATGTTTTTCCTTGACGTTGACCCACAATCACGTTAAAGCCATTGTCACGTAGGTTCATAGACTGTCCTGGACCTTGTACGCCATAACCGATGACGGCAATAGTCTCGTTTTTTAGGACTTCACGAGCTTTCTCTAATGGAAATTCTTCGCGGGTTACGACATTCTCGATTACTCCGCCAAAATTCATTTCTGCCATTTCGCTTCCTTTTTACTAAGGGAATAATTCCCGATTATTACTAATTATAGAGGATTTTTATCCTCGATTATTATCGTCAAATCTAAGAAAGGGTAACCTTTCTTTATAGTTTGTGCAAATTTACTATTTTTATCTTTATTTTCCTTAAAAGTCTATCTTTTGTTGAAAATATATCTTTCCCATGTGTTTCATTTTATTTACTTTTGTTTCGTTTTTAAGGGTATGATACATTGCAAGATTAACCCTTAACGTAAATATCTTGATATAATAAATTAAAATACAATGAATAAAAAAAGATTTTGTTGGGGATTCATTTCTCTTTTTATGTCTGTTTCACTACTGGCACAGGGGTTGAAACCGATAGAATTGGATTCTGCTTTACGTTATGGAATATTGGATAATGGTTTAACCTATTATATTCGTCATAATGATGTAGTGCCTGATAGAGCAGATTTTTACATAGTGCAAAATGTAGGTGCTATATTAGAAGAGGATAATCAAAATGGATTGGCACATTTCCTTGAACATATGGCTTTTAATGGTACGAAAAATTTCCCTGGTAAACAGATTATTAATTATATGGAATCCATAGGTGTGCAATTTGGTAATAATATTAATGCCTATACTTCCTTAGATGAAACGGTTTATAATCTAAAGTCTGTCCCTACGATTCGAGAAAGTATTATTGATACGGCTTTGTTAGTTCTTCATGATTGGTCAGGTTTTATCTCTTTGGAAGATGATGAAATTGATAAGGAAAGAGGTGTTATCAGAGAAGAATGGCGTACAAGAATGAATGCTAATCGTAGAATTTGGAAGGCTTCTTTACCTATCTTATATCCAAATTCTCAATATTCTAAAAGAGATGTGATAGGGGATACTGCTATTATTAATAATTTCTCGTATGATACTTTGCGTGCGTACTATCATCGTTGGTATCGCCCTGATTTACAAGCTGTTGTTGTGGTTGGTGATTTGGATGTTGATAAAGTGGAGACTCGCATTAAAGAGATGTGGAAAGATATACCTAAGAGAATAAATCCTGATGTTCGACAAACCTATCCTGTATACCCTAATGACAAACCTATAATTGCTATTTTGATGGATGAGGAGGCAAAGACATCAAGAGTTGAAATCAAATATCGTCATGCACCTATGCCTGATAGGGTAAAGGCTAGTATGGCAGGCTATATGATGTTGCTGACTCACAATTTGATTGAAAGTATGGTCAGTGATCGATTGGATGAGATCGCTGCAAAAGGGGATGCTCCGTTTGCTGCGGGTTATGTTGGTTATGGAGAAGAGGTTCGTCCTATTGATGCATTCTCGTTAATGGCAGTTCCTCATGAGGGTAAAGAGGAGGTTGCGTTTGCTGCTCTGTTGATGGAAGCAGAAAGAATTAATCGCTATGGCTTTTCTCAAGCGGAATTAGATCGTGCAAAATTAAATATGTTGACAGCCTATCAAAAAGCCTATAACGAGAGAGGTAAGACAAAGAATGGTTCGTATGTCAATGAGTATGTTCGAAACTTTTTAGATTTTTCACCTGTCCCTGGTATTGAATGGGAGTATGAAAAATCGAAAGAAATCTTGGATATTCTTACTTTGGATATGGTAAATGAGGTTGCAAAGAAATTTGTGACAGATAAAAATCAAGTTGTTGAAATGACGGGTCCTAAAAAAGAATCTGTTAAGTTCCCTTCTGAAGCTCGTATTCTTGAAATGTTATCCAATATGAAGAGTATGGATGTGCAACCTTATGAGGAAAAGGTGATTGATACCCAATTGATAGATGATAAATTGAAAGCACAGAAGGTGAAGACAGAAAGTCAATGTCTTGCTATTGCTGGTGTGACGGAGTGGGTGTTAGGTAATGGTATGCGTGTGATTTTACAGCCAACGAAGTTGAAGGATGATGAAATTCTGATTTATGGATTTAGTAAGGGTGGAACTTCTCAAGTCTCGGAAATGGGTGATTTGGTTTCTGCGGCTCTTTGTTCTTCTGTTGCATCTAACAATGGAATGGGTAAATTTAATCAGACAGACTTAGGTAAGGCTTTGGCGGGTAAGTATGTAAGTTTACGTCCTTCTGTAGGTACCTATGAAGAAAGTTTTTCAGGTAATTCTACAGTGAAGGATTTTGAGACATTGTTACAATTGGTCTATCTTACATTTAAAGGAACAAGAAAGGATGATGAAAGTTATGCCTCTTTGTTAAATCAATATAAAGCAGCGTTAGCGAATGCAGAAAAAGATCCAAACCGAGCTTTTCAAGATTCAATACGAAATGTGGTAAGTAATTATCACCCTCGTAGTTTTTCTATGAATTTAAAGCGATTGGAAGAACTTTCACAAGAAAAAGCGTTGGCGATATTTGATAGACGATTTGAAGATCCCAAAGACTTTATTGTTTATTTGGTTGGAAATATTGATTTAGATTCTATTCGTCCCGCAGTTGAGACTTATTTAGGAGGCATTCCGAAGCAGAAAAAGATGAAAATGGAAAATTGGATAGATTTAGGAGTGCGTACACCAAAGGGAAAAGTGGAAAATCGTTTTGAAAGGGAAATGCAAGTTAATAAGACCTCTAACTATATATTGTTCTCAGGAGATTTTCCTTTTACATTAAAAAATAGACTTACATTGCAGTTGATTGCAGATATATTAGATATTCGATATTTGGAATCAATGAGAGAAGATGAGGGTGGAACGTATGGTGTCAGTGTAAGATCTTCATTGAGTAATATTCCAGTTGAAAGAGGATCTTTGCAGATGTCATTTGATACAGATCCTAAGATGGAGGAGAAACTTTTAGATTTGATTCATAAAGAGATTGAAAAGTTGATTTCAGAAGGCCCTATAGATGCAGATTATAATAAAGTGAAGGAAAATCTTCGTAATAAATATGCGGAGAATCAGAAAGAAAACAGATGGGTCTTAAATGCTTTGATTTCATATTATAAAGATGGATTTGATCTTAGAAAAGATTATCTCTCTGTTTTGGATTCCATTACAAAAGAAGATATTCAGAATGTGTTGAAAAATTTGATGGATCAAGGTAATGAAATAAAAGTGATTATGGCTGCAAAACAATAGTTGGCTATATTTGAAATTTGTATTATAGTTCTATCTTAATGATATTGAAATATCATTGTGGGATTGTCCTGCAATGATATTTTTTTTGTGATTTTTTTAACCTGTGCATTAAATCGGCATAGCTATATGTTAACTTTGTGAAAATTGATTATGTATATCTGCGGTTGCACCTCCCATCTCAAAAACTATGTTTCCATTTTCTCAAACCTATAAGAATTTATTGAAATTTTATTGAAAACGGAGCACAAAAAGTTATGTTTGTATTGCGTATCAATCAAAACAATGTTAAATATCGTAGATTTGTTACAGGAATGCGCCATATTATTTGCGTGTAAAAAAATAAAAAGCTTATTTTTGTAGCAAATTTACATAAATATATAACAAGAATTTCAATACAAGTCATGATAAGAGAATTTTGGGTTAAGAATTTTTTGTCCATCCGAGACAGACAAGAGATTAATTTCCTGGCTAAAGGTCCTGCATCAGAACTGGTGACAGAGGTTACGGAAGGAGTCTTTGTCTATAAGTTGGGGATTCTATATGGTTCGAATGCTTCTGGCAAGTCGAATATGCTGATTGCATTGAATGAAGTGTTCCGACTTTTAGTGCTACCAAAGTCAGATGCAAACAAGCGTATAAATAGTTCTATGCCATTTGCATTGACCAAAGAGGAGCCTACAGAGATGCATGTGTCATTCTATGCTCATGGGGTGAGATATGATTATGATGTAAAATTCAATAATCGTTTTATCCTTGCGGAGACTTTGAATTACTATCCAAACAATTCAAGGGCTCTTTTCTATGAACGTACATTTGTGGGAGAGAATGTTCAGGCAGAGATTAAGTTCGGTTCGACATTGAAATTACAGCAGAAGACTCAGCAGACTATCCGTGAGAACACATTGAACAACCATAGTGTGTTGTCTGTATGCCGAAAGATGGCTCTAACTGAAGATATTATGCCATTCAATAAACTGCATGGCTGGGTGATGGAGAACTATCACGATGTGGATGGCGACAGTGACAAAGAAAAAGGTCTTGTCGAGATTCTAAAGGATGCTTATAAAGATGACAAGAAGAGAAAGTTCTTTAATCAGATGCTTCAGAAAGCTGACTTGAATATCATTGACTTCAAGCCTGTTCAGGAGGATCGATTCATCCCTCAGGATTTTCGTGAGCGTGTTCTGCGAGAGAATATTCCTGATGACATGAAAGAGACTTTACTAAGACCAACAACCGACTCCGTGGATTTTGTGAATCACTCAGATTCAGGCAACTTTGACATACCTTTAGGATGGCAATCAAAGGGTACGCTTAAGTATATAAGAATCTTGGATGTATTATATGATTTGATTACGGGTGATCATGTATATTATCTGGACGAGTTGGGTGAAGATCTGCATTATGACCTTC
>JAKSLB010000053.1 GCA_024401435.1 Paludibacteraceae bacterium | reverse complement strand
AAACTTTTTTATCAAAATTTTACTAATCAACTGGTTTTCAGTGAGAAAAATTTTATACTCTATTTAGTTCATCCCATATATAAGAATGAATAAATAAAAAACTAAGGCATGAATCGTTTTTATTTCAAACATGCCTTAGTTTATAACAGGTCCTTTTTATAGGGATTTCTATAAATTGCTTTGATTTCAAATTAAAAATTTTCTGCTGAAATTTCAAAATAAGATTGAGGGTGAGCACATGTAGGACAAACCTCAGGTGCCTTTGTACCTACAACAATATGTCCGCAGTTACGGCATTCCCATATTTTCACTTCACTTTTAGCAAACACTTCGCTATTTTCAATATTTTTCAGTAACATACGATATCGTTCTTCATGATGTTTTTCTATCGCTGCAACAAGGCGGAATTTCTTTGCCAAATCAGCGAAACCTTCTTTTTCTGCTGTTTTTGCAAAATCTTCATACATATTGGTCCATTCAAAATTTTCGCCATCAGCAGCATCTTTTAAATTTTGAGAAGTATCACCAATACCATTTAATTCCTTGAACCACATTTTTGCATGTTCTTTTTCATTATCAGCCGTTTTGGAAAATATCTCTGCGATTTGTTCAAAACCTTCTTTCTTTGCTTTTGAAGCAAAATAGGTGTATTTATTACGTGCTTGACTTTCTCCTGCAAATGCAGCTTGCAAATTTTTTTCAGTTTGCGTACCTGAATATTTAGTTTTCATACTCTAATAAATTAATTGTTTAGTTTAAGAAAAAAATCATATTACAAATATATACAATTTATTGTCTTTCTTTTTCCTTTATTTATTATTAATCTTTTGTTTTATACGATGTCCTAAGACGTCATACTCCACCCCATTTCGAATAATAATAATTTGATTATCGCGTATCAACTTTTCAACTACTATTTCTGTTTCATGAAAATCCTTAACCATCACATTTTCTCCATTCTCTATCTCATCAAGATCTCCTACAATCGTACCGAACTTAGCCCAATCTGAAGCTATGTATTCTTCATAAGCATCTTTATAGACATGAATAAATGGCTCTGAAGAGAACTCATAATCACCAATAGTTGGAGGTGTTAAAGGTTTTACATACACATCTTTTATTTTAGATTGATAAAAAACTCCCTGTCCCATATTGGTTACCTTTTCGCCTATTGTTGCAGTCGTTAAATTATAGCAATAAGAGAATGCATCCATGCCAAGAAAAGTGATATTATCAGGGATCACAACGTTAGAAAGACCTGATGAAGTACATACTCTTTGTTTTATCTGACTAACAGTAGCAGGAAGGACAATCGATTTCAGTTTAGCACAATCTGCAAACATAAAATCAGACATAACACCATCACTTGTTTGATATTGATTATAATACATCTCTCCACCACTTACAAAAGTTGCATTAGACAAATCCAATGAGCAAAGGACTTCTTCATTTATCTTTTGACGTAAACAATTAATATCCGTACCATTCAGAGGACCTGATATAGTAGCATGAAGGGTATGAGAACTTAAATAATCGCAAAGGGTACCTGGTTCTGACAAAGTAACAGAAACAGAGCCATCATCAACTTTTGGAACATTGTATACATCTCCATTTGCATCCATTATTTCAATTGTGAATTTTTGCTTCATAACTTCAGAAGGTAATTCGAAGCTCTTGTTATTAGATGCATAAAGCAAATCGTCATTTTCATCCAACACAATAAATCCAACGCCACCCGTACCTTCCATACCAATGAAAGAACCCGATTGACTATATACATAAGACGGTTCCTCAGATGTCTGTGATATAAAATCGGTAAACTGTCCCACATCACCACACGTACCCACCTTATCATCAGCATCCAAGCGATTTAGACCTTCAGAGGTTAGAAAATCAGTCGTTTCCAAATAATCAATTCTATCCTCGATGAATAATATTTCTCGGTTCTTGGTTGGATAAGATGCAATTTCAGCCAATGTAGCATCAATATCTGCTTGTGATACAGTAATAGAATGATAACCATAATCATCCAAAGTAGTATCAATCGGTTCGAAAAATCCCCAAGCTTTAAAGAAATCTGTCAAATCCTCATTAGCCACTTCACAAACCTTACGAACGAACTTCATCAAACTCTCATTCGTATTGTTCCACAATTCTAATGGATCTTCTCTCAGTTCTTTAAAAAGAGTCGGATAGAAAGCCGTATTATGTTGAGCTTGATGATAATACAAATATAATTGGTAGTACATACGCATCATACTCGGAACATCTCTTTGAACGAAAGGA
This sequence comes from Paludibacteraceae bacterium, assembly GCA_024401435.1. Lineage (GTDB taxonomy): Bacteria > Bacteroidota > Bacteroidia > Bacteroidales > Paludibacteraceae > UBA1181. The sequence goes on along the minus strand of JAKSLB010000053.1, from coordinate 8,921 downwards.
ACATGATTCACATAATCGTCCATCGTGACCGAGAGAGGTGATCCTGATGTCATTCTTCTTCCATCAAGGAAACAAACGACATTAGAGAAAAGATTATTGGAAACCTCCGTACAACCTTCCAAATTAATCACTTCCTGGTTGGTATGCCCCACTTCATGAGCAACACACCATTCATCAAGATTATCATTATCCACATTAAAAGAGGCATCTATACAAGAGGGTGAATTATAGGCAGTACGATAGGTTGAAGCATTTGCATAACCAGAATAAGATTCATCACCTTCCATTGCCCAATTGATATTATTATAATAACTTGGGAAAAATGCATCGCCACCAGAAAGATGGTAGGGAGGATAATCACGGGATCCATTCGCTACAGATTCAGATATTCCCATCAAATCTTTTTCCCAGACAACAAGGCTATCAAATCTATCAACACTTTTATCTATAGTCGTTTTCCAAGTATTACGATATGTTTCCGTATTAAAATGCATAGCTGTATATTTACCTTTGATTGTAAATTTACTATAGGTAGCATTTTCCAGCAATGCTTGATAATCGGTATCACTATGACGAGCAACATCATAATAACCATTTACGACACCTCCTTGAATATGGATTTTCATATCAGGCCATTCCGACACTTTTTTAGTCAACGAAGAAGTATTGACTGTATAAAGAATATAATAAATCGCGTTTTCCTCACCTTCAATAATATTCAATCCTTTTTTTAGTTTGGTTCCCGATTTAGCACTGCTAATCAGATTATTATCCGTACAACCAGCGAAATAAAGAGTTGCATCAGAAGGAACATCCTGATCTACGAAAAGATAAATTGTATCATTGGAAGCAGAATAAATACCCGTAGGATTACCCATATAAGAGCCATCCTGACATTTTAATTTTTTATGCCAATAATTAGCATCGCTATAGGGATTATAACTATGGATTCTGAAATCTTTCTCATAAGGATTCCAAAGATTATTCTTCACTTTAAGGGCGATATTGATTAATGGAATTGACAAGCTGTCCGATTTCATTAATGTAGAAAGTTCTTCATCACTCTTATTTGCAAATTCTGATTTAAGGACAGTACAAGCAAAATCCTCAAAATAGTTCAAAAACTTGATTTGAATTGTTTCTTCTTGATTAGGCACGTACGGATATGTTTCATTTAAGTCATCCACAAAGGTTCCGAAATTCTTCCAATCAGAAGATTGATAATCCGTAAGAGCAGACTGATAAACATGGAAAGAAGGATTATAAGAGAATTCATACGAATTGATGGATGGAGGGGTTAAAGGCTTTACATACACATTCTTTAATTTAGATTGATAAAAGACACCTTGACCCAAATAGGTAACTTTTTTCCCAATAGTAGCAGACGTCATATCATAGCAATAGGAAAAAGCATCCATACCGACAGTGGTAATATTATCAGGTATTACGATGGTGGTAAGACCTGTTTTCGTACAAACTCTTTGATTAATTTGTTTGATGGTATTAGGTAAAATGATAGACTTCAGATTGGCGCATTCGGCAAACATAAAATCGCTCATAACACCATCGATGGTTGTATAATCCTCATAATAAGCATCCCCCCCACTCACAAAATTTGTTTCAGAGAGATCAAGAGCAGTAAGATTTTCCTCATTAATTAATTGGCGAAGATATTTAACATCGGAACCATTTATAGAACCTTTGATAGTCACCTCAGTTGTCGAAGATGACAATAAGGTTGACAATGTTCCCGGCGTTTGGACATCAACAGTTTCCGCATTAACTGACAAAGCAGTCCAAAACATCCAACTCACCATCAATATATAAGACAATATGGAAGAGTGATATTTTCTCATACAACATGAATTACTAATATGAATCTGAATACAAAGAAAAAACGAAACCACTAAAAATGAATTTGTTTTTCACAAAGATATAAAAAAAGATTTGATTTTTTTTTGTCATTTTACTGATTTCCACTCAGCCGCAGTACTCGCGCTAATTCATCTTTCGAATCAGCAATTTGTTTGACAAAATCTTCAAAATCTTCAAAATTTCAATTTTTAAGAAAAAAAGTACTTCAAGCCTGAATCCGAGGTCGAAATATGTGAAAATATTTTCTTACCTTTGTACATCGAAAATTTTGAATCCATAATACGACCTGAATGAATTTTGATTTTTATAAATATATCTTTTACCTTCCCAGTTCTATTTTTGTCATCTTGGGGTGTATTCTTTTAATCATACCACTTCCCCCAACTGATTCCATTTCTAAATTTTCAAACTCGTTAAAACTTTTATCGATAGCTTATTTTTCCTTAGCTATCTATTGCTTGACAGCATCTATGATAGAACCTCAACTGTTAAGTCCCAACTTTCTGTTCATTGCTTCCTTGCAAATGAATTTCTTAACGTATGCTCATCTCAATGTTATCAATCCAACTATTATCAATGTAAAATACACCCTAAAAAAAACAATACCTATCTGTATCCTATTCTTATTGTATCTAATTGTCCGTTTGTTCGTTGGCAATACAATTATTGACAATATCGGTCAATTATTCCCATGGAGCGAGAATTGTTTATGGATCACAGACAAAGGAATTAACTTTGAAGTCCTGCTTCGTGTATTATGGTTCTTCTACTATATAGGAGCAATCATCTACTTTTTTTATCATGTCAGAAAAGAATATCATGATTATACAAAACGATTAGATGATTTTTCTTCAGAAAGTCCGCAAATCAACTTTCGAATGATTAATATCAGTTTCTTTATTATTACCTTTATTTCCTTCATTTCAATTTGTATATCTTGTAGCATTGATTTCAAATTCAGATTGATTTGCAACATCGTTATGTTAGTATCATACTGTCTTGTTGGCTTTATTTATATTCAATTTCCTAAAAATTATCTGGTTATTTCGGAAGCCATCCCAAACCCCAACAAAGATAACACAGAGATAAAACCAGACCTATCGGAAGACAAATTAGATTTAAAATGGAATTGCTGGAAAGAGAACATCATTCAACAAAATTGGTATAAAGAAAATGGCATTACACTTAATCAAATTGCCCAATTACTTGGAACCAACAGGACAGAACTTTCCTATGCCATAAATCAATTCGAAAGAAAGAACTTCAACACCTATATCAATTCTCTACGAATTGAAGAAGCTAAAAAATTGATGAAAGAATCTAATATTCCAATTTCTGAAATCTGCATACAATTAGGCTATTCCGATCCAGCTAACTTTAGTAGACGATTCAAAGAACAAGAAGGTATTTCCCCTTTGGCATGGAGAAAAAACTCGCAATAAATAAACTCCCTATCATCCTCGTTTTGATAAATTCATATTTCAAAATTTCATCAAATCAATTTATAGAATCCACCTTGTCTATTTTATCAGATTAAATCCTTATCTTTGTAATCATTAAGAGACTTACGATCCTTTTTCGGTCGAAGTACTCCGATTCAAAAAATAAAACCTCAAATTATATGATTAACAGAGAGGACGTTGTTCAGATTGGTCAAATACAAAAACCACATGGGTTACAAGGGGAACTCGCTTTCAGTTTCACTTCTGATGTTTTTGATGAAGTCGACATTCCCTATTTCATTTGCGAAATAGATGGTATTTTAGTGCCATTTTTCATTGAAAACTATCGTTTCAAGAACGATGAAATAGCCTTAGTGAAATTCGAAAGGATTGACTCGGAAGAAGATGCAAAAATATTAATCAACTCTCCTTTATTCATCGAAAAGAAATTTCTCTCTGACGATATTTCCGACGCTGAAATAGAAGGTGACACCTACTACATCGGATTTAAAGTTTTAGACGAAAACGACGAACTCATTGGAGAAATAACCGATATTGACAACGAGACCGAAAATGTTCTTTTCCTCGTTGTAAACGAAAAAGGAGATGAATATATCATTCCTGCTGTTGATGATTACATTATCGAAATCAATGATGATCAAAAGGAGATGAAGATGCAATTGCCAGAAGGTTTATTAGACATGTCTAAAGCCGAAGATGCAGGAGAATGAACAATTAATCAACCTCAAAAAAAATTGTAATAACAGAGACTATTTTCTAAATAAAGGGACAATGAAAGAAAATGAAATGATATTTGGCATTCGTGCCATCATTGAAGCCATCAAGTCAGATAAGCAGATTGATAAAATCATCTTAAAGAATGACATGCAGAGTGAACTCGCCAAAGAGTTGTTTGCAGCGTTAAAAGACACACCACACGTACAGGTGCAACGAGTTCCAGGAGAAAGGCTTAATCGCTATACACGTAAAAATCATCAAGGAGCAATTGCGTTCATCAGTCAAACCACTTATCAAATGGTTTCTGATTTGATTCCCATGTTATACGAAGAGGGCAAGTCTCCCCTATTTGTTGTTTTAGACGGAGTAACCGATGTACGTAATTTTGGTGCTATTGCCAGAACGTGTGAATGTGCTGGGGTTAATGCAATAGTCATTCCTATGAAAGGTGGAGCATCAGTAAATGCCGATGCCATCAAAACATCTGCAGGAGCTTTACACACATTACCAGTTTGTAAAGAAGGAAGTTTAGTTTCTGCTATAAAATTCATGAAAAAATGTGGTATCCGTATTGTTGCAGCTTCAGAAAAAAGCAACATGAATTATACGCAATCCAACTTACATGATCCCGTAGCCATTGTTATGGGAGCAGAAGACAAAGGTGTATCACCAGAAGTACTACGTTTATGCGACGATATGGTCCGTATACCTATTAACGGGAAAATATCATCTTTGAATGTGTCTGTAGCAGCGGGAGTAATGATTTACGAAGCTGTCAGACAGAGAGAAAGCATATAAATAAATTTTTATAGACTAACAAGGTGGAAGTTTTATACGAAGATAATCATATCATCATTGTCAACAAGGACTGTAAAGAAATAGTTCAAGGAGACAAAACGGGTGATAAGCCATTGTCAGAGATTGTTCAAGAATATATAAAAGAAAAATACAACAAGCCTGGCAACGTGTTTATAGGGGTTGTTCATAGACTTGACAGACCTGTAAGCGGTTTAGTTGTTTTTGCGAAGACATCAAAAGCATTAACTCGTTTGAATGAGATGTTTAAAGTTCATGATTTAACGAAACGATACTGGGCTATTGTAAAGAATCAGCCACCGAAAGAGGAAGATTTTTTGACTAATTATTTAGCTCGGAATGAAAAGCTCAACAAGACATTCGTCTATGACGAACGCGTTGAAGGCTCGAAAAAATCCAATCTTTCGTATAAAGTAATCGGGAAAACGGATAACTATTATTTATTGGAAGTAGATCTAATGACAGGAAGGCACCATCAAATTCGGTCTCAGTTAGCTCATATCGGATGTCCTATAAAAGGTGATTTAAAATATGGGTTCCCTCGTTCCAACAAAGATGGAGGTATCAGTTTACATGCAAGATCTATCAAATTTATTCATCCCGTTTCAAAACAAGAAATTAATATTGTAGCACCCGTACCGAAAGACGATGTTCTTTGGCAAGAGTTCGAAAAGCAAACAAGTGAGAAATAAATTCAAATATGGACTATCTTTTGAAACATATAAAAATAGTACTAACATGTATAATTTTACTCTGTTCTTCATTGAATGCAATAGGAGCAGAAGATTATTCTCAAATACAATCTTTATTTGATTCTATAAAAGAATGCAGACATGATTCTTTAAAAATAAAGATGAATGAACGGTTAACACAAAAAATCGCCTTATTACTTGAAAACCCCTCCTCTTTTGAAATGCCATTTGAGGAATTGCAGAATCTCGGTAAAATCTATTCCGATGATAAAGTAGTTCGCATTTATAGTTGGGCATTTCCATTAGAAGACAAGACTTATCAGTATGGAGGTTTTATCCAATACAAACAAAAAAATATTGTTACCACGACACCTTTGATTATAGAGACAGAACCTATTAAACCAGGAGAAGACAAAAAATTAGACAGCAATCATTGGTACGGAGCTTTATACTATAAGGTGTTTAAGGTAAAGAAAAAGAAAGAAATTTACTACATAGCATTAGGCTGGTCTGGATTAAATGCGGCAACAGACTTTAAGATAATTGAACCCATTCAATTTAACAAGAACGGGAAGGTACAATCTTTAGGGAAAATGGTTTTCAAAGAGACTGGTAAAAAGGCTCCCTACCGAATTGTTTTAGAATACAACTCAGAAGGTAAAGTTGCATTAGATTACGATGTACAAAACAGCAGAATACAATTTGATCATCTTACCCCTATAGACCCCATCTATACAGGGATACGTTCTTATTATGGACCCGACTTCACCTATGATGCATTTACATTAAAAAAAGGTGATTGGTATTTCACAGAGAACATAGATGCTAGAAATCGATAAAAAACAAAACAACTTCATATACAAAAAAAATGAAACATAAAATAAAAATATTAGCTATGGCAACAATATTAATGACAGCTTGTGGAACAGAAAGCGAGAAACAAGAAGCAACTGAGGAATTTAATTATCACGTAGATCGTTTTGCAGATATTGAAGTTCTTCGTTATCAAGTTCCAGGATTTGAAGAATTAAGTTTACAACAAAAAAAACTAATCTATTATTTGTCACAAGCAGCCATAGAAGGAAGAGACATTCTATATGACCAGAACAACAAATACAACCTAACCATTAGAAAAACGTTAGAAGCTTTATTTTTAAACTATTCAGGAGACCGACAAAACAAAGAATTTGAAGGTATTATAACCTACTTGAAACGTGTATGGTTTTCTAATGGAATTCACCACCATTATGCAACAGACAAATTTGAGCCTGAATTTTCAAAAGCATATTTTGAAATGGTCGTTCGTGAATTACCTAAAAATTGTCTACCATTAGACGAATTCAATGGAGATGTAAATAAGTTATTGAGCACGATAAGTCCTGTCATTTTTGATAAGAGTCTTTATGCGAAGCGAGTTAATCAGCAAGAAGGCATTGATGTGATAGCCACTTCTGCCAATAATTATTACGAAGGAGTAACAGAAAAGGAGGTTGATGCATTTTATAATGCAATGAAAGACACGTCCAACCCAATGCCAATTTCTTATGGTTTAAACAGCAAACTTGTAAAAGAAGGAGGAAAATTGGTTGAGAAGGTATGGAAAGTAGATGGAATGTATTCAGAGCCGATCAAAAAGATTGTTGGATGGTTGGAAAAAGCTGCTGAAGTAGCAGAAAATGACCAACAACGAAAAGTGATTCACTCGCTAATTGACTATTATGAGACAGGTGATTTACTTACATTTGATGAATATAGCATTTTGTGGGTACAAGATTTAGATTCACGCATAGACTTTGTCAATGGTTTCATAGAGACATATGGAGATCCATTAGGAATCAAAGCAAGTTGGGAATCCGTTGTTAATTTTAAGAATATAGAAGCGACCAAGCGTACAGAAAAGATATGTGCTAATGCGCAATGGTTTGAAGATCATTCACCCGTAGATCCTCGATTTAAGAAAGCGGAATGCAAGGGTGTCAGTGCTAAAGTAATCAACGCAGCCATGTTAGGAGGAGATTGTCATCCAGCGACTCCGATAGGAATTAATTTACCAAATGCAAATTGGATTAGGCAAATGCATGGATCAAAGTCTGTGACATTAGAAAATATAACAGAAGCATATGATAAGGCAAGTATTGGTAACGGATTTAACGAAGAGTTTGTATGGAGTAAAAATGAGATTGAATTAATTGAGAAATACGGATTTCAATCAGACAATTTACACACAGACTTACATGAATGTTTAGGACATGGATCAGGGCAAATGTTACCAGGAGTCAGTCAAGACACATTAAAAGTGTATGGGGCAACCATAGAAGAAGCACGAGCAGACCTATTCGGATTATATTATGCTGCAGATCCTAAAATGGTGGAATTAGGATTGCTACCCAATATGGATGCTTACAAAGCAGAGTATTATAAATATATGATGAATGGGTTGATGACTCAATTAACACGTATAGAAATAGGAAATAACATAGAGGAGTCACATATGCGTAATCGTCAATTAATTGCGCAGTGGGTCTACGAAAAGGGGAAAGTGGATAATGTGATTGAATTGAAACAAAGAGATGGTAAAACCTTTGTCGTAATTAACGATTATGAGAAGATGAGAAGTCTAATCGGGCAATTATTAGCAGAAATTCAAAGAATCAAATCTGAAGGTGATTTTAACGGAGCCAAACAATTGGTTGAGCAATATGGAGTAAAAGTAAATCCAGCATTACACAAAGAGATAAAAACTCGTTATGATGCATTAAAGTTAGCTCCTTATAAAGGTTTTGTCAATCCTGTCTATCATCCAGTCACAAATGACAAAGGTGAAATTATTGATATAAAAATAGATTACACAGAAAGTTTTGTAAAGCAAATGATACGCTACTCAAAAGAGTTCAACAATCTATAAACAAAATAGTAATGGACACGAAAAGAGATGGTCAATAAGCCATCTCTTTTTCTTTATAAAGAGGATTTTTTTCTTTATCTTTGCACAACAAAAAAAGGCTCCGTAGTTCAGTTGTATAGAATGTCAGATTCCGGTTCTGAAGATCGCGGGTTAGAATCCCGCCGGGGTCACAAAAGGCTGAAATTCAATATTAACATTGGAATTTCAGTCTTATTTTTATAAAAACACGACTTGATTGCGACTGATTTTTTATAACTTTCAACCATGTTTTTAGGCGATGGCTATGGCTTGGCTAAAAAAGTGAATAAATCAACTTTCATTCCAAATGCGGGTAACGTACTTCTAAAGTGTAATACAAAATCTAAAAAATCACCACATAACAAAATTCCTTCCGGTCGTGTCTTTCCCGCGGCTCATCCTTCGCTCGCTCCTTTCGACACTCCCTTTCCTTCC
>JAKSLB010000052.1 GCA_024401435.1 Paludibacteraceae bacterium | reverse complement strand
TTTCCCTGAACCCTTTTGTTTCCCTTCAAATCAATGGTTGACAGAGCCTCGTACGTAGTACTCATATCCAAGCAAACTGACCCTTGTTTTAAGGAATAATCTTCATTAAAATCAGAACTTTGTACATTATAATTATTATTACCATGCTCAATGACACATTCAATGGCACAATGATGAACATTGGAAGAACCTCCAATAGTAATACTCTTCGTCTCTCTTGGTTCTCCCAAATAGTTAATGTTCTTGTTGCCATAGACGATTGTATTGTACATTTCATTGTGACTACCACTTAAATCCACTGCATAATCACCAGAACTGCTGACATTATCTGCTATGGTACAATTGATGATGTTGCTTCCATAATAACAATAAATACCACTTCCATAAACTGTAACATATTCATCATTCTCATCTTTTGCCGTTGTATTATGGTGAATAAGACAGTTTTCCAAAATACTATGACGGGCTTCATCCACATAAACACCCAATCCATAATTATAATCATCATAAGAACTGCTATTGTTGCGTATCTCACAATTCACCAACGCACTATAATCTCGCATGTATACACCAGCGCCTCGATATTCGTCATCCTCTTTGAATGTTCCTTTTTCGATGACAAAGCCATCCCATATGGAAAATGTAGTATCTGTAAAATCTTTCGGTTGGTACAAGACTCTTTGTAGATTTTGTCCAGACAATATGGTTTTGTTTTTATTCAGATTTCTTTCTTTCGGACTACTTTCCGTCCCAGCAAAACCACCATACACATTAACTCCTTCAGGAATTACAAAGGCACTTAAACTATCTTTATTACCCGAAAACGTACCCGAAGACACATATACATCTAAAGATTGTTTTTCTGCGATTTTCAACGCTTCGTTTAAGTTGTCTGTCGCATTCTCCCATGATGTTCCATCACTGGAACCTTTAGGAGAAACATAGATTACACCCTCTTTGTAATCTTTGTTCGCAACCCCTGCTATCACCTGAGGAATAGACAAGGATGCCATAAGAAGAAGCAATATACACTTCCTTAAAATTTTTCTCATAAACTGTAGGTGTTTTATATTATTTTTTATTTATTCTTATTGGATTTATTGATTCCCTTTTACATAATAGGTGATTATATATTAATTTCAATATCATGAAACTTCATATCACCCCAAATACTCTATTATTTATATAAAAAAATGGCGTATTTACAACACACATCTTATATCCTTGCAATATTACAATAATTTACAACTCACACAAAATATAATTGATTTTTATTGTTATATTATTTCTTTCTATTTTTTATTGTCAAACAGATAGGGACATGAGATATCAACAAGCATAACTTCAACCTTAGGCAAACTATGATCTATTAACATTTACACTTTTAGTTCTTATCGTATTAAGAGAGCTTCTATAAATCTCATCAATATCATAATTGCTATTCTTTCTCTTTCTTTTCTAACGTTCTATTCGGATTGATGTTAATCAACGGTGTATCACGAGAACAAAGCCATGTGCCAACTCCCATCAATACCAAGCCAATCCAATAAACAGAAGGTGGTGTTTGTTGGAAAATCAACAACGAAAGTCCTGTACCAATAAAGGGTGATATGGCATAATAGGCACTCGTACGCGCTGCTCCTAAATATCGTTGAGCATAAATATCCACATATACACTCATGCCATATGAAACCAAACCGATTGCCAAGGCTGCCAACACAGGCACAACCGACTCTATCGCCTCTCCCATATAAAAGCCAACCAATAAAGCTATTGTTCCTGAAAAAAGTCCCTTCAAAAGAACAATCTGCAACGGATCTTTATCAGATATCATCTTCGTAATATTATTGTCCAATCCCCAAAAGAATGCTGATAAAACAACCAACAATGACCCGTTAGAAAAATGTAGACTATCCATATCCTCAAATGACAAGACACAGCAGGAAACAGTCACAAAAAATATACCTACCCATAATCGGCGACTTATCTTCTCTCCAAAGAAGAATAAGGCTAACACAGCTGTAACCACTACCTCAAAATTACTTAACAAAGAGGCATTCTCAGCAGTCGTTAATTTCAATCCCATCATCAGACATGCAGGCGATATGACATCCAACAAGATCATGGCTATAATGTATGGCCACTCTTTTTCCTCCAAACTTTTCTCCAAGCCTATGCGACCATGCAACAAGCGCATACCGCCCACCATCAACATAGCCAAAGCAGAACCAATATAAAGGAAACCCGCCATCAATATGGGAGGCATATGTTCCAAAACAACTTTGGAAAACGGTGCGTTAATAGCATACAATACAGCCGCTAAAATGGCAAAGAAAATTCCTTTGCGTATAGGATTTATTACTGACACTGACACTTACTCGTCCTCTTTAGTATAATCAATCACTTGGTTTAAATAGGCAACAAAAGGTTGATTATGTTTAAATATCTTCAACACATTTTCCAACAAAGAATCATCACAAATGAACGACTCATCCAATGGTTTGTCCAAACAATAAGCTTTTAATCGCAAATAATCTTTATACGGAAAATCTACATATTCTTTGGCTATTTTTTTTAATGAATTATCATAATCTAATTGAAATCCATCTTTTGATGCTGTTTTTATATAGTGATCAAACTTTTTCCCATCATCTATGATATCTTCTCTTACAATCTCAACCACTTTTTTATCATAACAATAATGACCTACAGCTAACATATTTTGGTCTGGATAACCATCTCCCCCAACCGACAAATGGAAATAATAGCCAGCATGACCAGACTTCTTACCACCTGGAGCGATGAATACACCAAAATGAGTTTTATAAGGTGACTTATCTGCTGAAAAACGAATATCACGATTGATACGATAAGTACAATCTTTCAATTCTAATCCAACTATACTTTTATCAAATTCAGCAACACCCGCTATTAATTGCAAAGCAAATTGATTAAATTGTTCTTTTACTTTTTCATACTCACTTTTATGAGCATGAAACCATTCTGTATTGTTGTTTTTTTGCAACTCACGCAAAAAAGCGATTATCTTCTCCATAATGAAAATGTATCAATGATTATAAAAATCAGAACCTTCTACTAGTCCACGTAACATTCATTATTTCATATTCTTCAATGAGATCTTCCACCTTCGTTGATTTGACTCTCATAGCATCCTTCATCCAACCATTATACCAATAATTATGGGACGTTTTTATCTGAAAATCCATTGTCTTATCATCCAACTTTTGTTTTACCTCTTCAGCATTATCTCCTAAATTTTTTCTCATTTCGTCAGAAAACAAATCTGTCATTTCATCTATGACAGATGATGCAATACCTTTCAAAGGAATCTGTTTATTCAACTTACTGTTTAAAAAATAATCGCCATCTATGCTATATTCATTTTTCTCTTTCTCCGCACCTACTTCAAGCACGTATTTACTTCCATCTATAATCGTGTCAAGTGTACACATTTTAAACTGAAGTCCTGTATTTTCAAAAAGAAGAGACACCTCTTCTATCATAGTTAACGCCTGCTCTTCTGTCGAAGGAACAGTCGATTTCATTATTTTTTCAAATTTCTTGCGAGACATGATTTGTTCCATAGCAGGCATTTCTTTGTATATAGCATCTACCATTGAAGTTTTTAAATTATTAATCTTTTTTATATAAGACTTATAATTTTCCATATGTGTAATTTTTCCTAACTCGTCGGTTACAATTACACACTGATAATCAGACACATTATTGGCTGTAGCCTCTATCAAAGCTTTATACAACTTACCTTTTGCAGAAAGATTACTATCATTTACACATTTTACAGTTAAAGGTGTATATTCTATTCTGTATCCACCCTTTTTCAATTCCTCTAAAACAACCAATCGGAAAGTTTCCTCAGATAATAGATCGTACGTTGTATCCTTACCTGACACTTTCATTTTTACATTAGAAAACTGATATTCCAACGTATCGTTTACACTAAAATACGAAACTACATTGATCGCATTTCCTTTTTTATCAATCTGTCCATAAAGAGTGTGCATCATTAAGCACATAAAAAGACAAGTGAAAACTTTTCTCATTTTGTATTAAATTTTTATTATCAGCGAAATTACAAAATTAATGAATCCTCACAAAATTGAGAACAGAAAACATTCTTGCGTGATAAAGCTTTTTCTTGTCCTTTTATTTATAGGAATTTCCATAAATTGCATTATGGTGATTTTTGAAAATTTTGTCAGACAATCTCCAAAAACATCACAGCCCCAAAATCATTTATACAAACAAAAACGATTTATGAACAAATAAATTTTCTGTATCCATTTAATTTTATACTTTAGTAAACATCTTACAAAACAACTGATTCTTAATAAAAAAAACATGAAAAAGCTCAAACGAACATTTCCAATACTTATCTTTTTAATCTTCTTTCAACCCACACATGCGAAGTCCATCCAACAAGATTTAGACTATCAAGATGCGCTTGAAACACTCGAAAATCCAGGTGTCGGATTCTACCGCACACAAGGTTACCATTTCAAAACATCTGGCAACACAGCCACAAATACTTGGGGCAATATTTGTCATTTACGAATGGATATTTCTGAATTTTCAGACAAAGCCATTCTTAATATTGATTCGGAGAGTAACGATACCACCTACGGTATCTCTCAACCACTAACTCAAGATGTGCTCGATGCACTTGACGCCACTCTTGATGGAGTAAGGAAACGAGGGAAAACCGCCATCATAAGATTCTCTTACGACAAAAACTTCGGAGGCGCAACCAAATGCGATCCTGACCAGTCGATCATTCTTGGTCACCTTAAACAATTAGGGGAAGTTTACGGACGAAACATTGATGTTATTCAATACATTGAATTGGGCATGTATGGTAGTTGGGGCGAAATGCATTCCAGCAATGTAGGCACCAATGAAAACATAGCGGAAGCGTTGCAAACACTCTTGGTATGCACACCACCTGAAATAAAAATCGGTGTTCGTCGTCCAGATATTGTTGCATATTGGTTAGGCGTAAACGAAGGAAATAACTATTCGGGTTTTGACATACACTCAGAAGCGTTTCAAAAAGCGATAAAAGCTAAAGGAGATACAATTTATAGAGTTGGTATGTATAACGATGGATATTTAGGCTCCTATAGTGATTTAGGGACAATTGGCATGGGAGTCTCTGGTCATGAGATGACCCGAGAGATGATGGTACAATGGTTAGAGACCTATTCGCAACATACTCCTTATGGAGGTGAATTAGTAGCGAATTATAATGGCGACACCCCTATCAACACACCAACCTACCTATCCAAAGAAGGATTCCACACCCATACTTCCTATCTCAACTATGAATGGCATCAAGCCACAATCCTTGGTTGGAAAGATTCCATCTTCAATGGAAATGATCCAGAATACAATGGGACCGATGGCTATACATATGTGGAAAATCATTTAGGCTACCGATTCATTCTACGAGATTCCTACCTTCCAGACACTATTTATAAAGGAGAACCTTTTAAAGGTGAATTTAAAATAGAAAATGTAGGATTCGGTAATCTGACACGCAAGGAAGTTGTCTCATTTGTCATAAAAAACGATCATAGTCTTTATGAAATAATGTCAAACGCAATTCTCGATGCACGAAACTGGTTATCAACCGACACAACAACTGAAACATTTCAATTAAGTTTACCAGAAGAATTACCAGAAGGAACATATAATCTCTACCTACGAATTTCCGAATATGGAGATTTGTCCAACGATAAAAACTACCATTGCATTCAATTTGGTAACATATCTGCACAATATGATGACAACATAGGTGCCAATAAAATTGGACAGTTCACATATTCAAAAGAATCAACCAAATCATACGACCCCAAAGAGACACAAACGATAACTATAAAAGAGGGACTTTTAAAATTAAATGAAGCAGGCATCATTCATCTATACACGTTAAAAGGAGAATCTATATTGAATAAAAAAGTTCAGTCATACGAAGAAATAGATTTAAAAAAATATTCTGAAGAAATAATAATGGGCATACTACAAAAGGGAAATAAATACACCTATTTAAAAATTATCAACAAGCGATGAAACACATACTAGTATTAATATTTTTTATTCAGTGTACGTATGTCTTTGCCATAAAAAATGGGAAAGGCACGATGGACAATCCTTTTGAAATAAACACCCAAGAAGAATTCATAGAATTTAGAGATACTGTCAATCATGGATATTTTTCAGCATGCGCTAATTTAAATTGTGACATAGACTTAAGTGATGTATGTTATGAAACAGAAGATACGATTGTTAATTGGATAGGCATTGGAAAAACATCAGCATTAGAAAGCTGTACCATTACACCTGTATACAAAGGATATTTTAATGGGAAGGGACATATCATTAAAAACTTGTATGTAAATTCTGATATTGAATGTTATGAAGGAGTGTTTGGCGTAACCGACTCTGCCACCATCCTAAATTTAGGTATTGAAAATGTAAAAATGAGAGCTGGATATTATGTGGGTGGTATTGTAGGCATAAGTAAAAGCACTAACATAATCAATTGTTATGTAAAAGGTCAAATCCACGGATATTTTGTATCTGGCATCATCGGCAATGCAACTAATTGTATCATCAGCAATTGTTACACAAGTTGTAAAGTAACAGGAAACTACAATGGTAATATCTGCAATTACAATTCAGAAACAACTATCACCAACTGTTTTTACAATCTTGAAATTGGCAGAAATGCAAGCAACGATCATTCTATCGGTCTTGATGAAGAAAGTATGAAAAGAGAACTTTCACAGAAATTAAATACGTATATACAAGAAAATGGATCCAAAGACTTAGTCTTATGGACATCATCAGAAATTGATTCATTTCCCTCATTTAAACAAATAACCGATATTAATGATGTAAAAAGAGAATACAATGAACTATGTGTTTACACGCAAGATGGTCATATAATTATTCATTGTGAAAAAAAAGAATTTATTCAAATATACAACACAAAAGGAGTATTGATTTCGAAAGGCTTTTATTCAAAAGGAAATCATACTATCAATTTTTTACGCAAAAATGAGATATACTTTATTAATAATAAGAAAATAGCAATAAAATAATTTCATTTGTTATTATAGTTTGGCACGAATATTGTAAAGTATATAATAGAAGTTCAAAATTAATATAGATATAAAATTAGTCCATACTTAATCAAAAGAAATACATAAGTAATTAAATTTCAATTCGTTTTATGTGATTAATTCAAACAACCATCCCCGCGAGAGCGACGATGGTTGTATTTTTTATGGGGATTTCAATAAAAAGACTGGATAAATCTTATAAAATATTATTCTCTACGAGTATAAACAACATCCAAACGAGGTTTTAAAGAATCAACATCAAAAGAGGATCCACAAAACATTGTGGAAGTCATCCATAATTGTTGACGATAATAGGAAACATTGTTTTCGATAGATTTGATCACTGGCACAAGCACCAAATCTTCATCATAACAAGAACCACGATTGGTGAGTTTATTTTGAAGAGAAGGAGCCATATAAAAAGTATATGTATTCTTCGCAGTATCAGCAGCAGCGACGAACGATGTCAAGCCATCTGGTTGTTGATTATTATAGAAGAAATCTGTCAATTTACTTTTTGAAATAAGTAACAAATAAGAACTTGCTTTTAGTTTTGTGTTCCAATCAAGATCTTGGCGATGAACAACTAATTTCACCATATTAAACATCACCTTTGTAGTATCAGGAGCTTTTAATTTTACCGAATCCATAATAGTTTCGTAAGGAATATGGACTGAAGTATACAATCCAGAAGGACTATATGTATAGGTATATTTACTTTCATTCAAAGAAGGAACCAAATTAGTCAAATCCTCTTTTTGAACGATATTAACTCTTTTAACTGTCTTATTAGCAGACAAGAAAACACTGGAAACCAAAGGATTAACCAAAGCTCCCTTATTTGTTTTAACTTCAGAACCTTTTACCACAACATTTTTACCATCGTAAGTAGTAGTGATATCTGCATCATAATGATAAAATATTTGGATACCAGAGACAAGAATTTGTAAAACTGTACCTTGATTAAAAGAGTGACTCACATATACACCTTTAAAGATATCATTAAATTGTTCCTGTGAAGTAACATTAGAATTAGGGTAATAACAAGCGAGAATACGTTCACCTATTTCATTATTCAAAGGAATACGAATAATTCGTTTGTTTTGAATTTGATAATTCATTTTACCCAACAGTTTAGACTTATCACAAAATTCAGATGCAGAAACATTGGTATAATACTTCATATCTTTCATTGGAGAGGTAAGTTCATATACAGAAATAGCCTGCATAGCTGTAGAATCTCCAAAGAATTGATCAGAATATTGTATATAGAATTGGACAGAATCCACTTTCACATCAGAAGGAGAAGAGATAGATTGAATAGGACCATAAAGACTATCGATATCCGTCAACAAAGTATTCACGATACCAGTATAAGTAGACGCAGGAGCAATCACATTCGTATCAGGAACAGACAAGCCACCAACACGACCATCCAATTGTGTTAGATATTCAGCAGCCACTTCTCCAAATTTTGCATCTCTATAGCGACCTAAGATAAAATACTCATATTTACTTAAAACAGAATCTGCCAAAACGGAACTCGTCTGTACATCAATTTTATTGGAATAGGTCGATAAAACATCTTCTGAAGGTTGAATAGCAGCGCCCACACCTTCATCATCTTCACAACTAAATAATAGTATAGTAAAAAAAGGAACTACTAATAAATATTTTAGAATTCGCAACATTTCTGAAAATATTATAAGGAATAAACAAAACTCGAAATATAAACGATATTAGAGTTTTATTATTGTTAGATACACATAAATCACTGAAAGGACAATGTTATTTAGTTGCTTCAAGAACTTTATCATAAAATTCGTTATAAGCATCTGCATAGTTTTCAGCATCAGGAGTAGGCAAATAAAGTTTTCCTGACTTCTGAACGAAATCAGACAATTCTTTATTAACTGAAGGAGAAGCCAAGACAACACCATCAGAATACTCCATAGCAAACTTAGTCAAATCAGAGAAAGAAACCTCTTTTTTAAGGATTGTCTTCAAATCATCATCAGTAATACCATCCAATTTTAATTTATCTGAAAATGACGAACTAAAAGGTTTCTTAAAATCATCACCGTAAATAGAATAAACGATTTTTGAGTTTTTAAAGAATGGATCTGTATTAAATGCTTTTTTGATATAGATAGGCGTTAATGCTGTCATCCAACCCTGACAATGAATGATATCAGGAGTCCAACGTAATTTTTTCACTGTTTCTAAGACTCCACGTACAAAGAATATTGAACGATCTTCATTATCATCGAACTCTTCTCCATTTTCGTCAGTAACAGTAAATTTACGATGGAACAAATCATCATTATCAATGAAATAAACCTGCATACGTGCAGATTGAATGGATGCAACTTTAATAATCAACGGGTGATCCGTATCATCAATAATCAAATTCATACCAGAAAGACGGATTACTTCGTGTAACTGATTTCTTCTTTCATTTACACAACCAAATCTTGGCATAAAAGTACGTATTTCACGACCCTTTTCTTGTATTACTTGAGGCAAATATCTACTCATATTAGCCACTTCGCTCTCCGGCAAATACGGAATAATCTCCTGTGAAATGTATAAAACCTTAACTGTATCCATTCGTTTATAATTTGTAATACAAAATTAATAAAAATGAACCAAAATGCCAAATTTTCGATTTTTTTCTTTTATATGCTTTTGTCTCTCAAATATAATTGTTTCCTTTGCAAAATATTTCGTAGTGTAAAATCACATTAACGGATTTTTTAGAAAATTAAAGACAAAATAAACAAGATATGAAGGTTTACAAAACAGTTTTAGGCCTTTCCAATGCATTGGAAAAGTACCGCAAAGAGGGCAAAAAGATTGGATTTGTCCCTACAATGGGTGCATTACACAACGGTCACCTATCCTTAGTAAAAAAATGCGTAGCTGAAAATGATGTATGCGTAGTCAGTATTTTCGTCAACCCTACTCAATTCAATAACAAAACAGATCTTGAAAAATATCCGAGAACTGTTGATGCTGACGTAAAACTTCTACAAAGCGTAAACTGTACCATCGCATTTGTTCCTTCGGTAAAACAAGTTTATCCAAAACCAGACAAACGTCAATTCAACTTCGCCCCACTCGACCAAGTGATGGAAGGTCCTTCTCGTCCAGGTCATTTTAACGGCGTTGCTCAAGTTGTTAGTCGCTTCTTTGATATCGTAAAACCTCAAAAGGCTTACTTCGGAGAAAAAGACTTCCAACAACTAGCTATCATCCGTGAAATGGTTAAGCAACTCAAATTGCCTATCGAAATCGTCGGATGTCCTATTGTACGCGAAGAAAGTGGATTAGCTCTTAGTAGTCGTAACGCTCGTCTATCTGCCGCAGAAAAGAAAACAGCCGTAAAAATTTCTAAAGCTCTATTCGAAAGCGTTGATATGATTCAAACAAAAAGCGTTGAAGAGGTAAAGAATTGGGTAATCAACAAAATAAACGAAGATCCAATCCTAAACGTGGAATATTACGAAATCGTCGATTCTCTTACACTTCAAAATGTAAAGAAATGGTCTGATTCAAAATATATCACAGGTTGCATCACTGTTTATTGTGGAGAAGTTAGACTAATCGACAACATTCAATACAAGAAATAAAAAGGTCATGCAAGTACAATTGTTAAAATCCAAAATTCATCGCGTTACCGTAACGGAAGCTGATTTGAATTACATTGGTAGCATCACTATCGACGAAGAGTTAATGGAAGCTGCCAATATTCTGCAAAACGAAAAAGTCTTTATCGTCAACAATAACAACGGAGAAAGATTGGAGACCTATGCCATTAAAGGTGAAAGAGGTTCTGGCGTCATCTGTTTGAATGGTGCAGCAGCTCGCAAAGCAGCACCTGGAGACGTAATCATCATCATGGCTTTCGGCATCATGGATTACGAAGAAGCTAAAACATTCAAGCCAACCGTCATCTTCCCTGACACGGCAACTAATAAATTAATCAAGTAAGACATTCATGTCATTCATAAAAAAAAGGCTGTCTAGTGACAGCCTTTTTTTTATCACACATACAAAATATTACTTCAAATTAATGGTATTAATGATTGATACGCATTTTTCATATGCAGCAGGAGAACTAAGATCATCCAACACTGTGATGATAGCCGCATAAACCGTTCCATTATAATAGAACATATACAAATCACGTTTACCTGTATACAACGCTCGATCACCTCCCATTACAGCTTGCATATAATAACATTTGTAACCATGTACAGTTGTTATCGTAAGCTCAGGGACCTCCGTATAGTCAAGCGTTAACACATTGACGAATGCTTTCTGTCTGTAATTGTTGATAAAATCTATTGCATCTTCCTCCGACGTTGGTTTGTATAAGAATTTCATTAAATAAATGCAAGACGGATAGGATGTTACATCATTAATTGTTACGGCATCTAACAAAAGTCCTAACGTTACTGTACTAGACGACAAATCTCTGTAACCATCACTAAGTTTCATCGTGTCTTGATAGTTATTCGTCCACTCTCCTTTCGGACAAATAGCAGAAATACCATACTTGTCATCTACTGACACATGGTCTGGATCAATTACATTCTGAGGATCGCCATTAAGCGTACCATTATCATCATCCTCTTTACAAGAGAAAAACATAGATGATAAAATCGAAATAAATAAGAGATAAAAAACCTTTTTCATATCACCCAATTTTATACTAAAAAACTATATCACTTGAAGGTGCCCAAGATGAGATTCGAACTCACACGCCGAAACCGGCACTACCCCCTCAAAG
>JAKSLB010000051.1 GCA_024401435.1 Paludibacteraceae bacterium | reverse complement strand
AGAAAAACGCACTATATTCGCATTAGAATAATAGAAAGGAGTAAGTCATGGGAAATATAGGGAAATATTTCGGGGATTATCTAGGTATTTGTAGCGACTTTTCACTTACAAATAAAAAGATGATCATAGACACACATATTAATTATATGTTGAACCGAACAAATGAAATGTTCCGATATGAAGGACTACCCGACACAATACCGAAACGCAATATTGAATTGTTAATTCAGACACACGGACATTGTGCAATTACGGAAGTTAATGGCGATCTATATGCATTATATGGTTCTATGGGTGGTGAACCTAATCCGTACTATATGCCAACTCGTTATATTGTCGCTAATCCTGCATTGAATTTTTCGAAAGATTTGGAAATAGGTAGCGAATGCGTTGTAATACCAAACGATTCGACATATATGGGTTTAATTCCGTTATTTTTGAGATATGCACACTCATTATGTGAAAATGAAATATCTCTCAATATGGCATCTATTAATACGCGTATGCTTTCCCTAATTAGCGCAGGGGACGACCGAACAAAGGAAGCAGGCGAAAAATATTTGAAGGATATAGTATCAGGCAAATTGGGAGTAATTGCGGAAAATGTTTTTCTTGACGGTATCAAGTCACAACCATATGGAACAACACAAACGGGTACATTAACATCGTTAATTGAATATGAACAGTATTTACGCGCTGGATGGTTCAACGATTTGGGATTGAATGCTAACTATAATATGAAACGCGAAAGTATCAATTCGGGCGAATCGCAGTTAAACAATGATATGTTAATGCCACTTGTCGACAATATGTTAGAATGCCGTCAGGACGCTCTTGAATCCGTCAATAAATTATATGGAACGAACATTTCTGTAAAACTCAATTCTTCATGGGAAGTGAATGAAAAAGAAATAGATATGGACTTGAAAGAGCCACAGAAAGAAACGGAAGAAGGTGAAGAAAATGGAACGAATGAAGATTAAGAACATTTTTACACCTTCGGACGGAATTTTTCGAGCAATGACCGAGGCAGGTGTTTATCTTCCGTGGAACGATCTTCTAAACGATACACAACTTGATTTACTGTATCTAACCCATTCAGGAGAGAAAACACTTTCTTCTATAGTCGATTTCACAAGCGAAGATGCATTTTTGAGAAAAATCGAAATAGCATTAGCCGTTTATGAATTATTCAAAGAAAAATGGTCGAATTTGTGGAAGGTTGAAAATCAAAACTACAACCCACTTGAAAATTATCGAATGGTTGAAGAGGTAAATGTAACACACGGGCATATAGTTGATTACACGGGAACAGACAAAAACGACGGTAATCAACACACAAAAATATATGGATTCAATTCAATCGACGGTCGAGATAGTGGCGATGTTGACGCAAGCAACACCGAAACTCGAAACATGAAAGATGCACATAGTGGAACAGATACAACGCATACAACACGTTCGGGAAATATTGGAGTTACAACTTCCCAACAGATGGCAGAATCTACTTATGACTTATATGACAAGTGGAACATTTGGAAGGTTGTATTTTCAGACATTGACAGCATTTTAACAATTCCTATTTATTAGAAAGGCGGTGATAATATGAGTGGTGGTTATATGTTATTAGATTTGCATGACACAAACCTAGCCATAGGCGGAAGTGGTGTGAAAATCAAAGGAACATATGCAATGATCGAGGGAAACTATCGAAAGGCAATCATGCTTACGGGTTTGGTTTTGGACGGTGTTGAATGTTCAGATCGTTGGCTTAATTTCCGATTATTAAACGGAGCATATACGGCATTGATCGGATTCAATGAAGCATATTTGCATTTAATGCTTAAAATTGAAGAAGACGACACTGTATCAGTATTTGAAGAGTAGAAAGGAGAAACATGGAAGCATTAAATTTTAACACCCCAGTACGTTCAGATAATGGCGACATAAAAGAATTAAGAGACTTTTCAGGGGGAGCGTCTACATCAGTAATTTTGGAAACGGACGAGAATAAAAGAATTCGATTCGGTATAGATGAACATGGTAATTGGGGATTTATAAAGGACGGTGCAGATACAGTTACCCCTTTTAGTATGGGTTCAGCATCTATTCTAAATTTTATACCAACATCGAAAGAATTCGGTATGGCTTTTGAATATCCTGGTGATGGAACCATTATATCTAGATATTCGGCACCAGCGCAGGCAATTGGATTGATCTTTTCGGCTAGAGTAGATTTAACGAATTTTAATTCTATCACTATAGTCTATAAGTCTAATAGTTATTTCAGTACGGCATTTCCTATAGAATTCGGAATTATAAAAAACGGATTTTTCACCAATTTGCCTAGCAGGACAACTGAAACAGTTAAATATTTGCAGGATGATTGCGTTACAGGTGATGACAAGAATCTAACCCTAGACACAAGCGATTTGACGGGGGAATATAGTCTCGGAATTGCAACATCAGGTGCAAACGTAATATTAAAAAAATTAATTGTTAATTAAAGGAGATGAAAAAATGGAAGTAAAACAGATTGCAACATTAATGAATACGGTAACTAGTGAAGTTTTAGGTGAGTCTGCAATTCAGACAGAAGACCTTTCTAACGTTGTAGATATTGGCACACAGATTTTTGACGCGGATGCGGTTGATGCTTATGTTAAGTCACTTGTGAACCATATCGGGAAGATGGTTTTCGTAAATAGACCTTATAACGGTTCTATTCCTTCCCTTATGATGGAATCATGGGAATATGGCTCTGTATTGGAGAAGGTAACCGCAGAAATGCCTGAAGCGGTCGACAATGAATCATGGGAACTCACAGACGGCACTTTCTACAATCCTTATGTATTTCATAAGCCTGAAGTAAGCGCAAAGTTTTATAACAAGAGAGTAACATTTGAGATCGAAATGTCATTTGTTACGGAACAGGTAAAGCAGAGTTTCTCAAATGCTTCACAGTTAAATGCGTTTATTTCAATGATTGAAACTGCGGTTTCTAACTCTCTTACAGTAAAGATTGACGAACTAGCGATGAAGACAATCAACGAGATGATTGCCGAGACAGTAGCAGACGAATTCCCTGAAGGAACATATACAGGAACAGGAGTTAAGGCGGTTAATCTTCTTAAACTGTATAACGACAAGTTTGGCACTACTCTCACCGCTGATGATGCATGTACAAACCCTGAATTTATTCGATATGCATCTTATGAGATCAATCTTTACAAGTCTAGAATGTCAAAGATTTCGTCACTTTTTAATATTGGCGGAAAGGCAAGATTTACACCAAACGACTCCCTGCATTGTGTAATGCTCGCAGATTTCAAGAATGCATCAGACGTTTATTTACAGTCAGATGTATATCACAACGATCTTACCGCATTACCTAACGGAATTGAAACAGTACCATTTTGGCAGGGTTCGGGAACACAGTACGCGTTCGAAGATACTAGCACAATCAACGTGAAGTCCGCATCAGGTGACACTATTGAATTTAGCGGAATCCTTGCGGTTATGTTTGATCGTAACTCGGCAGGAATCTGTTGTGAAAGTCGAAAGGTAACAACGGCATACAATCCGAAAGGTGAATTCTTCAATAATTTCTACAAATTCACTTGTGGTTATTATGTAGATAGTAACGAACCATTTGTGGTGTTTTATGTTGCCTAGTAGTCATTAGTTAATATTGTCATAACCTCACCGTGTATTAACATGGTGGGGTTATTTTGTAGAAAGGTGGTTAGTAATGCCTTCAAAAGATTTAAACAGAAGTCTAACGCGTTCAATTAATATTTTAGGAACAAATCACTCTATTTTAGAGTGCTATGGATATGGTGGTAATTCAGGTCCTATACATCATTGGGTGAGTGGAGCAGATGACTCTATTCGTACCGCAAAATATACTGGGGACAACTTCACAAAAGCATTTACAAAAGACGGTTATGGTGCGTTTGTATATGACCCAGTATTTACTATGCGAATAGGCAATACAGATATATACACACACATAGAAGCAATTGACGGTGGAAATATGCGTATAATTTTCTACACCTATAACGAACAGGTTCAAAGGTATTTGCGGTTCTATGTGAAGGATTCTGTTATTATTGGCGCAAATTATTGGTGTGATGAAGGAACGGGGGACGTACCACTAACATTTAATGATTTAGGAATAGGTCTTGCAATAGATCATGCTAAATATTCACACTCGGCAGACATTCGCCTAGATGATTTCGTAGTTTATACATTCATATCACAGGGTCAGCAAAAAAGAGTTTTGGGCAATGTGCAGACCTCTGACTTTAAAAAATTTGGTTCGATTCCCGTTTTTCGCCAGTACAAGAAAGACAGAAATAGATATAACGAATATCTGGAATTGAATAATTATAATATTGGCGAATTTGAATGGGACGGTGAATATGGTCAGTCATTCGGACAGGCATTAATGTCGGCAGGAATCTTACAAGAACAACAGTTTCAGGATTGGATTGTTAAAATTGAAGATAATGATCCATATGCAGAAAATGGAGAGAGCGGAGCAGGAAATGGAGAGGGTACACTTTCCCGAGAAGGTACAGATATTGATTTTCCCGATCTTCCGACCCTTTCGGCAAATGATACGGGATTTATAACGATGTTTAAGGCAACCAATAGAGAGTTAAAACGACTTGCGTCTTATATGTGGAACTCTGATTTATTTTCCGTCGACTCATGGAAGAAAATTTTCAACAACCCGATCGAATGCATTTTAGGTTTAACTATAGTACCACTTTCACCGAATGTTGGAGCAAATGAAGAAATAGCCATTGGAAACATTAGAACAGGTATTTCACTTCCAAAAATCACATCACAATGGAGTATTATAGATTGTGGTAAATTATCTATTCCCGAAATGTACGGAAAATATCTTGACTATGCCCCATATACGAAAATTGAAATCTTTCTTCCATTTATCGGAATTTGTCCGCTTAAAACAGACGATGTTATGAATACCACAATACATTTAAAATACTACGTCGATATATTATCAGGTGCTTGTATGGCATTCCTTAAAGTAGACGGTAACGGACATAACACAATTCTGTATTCATTTTCAGGACAATGCGCCGAATCCATTCCTATAACAGGCAAGGATATGACAAACGTTATAAACGGCATAATGAGTTTAACGGGGTCAATAGGGGGAATGGTTGCAACGGGTGGAGCAACCGCGCCACAGTTAGCAAATACCGCTAGAGATGTGTTGAGCGCAAAACCACACGTTGAAAAATCGGGCAATCTTTCAGGTGTTACGGGAATGTTAGGAGTAAGAAAACCTTATATTATATTCACAATGCCACAGTTATGTATCCCGAAAAATCAGAATGAATTCATGGGGTATCCTTCATTTGTTACTCGAACCCTCGGTGAGGTTAGCGGATATGCGGAGATTTATTCAATACATATTTCAGGTATTAATGCAACAGACGAAGAAAAGGCGGAAATCGAATCATTATTAATAAGCGGGGTGATTTTATGATGCAGATTGAATTATATAAGAATATGTCGGAGTCCATAAGACTTTCGAAGAAGTTAGAACACACTTTATCATTGAATGGAGAATTAACAACAGAATCATCTATATTCACCCCTTCCATATTGGTGGAAGGTGATAGCGACATAATGGGATGTAACTATTTATATGTGCCTGAATTTGGGCGGTATTACTTCATTACTAATATAACCGTTGTTCGTACTGATATATATCTGTTAAATTGTCGTTGTGATGTTCTTTACACCTATCGAGAAGAAATCAGAAACCAGAAGGCAATTATTTCAAAATGTGCGGATTATAAATCATTCAACACATACCTCGACGATGGTACTTTTCGAGTATATCAGGATGCTGAAGTTGTTACACAAGAATTTCCAAACGGCTTTTCTAGTGAATCGTTTATACTGTCTGTCGCTGGCTCTAGTGAGGTGATCTGATGACAATATTGAAGAAAAAATATTATGATCTGAATCCGATCTTGTCGAAGGGGTGCAAATATTCCATCATTTTCGGAGAGAGATCAAACGGAAAGACATATAGCACGTTGAAATATGGCATTGAACAGTATGTTAAGCATGGCGAACAAATTGGACTTGTTAGAAGATGGCGCGACGATTTCATAGGGAAAAGGGGAGAAGCCATGTTTAATGCTCTTGTGGATTCGGGAGAGATCGCCCGAATAACCGGGGGCGAATGGACGGGGGTGTTTTATCGTTCATCACGTTGGTATCTGTGTAGATATAATGATGATAATGAAAGAGAAACAGACGAAACACCGTTTTGTTATGGGTTCGCTATAACATCGGGGGAACATGATAAATCGACCTCATACCCGAAGATAACCACCGTTATATTCGATGAATTCATTGCCCGTTCATATATCCCCGACGAATTTGTATTGTTTATGAATATCCTTTCAACCATCATCCGAGATCGTGAAAATGTGCGTGTGTTCATGCTCGGAAACACGATAAACAAATATTGTCCTTATTTCTCGGAGATGGGATTGAAAGACATTAAAAACATGAAGCAGGGAGAAATAGCAATATATCGTTATGGGGATAGTGGTCTATCCGTTGCCGTTGAGTATTGCAAGCCAAACAAGAAGGGAAAAGAAAGTGATGTGTATTTTGCGTTCAATAACCCTTCATTGCAGATGATCACGAATGGTGAATGGGAACTGGACATATACCCACATAACACCGAGAAGATCAGACCGAAGGACATTCTATTCACTTACTTCATCATATGGAACGGTGATATACTGCAATGTGAAGTGGTAGAACGCGATAGTAAAATGTTCACGTTTGTGCATCGTAAAACGGGATTGATTAAAGACGAAGATCATGATATTATTTTTTCAGCAGATTATGACCCTAGACCAAATTGGCGAAGGAAGATTTTGAAACCGACTACAAAATTAGATAAAAAGCTCGCATATTTCTTTCAGGCAGACAAAGTTTTCTATCAAGATAATGAAGTGGGTGATATTGTTCGAAACTATCTAGAATGGTGCATTGCATAGAAGGGAGTGAAGAATATGGAAATGAATACAATCGTAACATTGATAGGTTCGTTAGGTTTCCCTATTGTGTGCTGTGGTGCTATGTTTTGGTATATCAATACCACAATGAAACAGTTTACCGAAACAATGAACCAAAATACAAAGATGATTGAAAAGTTAGTGAACAAATTAAATTCAATTGAAAAAAGATAATTTCATAATTGTTTCTTACCTCCTCGGGTGTGTCAGATCGTGGCACACCCTTTTTCTATCGTGTGAAAATATTCACGATAGAAGTATTGTAAAAAACAACTGTTGGTTGTATAGTCTTACTTGTAAGGAACAACCAACACAGAAAAGAGAGGTAAGAATATGAAAAGAAAATTTAAAGTACATTTAATTGGTTCGGGTTTTGAGAGTGTGAAATGGTACTTTGTTTATTCGTCTTCTCCGTTGAAGGCAATTGAAGATGCAGAAGCGATAGCAAAGGCTGATGGGTTAATATTTGGAACAGATTATTTGGAAATACTGGTTGATGAATATATTTGGTAAGAGAGGTAAGAACATGGACGAAAAGAATTTTGTAGAAGCAATTAAGGAGATCGACGACACATTAGACATTTGTCTTTGTAGCATTGCATGGGATTGTTTGAAGATTGACCCACATAATAAATATGCATTCACTCAATTATGTGCATACATTGAAATGTTTGGAGCAAAAGCAGGTGAAGATATGGATTATTTTATTAAATGGGCGGATTTGAAAGAGTGGTTGACAGATCGTTTTTATAGAACAGATAATATTATTTAGGTGTGTAGGCAAGCGGTAAGCCTCTGAATATGAAAAACTATTCATGCACTTATGTGAGGTGAGTAACACCAGGAACGGGCGGTTCGAATCCGCCCCACACCGATACCCGAAAGGGGGCAACAAATCATATTATAAGGTAAGCGGACAACCTAAACCGCAGAAAGGAAAGAGAAACATGAAAACAACAGTATTCGCAAAGAAGAGAACAACAAAGGAAGGCAGACCATTCTTTACTTATTCGGGAAGGCTCACCCGAAAGGATGGGGAACAGATTGTAGTATCAATCAAATTCGGCAAGGATGTCAAGATTCCTGAAACATTCCCATGCAACATTGACGTAGCAAAGGAGAGCGCGCGCTATTCTGAAAAGAAGGGGGTAACCGCAGAAGGAAAGGAATATACCGACCGTACGTTATGGGTGAATGCCTATACAATGGGCGAGCCGTATGTCGACAACTCTTGCGATGATTTCGAAGACTAGCAGACAGTCACCGAAAAGCCGAAAGGCATATTTTTTGGCACTTGCTGGGGGTAACAATGCCCCTAGCATTTGCTATATGCGACAACGTGCATGGGAAAGAGCCACAGAAGAAAAGGAAGGAATTGACGAAGCAATAAGAGAGTTTGAAAGGAAGGGACGTTTTGAAGACAACACAGAAAACTATTAACAAGATAGCAGAGTTTGAAGGATTTCGGGCGGATGCATACGAAGACCCAGCAGGGATTCCAACTATTGGTTATGGTCATACGTTAGGTGTTAAGATGGGCGATTTTGTAACGCACTTGCAGGCGATTGAATTGTTAAAGCAGGACATTGAGAAATTTGAAAATATGGTAATGAGTTATAACTATCGGTATCATTGGACACAGAACGAATTTGATGCACTAGTGTGTTTTGCGTTCAACATCGGAAACATTGACACACTCACGGCATACGGCACACGAACAAAGGCAGAGATAGCAAACACGATTCTGAAATATGTGTATTGTGGTGATGAGGTTCTCGAAGGTCTTATAAGGCGCAGAGAATGGGAGCATGTAATGTTTGTGGGTTCTGATTTATATAGCGGTGACACGGGAGAGGTTGAGGAATTCGACCCCGACATTATAGATATAACAGATATTGCCCGTGAAGTTATTGCAGGTGATTGGGGTAACGGAGAACAAAGGTTTAGAATGCTCGGTGAATGGTTCACGGACAAAGTGCAGAACCGTGTTAATGAGTTGATGGAAAAGGGTGAATGATATGTATAGTTTAGGAACGTGTAAGTATTGCAATACGGACAAGTTGCGAATGATCAATACAAGCAAGGCATTTTATAGAGTAATTTGCCTTAATTGTGTTAAGAATTGGAAAGCAGAAGCGACCGCAATGCAGGCCAAATTAAATTATGAAAGGGATGTGCGAAAATGACAAAGAAGCAGATAATATTAATTAGGATGTTCTATATTATGGTGTTTTTCCTTCCTTTATTTATGGAAGTAACATTTACTTATCTGCCGTTGTTAGTGGTTGCGATAATCCTTTTCATCGGTGACTATGGAGCAAATAAAGGTGGTTATTGATATGTATGATTATAGCGACAGAATAAAAAAATTTATTGAAGATAGAATGAAAGTAACTTGTGAGGTTAGTATTGATATGTGTAGTATGGACAACATAGTTTATAAGGATTACATAGTTTATATTGATTGTCCTTTTGATTATCAATTCAGGGTTATAATAACTGAGGAGAGTCTAGCGAAATGTTTTTCGTACGAAATGCAGAAAGTTATTAATAATTTGCGGTTTGAATGGCAGATGTTAATAACAAAGCCATAGGGGGGTGATGATATGGGTATGAAATATCCACCAAAAAGAAGAGAATTTTATAAAAAACTGGGGGTCATGTGTCAGGAGTGGCGAAGGACGGAAAGTCCTTATTCACAATTCAATGTGGCGTATGATCTGAAAACGACAGAGCAGGCGATCTCCCGTTTTGAACATTCGGGAGTAGATTCAGCATATATATTATTGTGGTACTTACGGAACGGAATGCCGTTAGAAAGGGTGAATGAATTATGGCGAAACGAACACGATACGCGTCAAAAATGACGATAGAAGACATAATGAACCTATCTACAAGTGACTTGCGGAAACTCTCTCCGAAGGCACAGAGAGAACTTACTAGCCGTTTAGTGAGTGCTTCTAACAAGCGAATAAGACGAGCAGAGAAGAACCCCGACATAAAATCGAAAGAAATTACAAGGGCAAAAAAACGTGGTGGGTTCTCGATTGCAGGCAAAACAGATGTAGAAGTGCGTAGAGAATTTAGGAGTGCCAAAACCTTCTTACAAAAAGAACGTTCTTCCATTACAGGTGTTAAACAACAGACTAGCGACCGAATAGACAAAGCCAGAGCGACATTAAGAAAAGAAGGTGTAGCAATATCTAGACAGAAATTTGAAGAAGACATGAAAACATATAACAGATTGAAAGAAATTGATACCAAATTCGGTGATAAAAATTTGTACGATTCTACTGTAGTTATCGGTGCTATCAAAAAATATAAGGCGAATACCGAAAACGTATTAGACCTAATGAAAAAGATCACCGCCGAAGCAGATAAAAGAATGAAGGATAAACAAAAAGAATTCGATGAACAGGACGAATTACCTAATGAATAAAGGTGGGTTAGTGCATGGAATCATTTGTAATCAAAGACCATTATGAAATATATGTCCCTAGTCAAATAGGGACTATTTTAGACAAGATCGGAGATATTCCGCATTGTGTCGATTGGAAGGACCGAAAGAAACATATATTGGAAATACCGTGTGCTTTCGATATAGAAACAACCTCATTCTATTATAAGGATGAAAAACGGGCAATTATGTGTGAATGGACATTCGGACTTCTCAATTATGTTGTAGTGGGTAGAACGTGGCAACAATTCGTTGAAATGCTTGAAGAGTTGCAGGAACGACTAGACCTCGGAGAAAATAAGAAATTGCTATGTTATTGTCATAATCTTTCATATGAGTTTCAATTCATGCGAAAATGGTTAGATTGGATTTCTGTTTTTTCCGTTGATGAAAGGAAACCCGTAAAGGCTTTATGTTCGTATGGTGTGGAATTTAGATGTTCATATATATTGAGTGGTTATTCACTCGATACAGTAGGAAAAAATTTGACACGTTATAAGGTAAAGAAGTTAGTAGGCGGATGGAATTATAATCTATACCGACACCCCGAAACCCCACTAACAGAAGAGGAATTGCACTATTGCATTAATGATGTTGTGGTGGTTATGGCTTACATTCAAGAACGCATTGAAATAGATGGCGGTATTAATAAGATACCATTCACCAAAACGGGATATGTTCGCGAGTATTGTAAAAAGGCTTGCTATGAGGATAAGAACCCGACAAGGGGCGCACGTTTTCAATATTATTATTATCGTGAAAAAATGCGTAATATGACATTGGAAAGAGAAGAATTCGAACTATTGCGCCATGCTTTTCAGGGCGGTTTTACTCATTCGAACCCATTACGAACGAATAAGGTGCAATATAATGTTAAGAGTGTGGACGAAACTAGCGCATACCCTTATGCAGGAGTGAGCGAAGCAGAATATCCAACAAGTAAAGGTTATCTCGTAAAAATCGAGAGCATGAAACAATTCGAAACATACCTACAAGAATATTGTTGCGTGTTCGAAGTTTATTTCGAAGGTTTAGAACCTAGATTCGAATATGACAGTTATATATCGTCTAGCCATTGCACATTGCTTTCAGGTGAAACGATTGTAAACGGAAGAGTAAGGAAAGCGCATAGAATTGCAACAGTAGTTACACACATAGATTTTGATATAATTCGAAAGTGTTACAAATGGGATAAGATGAAAGTAGGGAAGTTTTACCGCTATTATAAGGGATATTTACCAAAGGAGATAATTGAAAGTATTCTCAAATTTTATGCAGATAAAACACAGTTAAAGGGGGTGATGGGTAAAGAAATCGAGTACATGGCAGGCAAAGAAAACGTGAACTCGATATATCCCAAATGGAATGATGGCAACAAACCCTATTCGACCGATTTACGAATATGGTGAAGAATGGGGGAAGAGTGAACCCGACATCGACAAGGAATTAGAGAAGTATAACAAGAACCCGAAACGGTTTTCTATATATTCGTGGGCGGTATTCCTAACGGCAATCGCTAGACGGAATTTGTGGAATGGAATTTTTGAATGTGGTGACGATTATATTTATGCGGATACCGATAGCATTAAAATGGTTAATTATGAAAAGCACAAAGAGTATTTTGAAACCTATAACAATTCGTGCATTGATAAGATGAAGACAATGTGCAGAACCTACAAAATACCACTAGAGAAATGTTTTCCTAAAACCATAAAGGGCATTGAAAAACCGCTAGGGGTTTGGGATGATGATGGGTTCTATAATAGATTTAAAACATTAGGTGCAAAACGTTATATGGTAGAGCATGATAATGAGATCAATATAACAGTTTCAGGATTGGATAAAAAGAGTGCAATGCCATATATTAAGAGTTTAGGAGAGCCGTTTGAAGTGTTTCAAGATGGGTTATACATTCCTCCCGAATATACGGGTAAGATGATACACACATATCTAGACGATGAACAAACGGGGTATATAGAAGATTACGAAGGCAATAAATACTTATATCATGAAAGGTCGTCGATACATCTAGAAGGGTGTGAATATCATCTGGGAGTAATGAACGATTTCCTTATGTTAATACTAAATATGCAATATGTGAAGGGAGAGTGCTAGAACGCACTCTTCTTTTTGTGTTTCGAA
>JAKSLB010000050.1 GCA_024401435.1 Paludibacteraceae bacterium | reverse complement strand
TTCTATAGAGAATTTAATATTTAATTTAATGTCCAACTTTCGGGGTTCAGTTCAAATTGACATATCCTCTTTTTCTATTTTTAATAAACCTAATTCTCCTTGCAATCAAACAGAAACGAATTGCTCGATTATAGTTCCCAAAAAAGATTCTTCAATTTTACACACATAAATGCATGAAATTAATTGACAAGTATCTTCCTTCTGACTATTCAGATATTGTTTCAAAAAAATTCATCTTGCCAAACCTCTTTCTTCTAACATAATTTTTGAGAAAATGTTTTGCAAATTTCCAAAACCTGTTGCCCTATTAATGAACTTACGGAACAAACTAATGAAACCTTTCGGTCTCAAAACAGGTGGATCTTTTCGTGATTTAATCACAGAAAAGAATGAAGAAGAAATTCTTATTTGCAAAAATGACAAACATCTTTGTTTTTGGGTTAGCATTTATTGTTCTTTACCAACAGATGGTTGGCAAGACGCATCCGTAACCACTGTCGTCAAGTTTAATAACTTTCTCGGTAAAATCTATTTTATCGGAATATGGATTTTTCATAAACTATTAGTGAAAAGTCTCTTCTCAAAAGCAACAAGTATCAACGAATAAGAACCATACATTTTTGAATAACCAAAAGCATTAGAAAGAAAATGATTATTAGGAACGAAACTCCAGCAGATTATAGAATAGTAGAAGAAATGATAAAAAAGGCATTTTGGGATCTATACGTTCCTGGATGTAATGAACACCATTTTACTCATCTAGTCAGAAAAAGTAAAGATTACATTCCAGAACTTGATTATGTACTGGAGGAAGATGGAAAGATTATTGGTCACATTATTTATGTCAAAGCAAAACTTGTAGCAACTGACGGCACTCAAAAAGAGATTTTATCTTTTGGACCATTTACAATCCATCCCGATTATCAAAGAAAAGGATATGGGCGAAAACTTCTTAATCATTCTTTAGAGACAGCCAAGAAACTCGGATACGACACAATAGTGATTTGGGGAAATCCAGAAAATTATGCCTGCTATGGATTTAAGAATTGCAAACGATATAACATATGCTTGGAAGAAAACGTTTATCCTGTTTCACTTATGGTAAAAGTATTGAATGAAAATGCTCTTGCTGATAAATCATGGAAATATGTAGAAAGTTCTGCTCATCAATATGAAGGAATTGGTTTCGATGAATTTGACAGCACATTTGAACAAATGGAAAAAGGTTATTCCTATACACAGGAATTATTTTATATTTATTCAAAATCAAATGTTTTACGATAAAGCAAAGAGAACCATTTCACTTATTACACAAGTGGTTCTTATGTTTTCCACGCAAAATAAAAGAGTCAATCATTTAAATAACAGTTCACAGTCCATTGTTTCCTGAGCATTAGTAAGATGCACAGATTCAGTATCCATTTTACGCTCTGTAAAACTCCATGTATCAACAGGTCCATCAACATTGATGACAGAGCTATCTGCAGATGTATATCGAGAACCCGACATTGAACAGGTACCTGTTCCTGAGAAATGAAGCATATAGCATTGTGCTTTATTACTATAGCTAATATTGAATGTTCCTTCCAATTTATGATGTGCGGTATAATCTTTCAACCAACAATCAGGAAGTTCCACATTATTTCCTATTGCCATTGACCACCAGCTATCAAAAAACACAGCTTCACTTATCGGATTAGTGTATTCTGTAGTGGCTTCAATTGAAAACGTTCCCGAACCTGTATGTGTTAACACATCAACTACACCATTCATAGTCACCCCATCAGCTGATATGGAGAACGACCCATCCGAAGCTGGTGAAATTGTACGACAACCTACTAATACATCTTTTATTCCATCCCATAAATGGACAGAATCTGTAACTAAAAGATGTACAGGTTGATCATCTTCATCAAGAGCATATTGTGGATTCAATTCAAAATTCCATCCGTCTTCTGCTGGTATTTCAATACCATTACCCGACAAGTCAATCTCGGCTATAATCTTGTTTCCGCTATAATCCATTGTAAAAGGATAACGCATCAATTCTTCGTCATCTGGCGAAACTAAAATAAGTTCAGGACTAAATCCCGCATCTGTATAAGCAAAAACACGATATTGAATAAACCCTTTTCCCATAGAATCAAGCTTACATTGCCACAATTCAGGATCAGTAATATTCTCATTAACAGAAGCAAATTTCATGGTATATCCTGCATATTCCGACTTCTCTTTGGCATTACTATCACTTATTCGAATCGTGACAATACGATTCATTAGGTTACAATAATCATCAAGGTATTTTGAGGCATCATCATATGCATCATTCTCCTTGTGATTCTTAATAGATTGAAAGACACTAACCAGAGTACCATTGTAAAGATTAGCACGTAGTTCGTTTGAGAGTTCACTTTTTATGTTAAAATTCAATCCTCCACTATAAGTATACCCCATATTGGTCGCTTCACTCGTACAAATAGATTGCGCATCTTCGTTTTCCCAATATTCCCAACAATAGGCAACAACCATTGAATCTATGACATTTTTCATACCCTCTTCATCTAAATCAGTACGAGAAAAAACCGGATAAAGCGCCTTATACCAATCCACAGCGGTACGGAATCCTCGACCTTCGCCAGGATTGACGGCGTTTCGACCAGCCTTGCTGTAATAGTAGTTGAAAGCGGCTTTGTACAAATCCTTGCGTCCGCTCCAAGCCTCTTCTGCAAAACGGTTGACCGCATAGTCGATGAATGCTACAGAAGCCATTGAAGCACTCATTACTTTTGACGACAGTGCGTTGCTGAGAGCCGATGTCGCTTGTCCCAACATAATCTTCAAGGTTCCGCCTGCCACCAATTCATCATTGCCTTGATAGGCTGCGCGCGCAATCTGATAGGTGCTGAGGGCTGTCCCAAAATATCCAAGGTTCTCGCTGAATTTGTCGAGAAATTCGCTTTCAAAGCCAAAACCTTTCAATGCATTGAACGTGAAATCGTTGCCTAATTGCAATGCAGTGCTTACATCGTTGACGTAGAAGTCGGTCGCCTTGAGTAGAGGGTCAGAATCAGTTACAATTGACTGAAGATTTTTTGCAATATCGGTAAGCGGGAGTTCGTTTTCTGGCAGATAATTGGCAATAAGTCGAGACTCTCGTGTGTAACGTTTGTCTATGGTGAATGCTCCAAAAGTTGAAAGGTGATTTGTGCTAATGACCAATTCGTTTGTTGTAATGTCATATTTGGTATTTGCTGGTATCCATTCTCCTGTCGTGGGGTTATACCATGCACCACTTGCTATTTCGTTTTCGTTCAGCGACATAGGAATCCGTATTTGAGCCGTTCCTGTCAACTCGTGCATTCCGTTGCCAAGGCATATATCGAAAATCTTGCTTTGTACGGCACCTTCCATTTTTGTTGGCGAATAGATTGTGGAGCGTATGCTCACCGTGGTTTCCTCATCAATTACTGTAGGATCGAACGTCACGGAGCAGTAAAGGGCGTCGGCCGTCAGTGTAGAGTCGTTTATACGGAAAACTTCGCTGTCGTCGTAAATGATGTCTTTTTTCCAAGTTATGCTGTCAATTTTTGACAATGGCGATTCCCACTCTTGTTCTCCAGCAATGTTTAGTGTGTTGCCATTGCCAATTTTTACATTGTCTATTTCGCTTGTGCGGAAAGAATGGGTAGTGCCGTCGCTACAATGTGCAATCATACTATAAATCGGCGATGTGGATTCCAAAGGCATGTCTTCAAGTTCTGGATAAATATTGCTGAATAATCGCCAGCCCGTTGCGTTCCTATATGTATCTTGACAATCATGTGGCACGTAAAGTTTTGGGTCGTTGTTGAATATTTTTGACATGAATGTCTCGTCGGAGATAACTGGTGGAATTTCAGAATAACAGTAAAGTGATTTAAGGTTCTCGCATTTGGCGAATGCTTTCTCCATCTCAATTATCGAGGCATTGAGTTTCACGCTTTTGGCTTCGCGCGGGAAGGCATTCTCGTTAATGGCAATAACTGATGACGGCACGGTATAGGCGTAATCGTACATTTTTGTTGGAATTGCCATTATAAGTCGTGTCTTTTGATGGTTAAGAATCATCGTGCCAGATTCATCAGTGCAATACCAAGGATTTTTCTCATCTATATTGATGTTGTACATTATTGTTCCCCAAAAAGCATCCGTTGCAATCTTTTTTAATGTCATTGGCAAATTGACATCAACCAAAGAGTTGCCTGCCAAAGCGCGACTTCCTATTTCAACGATGTTAGAAAATTCGGGACTTTCCAGTTTTGTGTTCGCAAATGCTTGTTCGCCCATGCGTGTAATGTGACTAAGCCATTCTGCGTCTTTCACATAAGTGGATTGAAAGGCGAAGTCTCCCACTTCCAACTCTTTGCTGTAGCACGTTACGTTGGAGAGAGAGGTTGCCATAAATGCCTTGTCTCCAATGTATCGAACCGATTTGCCTATAGTCAGGTTTTGGATTCCCGAAGCGGCGAAAGCCTCAGCGCATATAGATTCAACGGCATCACCGATGATAAGTGTTTTAATTTGTGTCGCAACAAACGATTGTGGCGATATTCGGCGGACATTGTTGCCAATGGTGACG
Organism: Paludibacteraceae bacterium; assembly: GCA_024401435.1. GTDB lineage: Bacteria > Bacteroidota > Bacteroidia > Bacteroidales > Paludibacteraceae > UBA1181. The sequence goes on along the minus strand of JAKSLB010000050.1, from coordinate 9,619 downwards.
GTGTCGAACGATTTGTTGGCAAGTTCACCGTGTATGTGCACGTTGGTAACAAGATATGTTGTGTCGCCAACGGTAACTGCCGCTGGAATGGTGATGTTGCCAGAGGTGAGACTGCAGTCGGTTACGTCGGCTTCTCCGTTTGGATAAAGTTGGTATGTGAAATCGCCCACTGTGGTCAATACACCGTCAGCAGGCTGTATGTTTCCGTATACTACGATATTGTTGTTGTAGACATATAGTTCGCCTAACTTGTACCAGCCGTCGTGCAAACCGCCCCAGCCATAATTGAAATGGAAATAGCCGTCGGAAGTGTAACCATCACACACCAATGCGTGACCATTCACAGAATCGGAATCTATTGAAGGGTCGCCTCTATATAACACCGGACGACCGGCATCGAGTTCATCCTTTATGAATTTCGATATTTCATCAATGCTTGCATTAGATAGGGTTGTCCAATCGTTGCTATAGCCAAAATGGTTGTACATGATTCTTCCTGAAATATTAGAAGTCGTTTTACTGGGGCTGTATTTTGCGCCGAGAGCAAATCCTAAATCATACATTAAATGGGCAATGGCGTCGGCTTCTTCTAAAGTGTATGCTTCAACTTCATAATTGTTTTTCATTTTCTCCCAGTCATAAGTCGATTTGGAAAAATCAACTGTGATGCCTGTTCCTTCGTTTGTTGCTGTGCCAAATCCCGATTTAGGCCATTGCCAATAATTCATCACTTGCGCTGTTGCGGTAATCACGCATCCCGTTGGGCAACCCTTAGGGCAAAGATTATTGTACGGCGTCCATTGGCTCCAAGAGGTTTTAAGCAGGGGTGCTACCACAACGTGTTGTTGCTGTGCATTGACAGCATATATAGATATAAAAAGAGCAAATATTATCAGTCGTAGTTTCATCGTTTCAAAAATTTATAGGTTAACCCATCTAATACAATAACATAAACATTCTTTTTCAAACCATCTATATCTAATTCAAGATAGCCCATTTTGTCAGTTTGCCAGACTCCAACTTGACGTCCATCAACTGAAAAGACTTGCACCGAAGCATTTGGGCGAGCATTCTCTATTGTAATAGAGTTTTGTTGAAAGAAGAATGAAACATAGTCTTTTTGTGTATCATCAACAGAAGTCTCCAAATGAAACGTTACTTTCTTCAAGTTGGAGAGTTGATAAAAAACCTGATCAGCATCCGAAGTTATAACCAAACTGCTACCGCTATAGGTGAATTCGGCTTCACTGTCGAACACAAATTTTGCCAGCAAACCATCTTTTTGCTCTATGAGAATAGTATTTTCCGCATAACATATGGGTATACAAAAAAAGGCGAATATGAATGCTATGAATTTATTACGCATAATATTATTGAATTGTAAATATTACTAAAGTTTAATACAAATATAATATTTTTCAAGAATTTTCAAAATTGGCACTAATAAAGCATAGTACATACAGAAATCATTTTTTTGATTGTTCTGGAGATTGAATATAGGAGGAATAAAATTAAATCACAATTTTTTCAAACCTACGTCTAAAAATCACACACCTTCATTTTTTCTTTGCGCTACACGTCAACAAATAAAAAAAGTACGAATAAGAACATAAATAGAATGCAGACATTTGACTTTTTATGGAATGACGAAACAAATCATTACTTTCGTTCTAAAGAAAAAAAATGAAAAACACATCAATTGCAACAACGGAAGAATTTGATAATAAGTTAAATTATAATAATAGTTTGTAAATTTGTATTTAATTAAATATTAAAGAATCAAAATAACATGGGGAATTTCGAGCAAGAAATAAAAAATCTAAAAGAAGAGAACAAATTGATATGGAACAAAGAAAAAACATTCAATATCTTTACCGTGTTAGTGAAAAACTATGATGAAGTACGGCTTCATTCTCGTTTTATAACTTCACTACTAGACCCTAATGGAGTACATAGAATGGGAACTCGTCCATTAGAGTTGTTTATGGAATGTATAAACTGCGGTTTTCAATGTAGTGAAAACACCAAAGTTACACCGAATTCTTCTGACTGGACGGAGGATGGCGACATCGATATACTTATTGAGGATAGTATTCAAAATTTTGCCATCATCATTGAAAATAAAATTTATTCAGGTGACAACAATAGCGACAGCGAGTGCGGTCAATTACAGAAATACTTTTGGCAAATTCAAAATGCCAAGTATCGTCAGAATGGGAAGGTGACTAAAGAACGTGATAACAAACACCGCTATCCATCAGATAAAATAAAGGTATATTATCTTACACTTGACGGACATAACCCTAATGAATATAGCACAAGCCATAACAACGCTATATTCAAAAATTTAAAAGAAGAAGTAAAAAACATTAGTTATGGAAAAGAAATAAAAAAATGGCTTGAAAAACTCAATGAAGTAAAAAAAGATGAATATTGCTCCAAATATGTAAACGTAGCTATTGAACAATTGTATTGTCCTGAAAAAAGTTGACTCAAAAAAGAGTTAACTTTTTTCAGGACAATACAAATAGGAGTCTCTTTTCTCGCAGACGCCCAGAAAGGGCAGTTTTCCCACAGCCTAGGGTAACACCCTAGGTGAAGATACCGATGATGGACATTTCGCCCTGAAGGGGCAAAAGCACTTTGCTGTATGATTCTTTTGCCCTTTCAGGGCGTATTGTAACAATCGTTCATTTACCTAGGGCGTCGCCCTAGGCTAAGTATTGTTGGACTTTCAGCCCGTGATACAATGTAAGGTCATTAGCTGATTCTTTCAAAATGCAAAGATACAATACTGCGATTTGCAGCATTGCGGAATGCGTCGTTGCTGATTTTCATGTTTACCGGACACCAATAATTATTAATTATTACTGTTTGTCTGTTGGTAACTTTAGCAAAAAAACAAACCCCGAAAGTTTGATTAGATAACTTTCGGGGTTCTTTAATTATGTGTAACTAATTTATTTTTTCAAAACCTTAAAGGTCCAACGATTCTTTTTATCACTAACTGATAATAGATATTCTCCAATTTTCAAATCTGACACATTAATTGTATTTTCTTTCGTTTCAGACAATTGAGAGAAGATTATCTTACCATCCAATGATTGTAACTGAATTGAATAAACTCCTTCTGGTAAAGTAACATAAAGTACATCTTTTACAGGATTTGGATAAACTGATATATTAGCGTCTGCCATTACTAATGGAACTTTATCGCCTAACTTAGAAGTGTAGAATCGAACAATATTACCATAAATTCGATCTTCTTTCTTAGTTGAAACGAAAGCTTTGTATTCATACTCACCTTCTTCCTTCAAATGAGTAATTTTCAACGTAAATTCATCAGAATCACAAACGAATTCTTCCCAATCTTTATCGTTCACCTTTCGTAAAGCGAAACCTTTGGAAAGAATCTTAGTATCACCCTCTACTTTTCCGTTCAATAGTATACAATCACCACCCACTTTAGAAACAGTGTCGGTTGTTACTAATACCCCATCTATCATTTGAATCCATGAAACAGCTTTTCCATAATAACCTTCATAACCATATTCATTTTGAATTGCGATGGTACTTACGGTTAATTCATAGTATCCTGTTCCCTTTGTAAAATTAGATATATTCAAATCATATTGTGTCTCATTCACTTTTTTCACAACAAGAGATGAATCCAAATGAACAAATTGACCTTGGCATATCAAAGCGATATCTTTATAATCGAACGTCGAATCTTTGATGGCTTCATTAAAGGTAACCGTCAAATTTGTAATCGGTTTTTCTGTGAAATCTTCTGGAACAGAATCTATGCTAATCACATCCAACGTGTTTTGTTTCATTCGGAATGTGATTTGATAAGTTTCAGGCTTTTCTGAAGGAATAGCATCCAAGAAATGGAATTTATTCTCGTATACAGGATCAGATGATGATGTAAGCGTTACATGTGTTTGCCAGAAATTATTCACTGGTAAATTCAACTTATCACTTACACGTGTCACCTTTACCACTTCAAATTTATTCTCGCTTGGATCATCTAAATTGATATAATTCCAACCCTCTTTTGAAGGTTCAACCGTCAATAATATCACAGTATCACTTTCAGTTAATGGAGTTTCATCGAAGAATGCATCATTAGCCGTAACAACATTTTCTGTCGTTCCATTTGACAAATAAAGAATATCCGGCGTATGATGTGCATCATTTTTATCGTTAACCAAGAAATCAGGAATCGTATCTGTATTCTTATAATCTCTTGCAACATGAATCAACTCATGAATACGAACCGTATCAATCAAACTCAAATAGCTATTACCATAACTACTCTTATGGGTAACTGAAGCTTCATAATCAGTGAATAGACCCATCAACGAACTGGTCAACCACCAAACACCAACAGAAGTGTTTTTAGCAGGGATCGTACCAAAATTAATCTTTTCAGAACCTAATTGACAATCTAATCCGTTCAAACTAGAACCGATAATCTTGAAGTCGATTAATAATCCTTTCTTGTTTTCAATAATTTTAGGTTGAGCAGTTGACAACATGACATTCTTAGCATCTCCATATCCTACGTTATTAATCATAACACCCAAAGCTGCTGGGATGATTGGTTCCACACGATCTTCCGTAAGAGCATCATCACCTAAAATATCACGTTGCATGAAATAATCAATAACCAAATTAGGACTCGGTTCTACAGTCATCCAAACAGGAACCATTTTCTCCTTAATCGTATCTCCCGTGTAAGGATCTACGTAAGAGAAAGTTCCTCCGAATGAATAATGTTTAGCTTCTGTAGGAGCAGCATTTTTAGTTGGAATAAATTGGAATACTGCACTACCCGTTTGTTGTGATGACAACACGCCTTCACCTAAGACATCATTCAAATTAGAAAGGGACTTGACGTTAATTTGGAACAAATCATTTGCCACATTACCCTCTTCATCCAATATTTCAATTTGCATATCAATAGCATTCAAAGAAGTATCACGATTATTCGTAATGGTAAGTGTTCCTTCAAATGCTTCACGCGTCATTGTCAATGTTTGGGAGATAAGCAATTTAATCTTTGCACAAACACCACTTTGATGTTTTTGATTTCTAACCTTCATCACCTCCAAGGCTTCATTGACCATTGTTTGAACATCATTCTTATAACCTCTATAATCGATATAGTCAATACTCTTTTGAATACTATCAAGACAAGCATTAACGACATTCAAATTACCAAAGTTAGCTGGTTCAGCTTCACCCTGTTTCCATGCATCCAATGTATGATTATAATAATCAGCCATTGCCCACATCTCGTTAACAGAAAGTTCTGATACAGGGATTTTTGAAATCAACTCCCAATCAATTGGTTCCTCATTTTTTATATTAGGACGAACCTCTTCTATAAAATTAGAGAATCCATTTTTGTCAATTGCCGATTCATTACCAAAATACTCTACACAAATCTTACGTCTGTTCTCATAAATACGATTAACCATATAGATATCAATCATCGATTGATCTAAAAGTTCTTCATCATTCAACCAAGTCTTATCGCTAACCGTATAAGATTTCAGCCTAGCTTTTGGACTTGCTGAGACAGGTGTTCCCAATCCTTTTTGCAATCCTTTGCACAAAATGTATTTTATCAATTCAGAACCACATCCATAGAAAGGAATAAATCCAGTTCCACAATCGAATCCTGCTTTTGCAGACACTCCATTCTCATAAACCGAAATACCGCAATCAGCTAGAGTTATCAGTGTTCCAGCTCCTGTCACTTCACCAATAATATCTTTCATACAATTGATAATTGCATTGGTAGGATCACAATTCAAAGAATCATTCTTTGAACACAAATCGATGCTTGTAGTACTTGGTCCACCAGAACCGAAACCAATTCCTGTTGGGAAGCCTCCCCCACCAGATCCGCCATGACCATGACCACCAGGAATAAACGATGGACCTAAACACTCATAATCCCACAATTGTTTAGTAGAAGCAGATCCATGTTGCATTGCATTTCCACAAATATAACCATAGACAGCGTTGATTCCGACACAATAATTACCTCCTGCAGCTCTTGTTGATGCTTTTGCTTTACGAAGAACTACTGGAATAACTTGCGTGTATTTTGCTGGCAAAGAATCAATTTTGTCAAACAGAGGAATCATCTCATATCCGTCTAATTCAGGGAAGTTGACTTCAACATCTCTTGCTGCAATTAAACCGTGATTGGTCATAATCAATGAGAATTTCACCTCTTCATCATCTTGAATATCTTCCAATCTCGGCAACTCACGATTCAAATCGAGTGTTACCGTAGGAACAGGAACGTTCGTTTCAAACGAAACAATCAAATCAATTTGATACTCATCTTCCACTTCTGTTCTGACAACATCCCAAGTATATGTAACAGCTTGATAATTCAAAAGAATTGTCTTTTCAAGATTACGATTTGCATCAATTGTAATATACTCTTTATATTCAGAATGATGATCAGCTCGAACGGTTAACAAATATGTTCCTTCTAAGATTGGATCAAATGATAAAATTCCTGTTTCGTCAGTAATTTCAAAAGCAACCGTATCGGATGAATACATCTTTTGTAATAATACCGTTGCATTACTTAAATGAGGCTGCTCTGATGACGCGTAGTAATATTCATCCATGATTTCCAATGATAAAGAACCCATCTCTGTAGAAACTGCTTCAATATCAAATGAAATCGGTAAAGGTTCACCTTTTTCACTATTAAAGTAAATAATTCCTTTGTATGGATTTCCTAATTCAATATCATCATCAGGTGACAATGTCAAATAAGCAATTGTACTATCACCTGGTGCAAGTTCAGGTAGAGTTGTACCATACATGATATTCATCCACGTAAACTCTGCTGGCAATGAAACTTGGATTTCACCTGTTGATGCAGAACCATTATTATACAATGGAATGGCAATGGTCTTCGTCGCATTCTTTGTCATTGTCGTGTTAATCTTTGTAACCGACGACTTCAAATCAGCCTCTGGTGATTTAGCAAAGAAATCAACACTGAATGTTGCAGACGCACCCTCTTTAGAAGTAACTTTAAACTCACATTTTTCTATTTCCTTAGAAGCTTCAGATGCTTCTACTTCATATTGAATATAAGCCGATTTACCACCTACCAAAGTATCAACTGATTTGAATGTAACTTTGCAATTTTCAGAAAGTTTAATTTCTTTTATCTTCAAATCCGTCAATGTTACATTGCGACTCTTATTTCTAATGTAAATTTCACCTTTCAAGGTTTCACCTACCGTCGTTATCCAATCAGAATTGGCAATCACTTGAAGACCTACGATGTCAAAAGACCCCATCTCTTCATCTTTTTCATCACCTTTTGGACAAATACCATACGTATAATATCCTGTTTCTGAGTATTGAGGAATAAATGACAATTTGAATTCACCTTTATCATTCGTAGTTACATTAAAGGTACGACGATAATTAACTTCTTGAGCAATTAAGTATACTTCAAAGTCCTTATCCTTAATAGGCTTTTCATACATATCCAAAACAGAACCAGAGAATATGACTGTATCCGCTGATGTATATGCTTTTTGATTGGTTTTAATCGTAAAATTATAGTAATTAGAAATGCTTCCTGTTACCTGAAGCGTATCCTTTTCTGTATTACTATATGCAATCAATTGAGCACTGAACTTTTCATTTTCTGTCGTTGGATGGAAGTAGATAATTAGTTTTCCACCTGTTTTTTCATCCCATTCTTTGGAAATTTTAGAACTGAAAGAAGCACTATCTTTTCCAATCCATTTCAATTGAATTGATTTGTCAAGTTCGTTTCCTTCCAAATAGATAGCAAGACTATCTGTTGATTTGAATTTAGCTGAAATATTTATCTGTTCTTCCTGGAATTTAACAAACGAAGCCTCTTCGATTGCAAAATTCAATGTGTCAGAATTTTTAGACAAACATTCATTCGAAGCAGTTACAAACCAACGATAACTCTTATGATTGTCAAATTCGTAATTATAATAAGTTCTATCATTCAACGCATTCAATGTCCATTGATTGGATGTATCAGCAAAACTTAGTGAATACGATGTCGCATTTTCCACCTCATTCCAATCAAAATGAACACTTTTATATTCTGAAACAATAGAATCATCTGGTCTATATAATTCAATATCACCTATCGAACGCAAAGGAAGAACAGTGAAATCATATTCAAAAGAATCTTTTTGTTCTTCATTTTCAAATGGAATAACCACATAAACCAAATGAAGCGTATCCGATGTCGAATTGATCAAATTCATAGCAGGAATAGTATCTTCACCTTCTTCAATATATCCCTCTATACCATCATTCGAAAGCAACTTCCATTCAAAATGGTCTGCGACTTGGTCAAATGATTCAATTTTAGAATCTGTACCACTACAAATTGTTTGTCCATATGTTTGCATAGAAGTGTAAGTACCATCCCACTCGATAGCTCCCATATCAATACGATCATTATAAATACGAGCATTAGAATAAAGATCATACTTAGTAGTTGATACAGAATCAATACCCTTGTCTATACAAACCGATGTGGCATGCAATGTGTAGTCTTGTTGATTCGGATTGATGAATCTAACATAATTAAGAGAAGACTCTTTTCCATTGTTTTCTGATGCCAAACTAATATTTCCATCATCTGTATTTTCATAATCTTCTATAGCACAATGATGAACATAGGAAGAACCTCCAATAGTAATACTCTTCGTCTCTCTTGGTTCTCCCAAATAGTTAATGTTCTTGTTGCCATAGACGATTGTATTGTACATTTCATTGTGACTACCACTTAAATCCACTGCATAATCACCAGAACTGCTGACATTATCTGCTATGGTACAATTGATGATGTTGCTTCCATAATAACAATAAATACCACTTCCATAAACTGTAACATATTCATCATTCTCATCTTTTGCCGTTGTATTATGGTGAATAAGACAGTTTTCCAAAATACTATGACGGGCTTCATCCACATAAACACCCAATCCATAATTATAATCATCATAAGAACTGCTATTGTTGCGTATCTCACAATTCACCAACGCACTATAATCTCGCATGTATACACCAGCGCCTCGATATTCGTCATCCTCTTTGAATGTTCCTTTTTCGATGACAAAGCCATCCCATACAGTCATGGTACTATCGGTAAAATGATTCGGTTGGCACAAAACCCTCTGTGCATTCTGTCCTGTAAGGATGGTCTTGTTCTTTTTCAAATTCCTTTCACTCGGATCTTTCTCTGTTCCCGAAAATCCTCCATATACCTTCACACCTTCTACAATTGAAAATGCATTTTTACTGGACGTATCCCCCTTATAGGTTCCTGCAGCAACATACACCTTGGATTTCGTTAATGAGGCTGTGTTAATGGCTAATTGAAGAAGACTGGTTGCATCATCCCATGAAGACCCACTACCTTCTTTTGTACCATCAGACTTCACATAGATGATTCCATTCTTATCAGGTTGAATGGAATTGGTATAAGAAGATTCTATCGCTCCTAAATCCGCTCTCTTTCCCTGAACCCTTTTGTTTCCCTTCAAATCAATGGTTGACAGAGCCTCGTACG
>JAKSLB010000005.1 GCA_024401435.1 Paludibacteraceae bacterium | reverse complement strand
AAACTTTTTTATCAAAATTTTACTAATCAACTGGTTTTCAGTGAGAAAAATTTTAACAACGATAGTAAGTATTACCTTCTCATAGAACATTTATAGTATTATAAAAGGAGTAAAGGTAAAAGAAGGAGATATTTTTCATATCTCCTTCTCCACATAAAACAATATTGAATATATAGAAATTTGTTCTATTTAATACTCTACTTCAAATTCAACACGACGATTCTTTGCGCGACCTTTTGCTGTTGAATTATCTTGCAAAGGCTTTTGATCACCATAACCAATAGCTTCCATACGAGCTTCCGCCACACCTTTTTTCTTCAAATATGTTTTAACCGAATTAGCGCGATCCTCTGAAAGTTTTTTGTTTTTGTCAGGATTTCCGACATTATCAGTATGACCAGCAATATTCAACTTATAAGTCGGGTTCTCCTTCATGATTTTCACAATATCATTTAATACAGGGTATGAACTCTTCTTAATAACAGATTTACCAGTTTCAAATTGAATACCCGTTAAAGCCTTTTTAAAGACTTGCTTAATTTCTTCTGCCACCTCTGGACAACCGTTGTTCGATTCAATTCCAGCAACGTCAGGACATTTATCCAAGTAATCAGCAATGCCATCGTTATCCGAATCCAAAGGACATCCTTGATCATCAATTTTTCCGTATGCTTCTGCAGGGGTATCTGAACACTTATCCAAGTAATCAGCAATACCATCGCCATCTGAATCTATAGGGCAACCCATAGAATCCACTTGAGCTTCACTTGGTGTATCAGGGCATTTATCCAAATAATCAACAATACCATCACCATCTGAATCAACTGGACATCCTAAAGGATCCACGTTTACGCCTTCTGGAGTGTCAGGACACCTATCCAAATAATCTGGAATACCATCCTTATCTGTATCCAATGGACAACCTACCGTATCCACAGATATTCCAGGTAATGTTTCTGGACATAAATCAATATTATCAGGCACACCATCACCATCTGAATCCTTTACAGGCTTCTTATATCCAAAGACAAATGCTAATCCAACATTTGCTCTCATAAATCGAGTATCAGATGGGAACTTAACATCTTCACATTTAGCATACTTCAACGGTATATGATCCATTGCGGCATACAAATTGACAGGTCCCAAATTCAGATTAACACCCGCATTTAAGTTATTCCATTCGCCATCGAACATATTATATGAAAGGGAAAATGAAAAATATCTACAAGGTCTAAAATTACTTGTTATAATGAATTCCTCCCAAATAGTGCGACGGAAGAAATTGGTTATTGATAAGAGTCCCACACCTACACGATCTTCCCAAAAAGAATATTCAGCTCCCAAATTAAATTTGGTTGACAATGAAGTCGTATAAGCCTTTGGATTATCGTTGATCACATAAAGATTTTCTAACTCATCACCATAATGTTCAAAAAAGTTTGTTGAATCATCATTAATGTCAAATTTCACACCATCATATACAAAATCGCCATTTTTATCTAATTCTAGCAGATTCTTATTCCATCGTATAAAACCTAAGTCAAGTAAGCTTGCAGAAATTTGCAAATTGGGCAAGATTTTATATGTCGCACCAAAATCAATAGATGCACCCATTCCTTTAGGCTTAAGGTAAGCAGAAATAGGTTGGTCTTCATCGAATTCGACCTCTCCAAATTGATGGTTTTCATCAGGTACAAATCGTAATCCTGGAACAGATCCATGAATAGACGCATCACCCAAGAAATGCCATTCATCTTCATTTCCAGTCATATCTAAATCATAAAAGTCTGTATAAACATTATCATGTCCCAAAAGGACTTTCAACTTACCACCGATTGAGAACTTATCATTGATAGCATGAGAATATCCAGCCGCAATTTCAGAAAAGAAAGTTGAACTTAAAGATAACCTATTCAATCGAAAATCATAAACCTCATGATTAGCCATACCTCCAAAAACAATATCTGGAATTTGATGAGGTATAATCAACATAGTTTCCATTCGATTAGAAACCCCGAATGTCAAATAGCCTTTCTCCTTTATTCTTAAACCAAAATCAATCAAATCTACTTGAGTAGATGCGAACACACGCTCCTTGAATTTCAATTTTTCAAGGAAATTTTCCATTCCATCTGAATTTTTGTCCATAAAAAGCAATGTACGCATTTCACCATTCACCACTTTGTTTTGTATCAAATCTTCAAATGTAAATCTACTATTACCACCAGACACAGCAATAGTAGAAAGTCCTGGCATTCCCACATAAAATTTCCCCTGTGGTTGTGCAGCAGGATTAACCTTATGCTGACGAGGATTTAATTTGTCAAAATATAACGTATTGCTCAATTGAGCACTTGCTATATTAGGGAGTAACGCGAGGATAACACCCAACGCAATTTTAGCAATCCTTTTTTTATTCATATTTCGCCCTCCCATCATTAATCATTTAACAACAAACGTGCTTTTATATATGCACTTAAAGAGACCTTTAAGCGATAATCTTCATCAAGATACATCATACCATCGTCTGGCATAGCTAAGTGATAATTGATTTTGATGTGATTTACTTTTTGCAGCAATTCACTATCCTTACTAGAAAATTCAAATTTAAGATCTGAATAATTAGCTTCTAACACCTTGTGTGTATGTTTGTCAACAAGTGCACTTTTTACAGAGAAAGAACGTTTTAAAGATTTAATTTCTTTAATTTCCACGAATGGCAAATTAACATTATAATCAAATCCCACTGTATCATCTCTAAGGAAAATCAATTCAAAATCCACATCAAAAGGGAAATCACTTACTACATTCATTTTCAGTTTCACGTCCTCCAATGAATCTAACACTTCTCCCTTTCCAAAATAATTAGCAAAGTCAACACCTTTCACCGTATCGCTTGATGAAATATCAGTACCCGAAATAGCTTCCAAGGGCAGAGGAATGTCTTTCTCTGAAATGATCTTACTTAATTCATAAACAGAATCTAATGTTACAATATTTCCCAATGCTCCCTTATTTCTGAAAATATCTTTCAATGTTAAATCTACACTTCCTATCGGTGCATCAAGTGCAGTTTCAATCATTAAACTATCTGTTGACATATCTTTTAAATCATACTCATCAACTTCACAAGAAGAAAGCATGAACATGAGAAGAGATATAATAGGAACCCAATAAATTTGCCTGGTATATAATTTATGATTCATACAAAAATAATTAATAGTTGCTTTCTCCAAATATATGGATTTAATAATAAAAAACAAAAATTAACTTATTTTATTTTACATTAATTTTCTCACTTGTTGTATTGGTTGAATATTCCGGCGCATATAAACATTGTGCTGTGGTAATTCCATTAGAATATTTTCCATTATGGGTTATCCACAACGGGTATTCAAAGACATACGTACCTTTGGGTAAAAATCCGAAGAAGTAATACATAGCTGCATCTTTCGGTGATTGATAGTAGCATACACCTTCATTACAATGATAACCTGATAATTGTTTTGTTGGTTCCAAACAACTTGCACGTTGATCTTTCAAAGCCACGTAATCCATATCACGATCTGTACGAAGTACCAATCGAACTACAAGTTTATCACCCACTTTCAAGCGTGTGTTTTCTCCAATTGTTTTTAAAACGGTTTTCCCGTTATCTCGTTGTTCCAACATAACTGTTTTCTCGATATGAAGTTCTGTTTTTTTCTTCATGACCTTATCTATATCTTCCTCAAACTGCCAATAGACACCTCCCCAAGATATATTACCCCCCTCTTCACTCTTCAATGTTATCTTTCCATAAGAATTGTCGACATCTTTCCCTTCTACTATTTTTGTTATGTAACCAGTACCTGCTTCCGCATTTTTAGTAGAGACATCTTCATTACCCAACATAATCTGAACATGATTATCGTTTTCAAGCCAATTAGAACCACTTAATAATAAAACTTTTAAGGCATCCACATTTGCAATAGCATTATCCCAATTTTGGGTACGTTTTTGATTCAACAACCACAATTTTAATTCATCTTGTTCTTTTTGTACAGGATCTACTATTTCAAAAGCCTCCATAATGCGGGTATGAGTAGAAATAGAATAATCCTGCCAGCAATAGCTACTAACATTTTTTTGCCAATACATACCCAATTCATCACTTGTTGTAGAGAATTCACGTAAAGATTCGACAATCTTTTTTGCCTCCTTTTGATCATTTCCTCTATAAAGTGCTATTGCAGCCAAAGCCTTCCCATAGAAAGAGAAGTCACTCCATTCCGATTTCATCAAATCATAATAGAACTGATATGCTTCTTGAGTTTCTTTTTTTATTTGTTGATTAGAGAACAAACTTCTTACCTGGAAATAATATAATTTCTCCATATCCACAAACGCATGTTTTTTATAATCCTTCGGATAGCGTTTTTTTAACCAATCATAATCCTTTTTTAATTCTGAATCAAGATATGAAATGCTAGCCTCAACGTCCACTTCTTTCAGAAATGTCTCATCTACAATGTTTGATTTGTATAATCGACCATAGTTATCCAACACAAATAATGTTATATGACGACTTGGTAACATTTCCTTGAACCATGTATAAGCGCCTTCCTCATTTCGTAATTCTAACAACTTATTCAACCATATTTTTGTCTTCCCTTTTAAATCATTTAGATCAAAAAGTGTAGACAACCGTTGTTTCTGTTCTGTTTCATTTTTTGCATCCAACACCCATGGCGTTTCATTCAAAAGAACATTCTTCACATCCTGATTTTTTTCCAAATTAGACAACAAAGTATTTTTATTCTGTCCTTGTTGTTTCCATAAAGAAATCACATTAAAAATACGAGAATTAGATTGTGCAATATGTTGAGCCATCATAGACGCGAAATGCGCCACAGAAAAACTGATAGCATTATCATGATCAACAGCAGCAACCGACGGCAACGCTTGAACAGCATACCAAACAGGATTGGTTGCAAATTCTAATTTCAAAAAACGAGTGTCGAGTGTCTTTGAATGATTATTTAACAGATGATCAAACGTATAACTCTTTTCTTGTCCTCCTCTTACATACAATGGCATAGTCTGAGTAAGGACTATTCGATCTGACAAAATTGGCAATAATGATTGTTCTGCATCCGAGAACTCGTCAGATGAAGCAGAAGTACGTAACAAAACAGCATCAAACTCACGAGGCACTTCAAACTGCCATGAAACAGAATCTGTTTTACCTGCAGAGATATCAAAATTTGATTTATATTCTTGGATAACAGACTCCGTTACAGGATCTAACAATTGAAGTTTCGCAACTCCTTTGTGCGTCATTTCTGAAAGGTTTATCAGTTTGGCTGAAATAACACACTGATCTCCTTTTCGTAAGAAACGAGGCAGATTAGGATTTATCATAAAGTTCTTTTGTGTTACCACATATTCATTCAACTGACCAAAATATAAATCTTTTGTATGACCTAAAGCCATGAAATGCCATTTCGTCAAGCTCTCTGGCATTTTGAAAGAGAATACAACGTTCCCATTTGAATCTGCTTTCAACTGAGGATAGAAAAATGCATTTTCCGCGAAATTTGAACGGACTTCAAATTCTGATTGATTTTTTGATGATTCAATACTATCATCATTACTTTTCCCTAAATTAAACGCCTCCTTTTTTTGTGGCAATGCTACATTCTCAGACGCCTCTTCAGTCGCCATCATCTGCGTGCTTGCAGGGAATATGTCACTCATCATTGCACCCTTTAATGCCATCGTTCTATGATAATGTCGTATATTAATTAAAGGATAAAACCATTTATCATAATCAAATGTCAAAGGGAAAGATGACAAACCTCCCAACCAGTACAATGATGATTGATTCCAATGACATCTATTCCATTTTTGAAAAGAATAATAGACATTATATTGAGGATCAAACATCCAATGATGAGGGTACAACTGATCTAACGATGCATCATACATAGCAGCCAAGACTTCTGCTGATTTTTCTTTAGGCAGTGTAATAGTCCACGTTTCTTCAGAACCTGGTTGCATTTTATCTCTGAAAACAGAAAGTTTCATTGGCAAAGAGCGAAATTCTTGTTTCTTTTCAAGCGTTACTTCTTTGTAATAGCATTCGCCATCTTGAATCATATAAAACTGAATGTTTTCGACATGACCATTTTCCTCTTTCAACTTAAACGAGAAGGTTTTAATTTCATCCGACAAATCCACCCATTGTCTACCAACCTCATGATATTCATCATTTGTAATGATTAGAAGATGAGCGTCTTTAAAGGATGAGCCCACTCTAACCTGATGAATCTCTCCATAATCAACATCAAACAAACCATCATTTTCCATCCACAACTCAGTGAAAATAGGAGGGCGTTTCTCATCTTCTCTATAAAGTAACACCTCATACGTCTCACTTGACTCTCGTTGTTTATCATCCAGCGCAAATAATTTAATTTGATATTTTCCGGAAATCCAATTATCGGTATTTGTATTGATACAAAACGCTCCTTTTTCGTTTGAATTAGTAGAACCAGAACATACGATTTTATCCTCTTTTGAAATAACATATCGAACCAATAACGACTGTCCTTCTCCGTTCAAATTAGAGACTGTAAATTTGATGAGAGGAACATTTTTCATCAACTCTCTATCCCTCTTATTTGAGGAGAAATAGATTGAGCAATCACCCACAGAAACAAAAATGGTTTCTTCATGCGTTTCTCCATTCAAATCAGTCACCTTAGCATAAACCGTATATTGGTAATAAGCCTTTTCGTCATTCTCTTTTTTCAAAGCAAGAAACGGTATCTGAAATTCTCCATTATCATCTGTTTTCGTAGAAGATTCTATGATAGTTTCTTCCTCCATCCTATTGATAATTGGTTGCCACCACCAATGAGAAGGTTTTCGAACCACCCGATATTCAACATTAGCAGAAGAGACAGGAACGCCCAACAAATAATCAACTTTACCCGATATAACGACAGTATCACCAAACGAGAAAGTGTTAGTTGGTTTGGATAGTTTTATTTCAAATGTAGGGCGTTTATATTCTTCTACTAAAATATATTCCAAAGGTTTATCATTGACGCGAATCGAATAATTACCAGATAACCCATTTGCAGGCAATATGAACGAAGATGTAGCAGAACCAAAGTCATTTGTTTGCAAAGATTGTTTCTCAACAAGTTGATAATTAGCATCCAATAAAGAAACTTCCAAATTCTCATCAGGAATTACTGTTACATTATGTTCTGATAATTGATATGATATAATTTTAAAATGTACGATTTGTCCCGGACGATAAATCGAGCGATCCGTCAACACAACCGTATAAGTTCCTTGATTATTCGAAGAAACGCGAAACGATTCAGAATTATAAAAATAATCGTCACTAGGTGACAAGAATTTATCATCATCCTTCTCAAAAGTAGTGAAAACACTCTGAGGACTCGATTTGAAAGAAATTTCGGCAAATCCATTTCTATCAGTTATCTGAAGAGGAAACTCTTGAGCATTATTATTTCGGAGAAAAGTATGCAAACGAACATTAGCTTTCGGAACACCATTTTTTGAATCCATAACAATAAAATTCTCCGTAAGCTTTTGATCGCGAGATTTTAATTTTATGTAATAAAGATCAGAGATTTCAAAGGTTAAGAAATTATTTTTATCTCTATCAGTAGCGATCATATAATATCCGTATGGAAGAGCAGGTATTTCAACCACAGTATCTTTAGGTATATAATAATTTGATTTCTCCAAAGAGAACGAGAAGTCATTTATTTTTGTTTTCTTTATCAATGAATGAGATTTCGTATGAATTTCCTTTATGGAAGCATCATAACGAGAAAGAGTCAGCTTAACATTCGTCAGATTGGCATAATGAATTTTCAATCGAATCTTGTCTGAAGAATGAATTTTTTTATTTTCAATTGAAATTGCAACAGAAGGTGCATTAACTTCTGATATAATAGATTTCAATACATTAACCTGAGGATGATTCGGGAACATTTTTAGACCTTCATTACAGATATCAACCACTTTTTGTGGAATAGAAGCATCAAAGTCCTCCTCTCTACAATTACTATTTTTATCATTTAACAAGAAACGACACAAAGCTTCTCTTACCAAAACAGAAGACGGAGAATCATACACTTCTTTCAATAAAGAATCCAAAGCATCCAAACGAGCAAGATCCTTTTTCCCATACATATCATCGATGTATTGTAACTTCACCTTTGTATAAGCATCACGTTCTTTATCTGTAGAATGAAACGTCATCCATTCATTGTAATAATTTATTTTCTCCTCTTCCGTCAAAATAGGGTCATCAAAAGGTTTTCTCTGGAGATCCATCAAATCCGAAATTAGCAAATCAAAAAGTGTCGGACGATATTTACGACTATCTTTCCCTAACAGAAGTAATGGTTCATAATCTTCTGACAATGTTTGTTTCAAACTTGCATCTTGTAATGCCGTTACAAATAAATCATGTATAGTATCAACAAAGATATCTGAAGTCCATTCGTTTATGTCTTCAGGAATCGTATCAGCCAAATTTGTCCGGTTTCTAATCGTATAAGAGTTTGAGTGATAATAATTCAAATAATGTTTTCCTAACAAAAAAGTTGCTAAAGAAGACGATGCTTGAGATATGTTTTTTGAGCGAAAAGCATTTAATTCGGAAACACATTTTTCAAATGCAGAATCCTCTATTTGTTCTCTTAAAGTTGAACGATAGATAATGCATCGTAATTGCTGAGCCTCGTTATTCTCCATTAATGCCTGTTTTTCAATTTCATCAATTTTGCCAAGTGCTGATTTAGGTTTTGTATTTTCAAGTTGCTCAACCATTTTCCATTCAGAACTATATCCGCCAAAAGAAAAAAATATACCCATATAAAACAAAAATAATATAGTTAGACAAAAAGTGCGTTTTCCATTCATAAGTTCACCATATAATTACAAATTAAATTTGGAAATTAGATTAAATAACAAATCACACCATCTTCGCAAATATAAGCAAAACATTATAGATATAATCCATATCCGTAAAAAAAATTAGGATTGACAAAATCTATCTTTATATTAAATAACGTGAGTTCAATAAAAGCATTCAAAATAAAGGTATTTGAACTCAGAGGCATGGAACATGATCACAATAAGCATAACTTCAGTATTTGATAAGCGGTTATCTCTGTGGCATTTACGTTTTATGGTCTTTGCCGTGTCAATAGCATGTTTTTCAACTATTGAATCAAAATATTTGTAAAAATCGTCTGCCAAACAATAAATTTCTGTAGCTTTTTCTTCTGTGAATAGGCAATAAAAGTATGTTTTTTTGTCATTATAAATGACAAAATTTTTATTGCTAATTACCAAATAATCAACCGGTTAAAATCGCCAAACTCACATTAACTATTCAGAATAGCATGACAAATCGAATAATAATACTATTAAGTTTGATTTTCTGCTCATTAACGGTTTTTGCGCCCTAATTTTTCTTCGTCCGACAAAATAATCCTATTTTTGTGTGTAAATCAATTCAAAAATATATGGACGGAAAGAAAATGAAAAAGAATAGATTTTATTTATTTTTCATAATCTTTATTTCTGTTTTTTCTTCATGTTCTATATCTACTAAAGAATATAGGGAAATAGAGTTTGTCAAAGAAACTATTGTGAAAAATAGAGAAACAGGGATTCGAAAAAAATTGAACCAAGAGGGTCGATATTCGGTAGAGACTTTTCAAGGAAATGTGTTTTTTCTGACGGTAACTAATGATGAAAAATATAGTTTATTCCATTTTGAAACGCCTGACACATCATTTGTTTTTTGGACTATTCCTAATTTCGATCTTTATCCATCTGTCACATTCCCAGACGATACGTCTTTAATGATAATAAACACCTTACAAATAGACCCTATTTATTATAATCCTAAATATGATGATTATATATGGAAGTTCGAACTTGAAAAACTAAAAAGAGGAATCGTAAAAAAGGATTCTGTATATTGCCAATATTGTCGCTCTTGTTTCCATGCAGGAGGCAAGTTTTTTTTTACGAAATCCAATGAACGGGATGATTTTTATAGTGGATATGCGTGGACTGACATTTATATTTCCTCTTCTCCATGCTTGTCGGATTCTGTAAAGGTTGCCGTGAAGTTTGACATCAAATCAGTCTGCACGAACGGAAGATATATCTTAGCAGTGAAAAATTTTGTTTCTCCCGAAAGGGCTTGTGTGATCATCGATTCAGAAAAGAAAAAATATCAGATGATATTGGGTAGAGATTATTCTGCCATGAAATCTTTTTATGACAAAGAGAGTGGAAAGTTTGGCTTTTATGATGGTGATAATATCATTTATATTGATATGCCTAAAAAATTCCCTTTCAATGCCCTCAACGATACTTTTCTATATGTAGAAGATAAAATTATGGAAATGTATAGTAAAGAATGAAATAATACTTCTATGGAGAAAACGCTAACGCTATCAAGATACAGATTTGGGTGATACTTATCGCGAATCCGCTGCTTATGGTCATTCAGAAGCGCATCAAGAACATTACTGGCATTGCAGACTATTGGTATCTCTTTTCAAGTTAAGCTGACACCAATATAAAAAAAGCATGCTAAATAAATCAGCATGCTTCTTTCTGTATTTCATCAAGAAAAGAGTATCACTTAATAATCTTCTCTAATTGATCAACATTACTTTGAATAACTTCATCAGGCAAAGAATAGTTTGTCAAATCGCCAGAAATAAATTGGTCGTAAGCAGTCATATCAATCAAGCCATGACCAGAAAGGTTGAACAAAATAACCTTTTCTTTTCCTTCCTCTTTTGCTTTCTTAGCCTCACGAATAGCAGTAGCGATTGCATGGGATGATTCAGGGGCAGGAATGATTCCTTCCGAACGAGCAAACAAAGTTGCAGCCTCGAAAGTTTCAATTTGAGGGATATCCACACCTCTCATCAAACCATCTTTAATCAATTGGCTCACAATTGTTCCTGCACCATGGTAACGAAGGCCACCCGCATGGATATGAGCTGGAGCAAAATTATGTCCTAATGTGAACATAGGCATCATTGGAGTATAACCCGCTTCATCACCATAATCATATTGGAAGATACCACGAGTTAATTTAGGGCAAGAAGCAGGTTCCGCAGCCAAGAATTCGGTTGTCTTTCCATCTAAAATATTATGACGCATGAATGGGAAAGAGATACCACCGAAGTTTGAGCCTCCCCCGAAACAACCAATCACAACATCAGGATATTCACCAGCCATTTCCATTTGTTTCTCAGCTTCCAATCCGATAACTGTTTGATGTAGAGACACATGGTTTAGCACACTACCCAAAACATACTTACAATTAGGAGTTTGCATAGCCAATTCAACAGCTTCTGAGATGGCAGTACCCAAGCTACCTTGGTAATTAGGATTATTTGTAAGGATATCCTTACCTGCACGAGTACTCATACTTGGAGATGCGATTACTTGAGCGCCAAACGTTTGCATAATAGAACGACGATATGGCTTTTGATGATAGCTCACCTTTACCATAAAGACAGCCAATTCCAAACCGAATGCCTTAGCAGCGTAAGAAAGAGCTGCGCCCCATTGACCTGCACCCGTTTCTGTTGTAATATTTGTTACACCTTCTTGTTTACAATAATAAGCTTGAGCCAAAGCAGAATTCAATTTATGAGAACCGATTGGACTAACACTCTCATTCTTAAAGTAGATATGAGCAGGAGTGTCCAATGCTTTTTCCAAACCATAAGCTCTCACTAATGGAGTAGAACGATAATTCTTATATAGATTACGAACCTCTTCAGGGATTTCAATCCATGCATCCGTTGTATTCAATTCTTGTTCAGAACAAGCCTTATTGAAAAGGACACACATTTCATCCAATGTAATTGGTTGTTTTGTCTTTGGATTTAGCATAGGGAGAGGCTTGTTTTTCATATCAGCCACAATGTTATACCAAGCTTTTGGTATTTCATTCTCCTGCAAGAAAAATCTTTTTTGTTTTTCCATTTTTTATGTAGTTTAATTATTATTCAATTTTGATAAAAAGAAATAAGCCGCAGGTCTTGGAGGCCTACGGCTTTTTATCGCTCAAACATTGCAAAAATTGAATGACTGATCCTCCATTTGAATTAGGACCAGCGCCACCAACGTCTGCTATTGTTCATTATATGATTCATATTCAGATTCATTTCTTTTTATCAATTGCAAAGATAGGGCATTTTTTTCTCTCATAAAAATTTTCCATCAAAAAATTTTCATTGATGATTTCTATAAGTGAATTGAAAGACCTGCAAAAAAGTTACGTGGCAAAGATGGACCATAAATATAAGCGCCATCACGCTCAGCTCCTCTATCCAAATCTTTTTGAAATGAATTGAATAGATTTTTCACACCAGTCGAAACGTCAACCTTCACGCATTGAATTAAGAACGAATAATTTAGTTTCACATTAAAATCCCAAAAATTAGGAGTTTCAACCGCCACATCCACATCTGTTCCAGAACCAGCCAAATGCTGAACCAACATACTACCCGTATATGTTCCAGAAAGACCAATCGTGAAATTTTTGACAGGTGTAACATCCACATCCATATAACCATACAAGTTAGGAGAACGGAACATTCTTTTCACATCAGGAGCCTCATCACTCCAATGTTCCAATTCATCGTACTCACTTTTCTGAGCAGTAAAGCTCAATTCCATCGTCACATATTTAGGGAAAAGCGTTCTAAGTTCCGTTGTAACACCCATAACTTTAGCACCACTACCATTATATCTTTCTATTTTCTCATTCCCCTGTTCGTCTATGATTCCTGTTTCTCGTTCCGCAAATATGTCATTCAAATCTGTCAAGAAACCTTCCATCATCCATTCGAAACGAGTCTTACCAAAAGAAGTATTTAAATCAGAGGAAATCGTATAACTATGACTTCGTTCTTCCTTCAAATCATCCGCCAAATATACTTTGAATCGATTACCAGCAGCCATCTCTATGTGCAAATCCTCATCGAAAATCTGTGGAGCACGGAATCCATCCGAATAGGTCGCACGGAAAGACCACTTTTCATTAGGACTATAACGCAAATTCACACGAGGTGAGAAAATAGGATGGTCAATCAAATTATGTTTATCCATACGCAATCCTAACAAAAATCCCCAACGATGATTCTTCCACTCATTCTGAGCATATAGACTTCCAATACCTGTGCGTTGTTTTTCTCGAGTATCAAAACCAATTGCATAATCATCAATATGGTCTCCTGTATATTCACCACCAACAGTCAAATCTGCAGGCAAGAACCAACAAGTATCCATTTTATAACGGTACAAACCACCCAGCGCCCATGTCAAATCGTTTGTTTTGCTATAATATCTATCTGCATTTAAATCAGGATCTTCATCGGTTCCATATCCACCAGTATAACTATTTCTATTAACATAAGCGATACCAGAATACAGATTAAAATAATACTTCCCATTTTGTGAACTCCAATAATAATTAGCAGTTCCATTATGAATCGTATGTTGTGCAATCTCTGCGATATTTGATTTTTCAGGAATAGAATCAAAATCATTACCACCCCTACGATCGTCCTTCAACAAATAATAATCAAAAGATAGTTTTGAATAAGATGACGTTTTAAAATATAGGTTAGTTCCAACAGATTGTGTTTTCAACTGAGGTAAAGTTGTATAACCATCATCATAATAAGAATAACCTTGACGGATACGATTTTGAGCAAAAATAGATATACCTGCTTTTTGATCTGGTGCCAAAACAGATGCATTCAATGTCGTATTATTGTCAAAAGACGAATTTCCTAAAGCAGAAAATGTATGAGAAACATCCGCACTATTTCGTTCAGGTTCTTTTGTAATAATATTAATTGTACCGCCAACAGCAGAAGCACCATACAAAGCAGACCCACCACCACGCATCACTTCTACCCTTCCAATCATATTAGCCGGTATCTGTTCCAAGCCATACAAATTACTGACAGCAGAAAACATAGGATGTGAATTTATCAAAATCTGAGAATAATGTCCATCCAATCCATTAATACGAGCTTGTTTATAACCACAATTTTGGCAATCATCCTCCACACGAACGCCAGCCTGAAAAGGCAAAGCATCAGCCACAACACAAGAACGAGTGAGCTCCAACTTTCTGCTATTCAATACTTGAACGACAGAAGGTGCTAAATGTTTTTTTGTTTCTTCTCGATTAGATGTAACTACAACTTCATCCAGTTCAACATCATCGAAATTTTCATTACGCAAATAGACAGTATCCGATTGTGCCATACATACAGACACAACATTTAACGCCACACACAAAATGGCGCACTTATAAATATTCATAAAACCTTATTATATTACGTGTTAAGAAATAATAGATGAGGAATGTTTCCTATCAAAAAAAACTAACCATATAGGTGATTTCTATAAATTGCCCTATAGTGAATTATAAATTTTGTCAGACTGTTTGTTGATTTTTAGACACAACACAAACATTGCATGTTCACTAAAAGCAACAAAAACTCGACAAAGGGGAAAATCACAAGTAACATTTCCCTGAAAACTATTTAATATCAAAGGGATTAACAGAAGTCTCCTATCGTCAAAACAGGTGGTGCACGTAATAATAGAGAATTACCAAACGAACGGAAATAATGATTTACATAAGATTCAACATATACATTAGCAATATAATTGTGAAGGAAGATAAAATCTGATGCAAGTTCATCACATGGCATCAAAGTAAAAATACAAATAGGACATTCATCGTCATCTTCATCGACCACAGAATCAGCCACATAATGATGTGAGACACGAAGCGAGTCATGAGTATGATATGCCTTTGCAAAAAGAATTTGTACAAGGACAAACAACAGCAATGATGCGACAAATGTTCTATGTATTTGCTTCTTTATCAAAGAATATTAATTGTTATTTTAAATTACAAGTTTCTATGCGAAGAAAAGAACGAAAAAAAACACTTAAATATTATTCAATAATATTGGGAACACACTAAATCGGACAACAAAGAAGATGGTTTATCCAACAAAGATTATTCCTCATCAACAATCTTAGCTTTATAAATCGAAATTCCTAAGATGATCCAATAAAAGAAAAACAAAAAAATAAATACGCTCATATTAATTTTACATTTATTAGGTTAATTTATACTTACGGTCTTCAGTAGTCTAACTTTCAATCAATTAACCACAAATGTATACAAGTTTTGTCAAAAACAAGAAAAAAACAAAAAATATTTGTTTTTTTAATATTTTTTTAATTTTCCTATTCTTCTTTTTGTAAATTTTTACCTTTTAAAGTATAACCAACACTCCATGTTATATATTGAGCTTTCGTAAAGTAAACAGCTCTTACGCCCATTACACCAAAGAAGTTTCCATATGGTTGTATTTTAACACCCACTTGTTCATATACACGAGGTGTTTTTTCATCTTTGTGCCAAAATTCATAACCGATATTAGCAAAGACAGAAACATATGGCAAAACGACCTCTCCCTTCAAAGAGACTCCCATAGAGAATCTATTTTTACGTTCACCCAACCAGACTCTATTATAAAAATATTCATCATATTCGTTATACACATAATCAGCATGAGCACCTATACTCTCATCATATTTAAAATCCAAACTTGGTCCAAACTTATATTTGTAGCTTCTTGTGAACATAGGAGCATAACTAAAGGCATAGACATGAAACAAATGATCAACATATTGTGTTTTCAAATACGTTTTATCCGTATCAAAATAGATTTGACGGCAAGATGTTGTCAAAATAAAATCATGATCAATTCTATAAGGAAGACGAGGAGCTTTGAATGTACGAGGGAGATTATTACGTTCCTCATTGATTCTATATCCAACAGAGAGGAATGGATTAATCATATTCATTCCCCTATTAGGCATCTTCAATGCTCCATTCGAATAGTGAGTGAAATTAGCACCCAAACGGAGATCCCAATGATCGGTCAACAGGAAGCGTAAATAGGTAGCCAAACAGACATGAATATTATTACTTCCACCAATAGCCACATTATCCTGATTAGTGAACTTATCATAGTGATTCCAATTAGAAGAATACCCCAAATTCAGTTCTCCATTCCATGACAACCATTTGGTGAATTTAAAGAACTCCGAACCATATATAAAATAGAGAGAAAAAGGATTTCCTAGACGTTCATCATTAAAATCAGCCACATGAAAACCCACACCAAAATAAGGATTGCGATAAGCTTCTCGTCTCCAATCATTTTTTTTCAAACCCCATTCATATTGCAAACCAATAGAAGTATAATTTTTCACCTCATTCTCTTTATTATATGTCCACCCTTGATTTAATGGATCTGGATTATAGTGCCCACCTTTCACCAGGTCATTAGTTGAAAGCACAAAACCACGATCACCACGAAGATTCCAAATCATCGGACGAGAAATAGAATCTTGCTCAGCAAAAACGGACAATGAAAAAAAAGAACAAGAGAAAAAGAAAAGAAATTTCGGGAAGAGAGTTTTTAAAAAATTCATTTGTAACCTTATTATATTGTAATGAAGAGGATTCAATCAATCCTCATTAATAAATTCAAAAAGAGTTCTATCCATCTAGATCATATTCAATTTGTTGCCATTTGTTTTTTGGGGAAAGGCAAGTTCACATTATAAACACAGTCTGTTTTTTAAGTTAACCCAACAATTAGCAACATTCTCATAATCAACACATAGCGATTAAGAATACTCTTCTTAAAAAGTGTTGCAAAATTACTAAAAAAATCCTTATTTTTCCTCCACCATACCAATAAAATAGATATTGACATATGATAAAAAGAAAAGAGTATATCAATACGACACACTCTTTTGCTCAATATAAAAATATATTTTTCTAAGCCTTCAACCTATCATTATTCAATTTATCAGTTTTGGAAGAAGTCTTCGTTACAGTTTTCTTAGATTTCGAAGCAGCTGTAGGTGTGGATTTCTTTTTTTCAACTGGTTTCTGTTCTTTTTCCGACGCTTTACTATTTTTTGCCTCCAATTCTGCGATGATTTTACCTTGTGCTTCAATTGTCTGTAAAAGAGAATTCAGTTCTTCATTATCGACACCTTCTGGGAAGAAAGAATTAACACGCTCTATAAAATCACTAAGGACATTCATATAGTTCATAAACGCCTCATAAGGAGTGTCATACGGACTAAAATGGCTATGGACAGCACCATCAGAGAAGTACTTAGTCGACATATAATAGAAATGATCACTAGATTGTAGATAGAACCAATCCTGTAATAATCTTCTATCATTAGACAAGCGAACACGTTCACCTATAGCATTTAACTTATCGAAAGCAGAACGTTGCAATTCATTACCTAACCAAGCAGACAAATCGCGTTCTTCATCTGCCCATGACATTGGATATGGAGCATGAATTTGATCTATTGGTTTTCTTTTTTCAATAACCATTGAAGGTGTTTGGAAATCGATATCCATTTGATCTGCAAAATACGGAAGAGCCTTCAAAAATTCAAAGATACCAGTACCTGCACTTTGCATTTCTCCAAAAGTTTCATAATTCATAAACAGGTTAACCACATCCTCCGACTCTGGTGTTTCCTTAATCCAATTCATAAATTTATCAGCGGTAAGAGGATATTGGTTCCAACTCCAATCAGAAAAACGGAATGTGACATCATCACTCAATTTGTAATTCTTCAATAGGAGTTTTAAACGAGGGTTATTGGCGCAACAATAAACATAATTAGGACTTTTCCAACCCAAAACATGTTTAGCACCCTCTGTTATCATAGCCTTAAAGCCCATATTAGCGACACGTTCACCAATATCATCAGAATAAATCAACTCCGTATTACGGAATATAGTTGGTTTGTAGCCGAACAAACTTTGTATCTTTTTCACATGAGACTTCACCTGTTTTTCAAACTCATCATTATCCTCCAACAGAGAAGACAACGAATGAGCATATGTTTCTGCCAAAAACTCAACACATCCCGTTTTTGCCAATTCTTTAAACGAATCTATTACCTCAGGCGCATACAATTCCATTTGCTCAAGAGCAATACCTGAAATAGAATATGCCACCTTAAATTTTCCTTTCGTATCCTTAATCATTTGAAGGATCGTATTATTTGCAGGCAAATAGCAATTTCGAGCAATTCTCGTAATAATTTCCTCATTATTGTAATCGTCATAATAATAATGATCGCTTCCAATATCGAAGAAACGATATCTTTTCAATCGAAACGGTTGGTGAATTTGGAAATAGAAACAAACTGATTTCATATATTATTTTATTTATTTTTCAATGTTATTTATTAATTCCATCCTAGAACTTTATTATATACCTGTCTAACCTTTTGTGCAGCATACTCCCATTTTATTTCATCCACTTCTTTTTTCCCCTCAACTTTCAAGAAATTATACATAGATGGATATGTAATAATAGAATAAATTGCATCTGCCATTGCATCAATATCCCAATAATCGATTTTGATAGCATTGGATAATATTTCAGCGCAACCAGACTGTTTGGATATAATAGTAGGAACGCCAACCTGCATAGCTTCCAAAGGAGAGATTCCAAATGGTTCTGAAACAGAAGGCATAATATAAACATCACTAGATTTTAACAACTCGTAAACCTCTTTACCTTTCAAGAAACCCGTAAAATGGAATCTATCAGAGATATTACGATAAGCAGCATGACGAATCATTTTCTCCATCATATCACCACTTCCTGCCATTACAAATCGTACATTTTTAGTACGTTGCAATACTCTATATGCAGCCTCAACAAAATATTCAGGTCCTTTTTGCATAGTGATACGACCCAAGAAAGTTACCACTTTATCTTTAGTGCCACGTCTTGGTTCAATCTCCATAATTTCCGAGCTTAATGGTTCAACCGCATTATGAACCGTAGTCACCTTGGCAGGATCTATATGATAACGATTAATGACTGTTTCTCTAGTCAAATTACTTACAGTAATAATATGATCGGCATGATCCATACCAGCTTTTTCGATATTATATACCGTTGGATTAACATTTCCTCTACTTCTGTCAAAATCTGTAGCATGAACATGGATCACTAAAGGTTTTCCAGACACATACTTTGCGTGAATACCAGCAGGATAAGTCAACCAATCATGAGAATGAATGATGTCAAAATCCATAGCGCGGCACACGACACCAGCAACAGCATCATAATTGCGTATTTCTTCCTGTAGATTGTCTGGATAGCGACCAGAAAATTCAACAGAACCTATACCACTTACACCAATATGATTATTATCCTCACGAATACAATCTCGATACCTATAATAGTCATCAGTAGAAATGCGTCCTGCCAATTCCTGTCTCAAATAATTTTCCTCTGGCTCACGCCAACAAATAGGAATTTTATTTGCCGGAATAATTTTTAGGAAACTTTGGTCCTCATCCCCCCAAGGTTTAGGTAACATAAAGGCAATCTCCATATCATTTTGTACAGACATGCCTCTAGTCAAGCCATAACTAGCAGTACCCAACCCTCCAAGAATATGAGGAGGAAATTCCCATCCAAACATCAACGCCTTCATATATTATTCTTTGTAATAATTATTCAATATCTTCAACACTCTCAACACCTCAGCCACATTCATGGCATAAGATATACCACCTCTACCCTTAAACGGAGGATTACCATCGTACATTTCAGACAATGTACCTATGCATCCTAGATACATTTCCTCTTCAAATCCGATAAGTGTTCTTTCCGCAAATGAGAATCCACTATTTTTATAAACATTTAAATAAGCTTCCACGTAAGTACCTATCAGCCAAGGCCATACTGCGCCTTGAAATGCCGCGAAATCACGATCTCTTTGTGAACCATCACATGTGCCATGATAATTATGGCTTTTAGGGCTTAACGAACGTAATCCTCTCGGGGTCAATAATTCTTTTGTGGAGATATCTACAATTGATTTCTTTTGTTTGTTTTCCAATGGCGAATATTTCAAAGAAACCGCCCATAACATATTGGGACGAACAGAGACTTCTCGATAATCTCCGCATACGAAATCGTACAAATAGAATCCATTCCAAAACGTAGGAACAAAATTTTCTTTTACTTTATCCGCATAAAACGTTAAACTCTCCGAGAAATAATCATCACTATTCATAGATGCCAATTCCGACACAAAACGAAGGGCATTATACCATAGCGCATTTATTTCTACCACATAACCACTGCGTGGAGTGATTGGATGACCATCACATTCCGAATTCATCCATGTCACAGGTTTATCCCATCCATTCACATATAAAAGACCATTTTCATGAACAAACAAATTCGGATGTTTTTGTTTTAAAATAAATTCAACAACCTCTTTTAAAAACTCGCCATACAACTTCCATGTTTGTTCACTTGATGTCACTTTTGAATATTCCTGAACAGCCCAAATTAGCCAAAGAAGGACATCCGGATCTTCCAATCCTTGAACATCTCTATCTATTGACTTTCCATTCATAAAATTACGGATTCCCGGTATCATTGTCGTCATGATTTTTTCGAATCCAGACAAGTCGTCAAATGCCAATGACACACCTGGAAGTGAAATAAACATATCTCTTGCACGACACTTAAACCAAGGATAACCAGCCAACAAATAAAGTTCTTCTGGATTTTTCCGATTAAAAAACTGTTGAGCAGAATTTTTCAAACAATTAAAGAAACTCGTTCTTGTCGTTCTTTTGGAAACTTCCTCGTAATAAATCTGTGGCAATTTTTCCGAATTTAATTCACTAATACCTGCAGAAAAAATAACAGACTCACCACGTTTAATAGGGACCTCAAAATAACCAGGAACAAAAAGGTCCTCCTTAAAATAGTAACCTCTCTCCAACTCCTTCGGATATTCTATTCCTTTATTCCAAATAGGTTGAGACACAAACTGCATAGGTTTATTAAATTGCATGTACAATGTTGGATAACCTTGATACATACACATTGAAATACCATTGTCTATCTCATGATACGAAGTATCGGCATGATAATTTTCGACACTTAATTCATTCACATTTCTAAATGCCAAAAACGGACTAAAGCGAAGAATTGTTGGAGAATTTGCTTCTAACAACGTATACTTTATTAAAATTCTATTTTCATATGAAATGAAAACTTTTTCTTTTGACAATATGACACCACCCACTCTGTAAATTCCACAAGGAACGACATCACAATTAAACTCACGCATGTACTTATGTCCCTTAGGCGAATAATGATCTCCCTCATATTTATGAATACCTAAGTTAAAAGCAGCACCATGTTGCACTACTGTTTCATCTAAAGATGACAAAAGCACATGATTATCATTATCCATCTCCTTAATGGGAATAACCAATAGGCCATGGTATTTTCGAGTGTTACATCCTACCACAGTGGTACAATGATAAGCACCCGACTTATTTGTGCGCAACATCTCCCGAGACAACGATTGCTCAAGATTAGTCAAAAGCATTTTGTCAAACCTTAGATAACTCATATATGTAAATTTTTACAATCAAATACTCACCTTTCATCGAATTGAATGGTCTATATCATTCAAACTCTAAATTTAGACATTTTTATCATAAAAAACACATTTTATTTTCGTTTTTTTCCATTTTTCCCTAAAAAAAGTGGAATTCTATATATTTCTAATATTTTAATTTCTTCCATTTGCTCTTCTAAGAAATAAATAGTTACTTTGTTTTATAATTATGGGAATTTCCATAAATACTCCAAATCATTAAAATTTATCAAAAAACATGATACTAATCATTGACAGTGGGTCTACAAAAAGCGACTTTATTTGGATAAAAAAAAACGACATACGATACAAAAGTCAAACCACAGGAATAAATCCTTTTTACCAAAAAGAAAATGATATTCTTGCGACGATAACCAACGCATGTCCTATTGAGATAAGAGAACAAACCAAACAAGTGTATTTCTATGGTGCAGGATGTTCTTTTAAAGAGAAATGCGACATGGTACAACGTCCGTTACAAGAAATATTTTCTCATGCTATCATAGAAGTTCATAATGATCTTTTAGGAGCTGCACGTTCTCTTTTCCAACACGATGAAGGTATTGCATGTATTTTAGGAACCGGTTCAAATTCTTGTCAGTATAATGGCAATGGAATCGTCAAAAATGTTTCTCCTCTTGGATTTATACTAGGTGACGAAGGCAGTGGAGCTGTTCTTGGAAAAAATTTCATAGGTGACATTCTAAAAGGGTTAGCACCTATTGAAATAACAGAAAGATTTTTTCAAGAAGAAAATATCTCACCTGCCGTCATTATGGACAAAATTTACAAACAACCTTTTCCAAATCGATTTTTAGCTCAATTTTCAAAACATATATATCAATACAAGAAAGAGCCATATTTTCATCAATTGCTTATAACGTGTTTTAAAGATTTCTTTTTTAGAAA
Organism: Paludibacteraceae bacterium; assembly: GCA_024401435.1. Lineage (GTDB taxonomy): Bacteria > Bacteroidota > Bacteroidia > Bacteroidales > Paludibacteraceae > UBA1181. Next base: position 175,133 of record JAKSLB010000005.1, on the reverse strand, counting down.
CATTAGTCAATACCCGGAATCGTTAGCTATCGGACTTGTCGGTTCCATTGCTTATTATTTTCAAGAAGAATTATTAGATGTAGCGAGACAAGACAACAGGGCTATTACCATTATTGAAAAAAGTCCTATTGACGGATTAATCAAATACCATCAATAATCATTATTAGTTTTAATAACTATTTTAGGATAAAAAAATAACGGATGTTATCAAAAACACCCGTTATTTTATACTTTTCCGCAAACAATTATTTACTTACTTCAGCCATTCTTTTTTCGTATTCTTCTTGATCTTTTTTCCAATTTTCAGCCATTTTGGCCATAGCAGAAGCATTATCAAAGCCAGAATCTGCTTGATCAGCTTTGGTAAAGTAATCAGCACTGGCCTTAAAATCCTTAATTAAAATTGAGTAAACTGCCATATTATAATACAATGCAGCAGCAACCTCTTTATTAACCTTAGCTGTTTTGTCTGTCAAATTAGCTTGACTCAAATTATCCAACCATACTTTTACCGAAGGCTCAGCCATTTCCTTAAATTTGTCTATTTTGCTTTGACGTTTTTTTAGGAATTCATAAGCTTGTTCAAAGTTAGTATATGCATTATTGATATCGGAATAATCAATCGTACATTTTTTCTTTACATTAACACTAAAAGCTCTAAAGTTAACTGTTGTTGGAGCCCCCCCCAATATAGAAGACAAGAACTTTCCGTATTGAGTCATTACAGTTTTAAGTGTGAACCTTTCCAAATCTTTTGTCACCGTTTTTTTTGCTTCTTCACCATTTTCTTGTGGATTGCATTCAATTCCAATACAAGCATAAACAGTATCTTGGAAAACTGTTTCACCTCCGTTTTGTTGATTTATCACTTCAACATTAAACTGAATCGTTCTCGTTTGTATTGCAACAAAAGAATATTCTGAATGCAGAGAAGATGATTTCAAGGGATTTAAATCAGATGTATATTTAAAACTGGAGAAAGTGTTTTTTTCTACTTTCCCCGTTGAGGTAATCTTAGAAGGCAACGTTGGTCGTTTTTTTGAAACATGATATACTTCAGGAGTAGTTGTTGACGTAGCAACATTACTAACAGAAATAATAAAATCAGCGCCATCAGGAGAAGACACTCTTGACAAATAGTTACAACTCAAATTCATATATTGACCTATATATGAATTGTCTGATGTCAACGGAACGATTCTATCAGTTACAATAGCATACGTTTCATTATTAGATTGCATTTTAACAATAGGGTAATTTGGCACTTGAAAAAAACCCAAATGATGTTTGTCTGAACTCTGAGCCATCAACGATACAGCACAGCATAGAGTCATTAAAGATACTATAAAAAATTTCTTCATTTTTATATAAATTTTAAACCTTTGTTATTTTGCAATGCCCATTCTCTTATTATAAGCCTCCACTGTTTTTATCCAAGTTTGGGCTAACTTAGACATTTGCAAAGCATCGCCAAAGCCTAAATCTGTTTCATCAGCCTTAATGAAGTATTCATAACTAGCCTGATAATCTTTAATCAATGCAGAATATACAGCCATATTATAATACAATGCAGCTGCGATCTCTTTATTTACCTTTGCCGTATTATCAGTCAAATTAGCTTGTTTCAAGTTCTCTTCCCATACAGTTACAGAAGGTGCTGCCATAGCTTTAAACTTATCAATTTGACCATGACGTTTCTTGATAAATTCGTATGCTTCAACAAAACTAGTATAAGCATTATTGATATCAGAATAATCTATAGTGCATTTCTTTTTTGTTCTTACAGAGTAAATTTTAAAGTTAACCGATATAGGAGAAGCACCCACAACTTTAGCCAAGAAAGATTGGTACTCTTTCATAACAGATTTCAATGTGAAATCTTTAGTTCTGTTTTTCAAATCTTCCTTAGCAGCATCTGGATTAGGGAAACGATCAGATTCAATATCTTTCAACACATTAATTGTATCTGTAAAAACAACCTCTCCTTCACCACCATTCGCTTGATTGATGACTTGAACTGTAAATCCCATTTCTATTGTTTGTTTTGCAAGAAACTTACGAGGTCCTTGAGGAGCTGGTGTTGTAGACGTTGATTTTGGAGTATCATAAATTTTGAATCTACCGATTTCCAACAACACAGCAGATTGTTTTGTCTGGTTTCTTGGTGCAGGACGTTTTTTGTCTGGATCCACCACATCAACAGAAGATCTGTTTTCATACACATTATCAACAGAAATCACAAAATCTGCACCATCTGGAGCCGAAACTCGTTCCAAATAAGTAACACCCATATTTAATGCGCTACCAATATAAGAGTTCGTCGATGTCAATGGAACAATACGATCAGTTACAATGGCATAAGTTTCTGATGTACTTTGCATATGGCAATAAGGATAGCCTGGAATCGAAAAGAAACCCATACTATTTTTGTCTGGAGACTGTGCCATCATTGATGAGGCAAAACCAAGTCCTACTACTAAAGTCAATAAAAATTTTCTCATATCACTTATTATTTATTTTAAACCGACATAAAAATCAAAACCTTTATGCAAAAATATAAACATATTCAATTCCTTAAAATTATTTTTTGGAAATTAATGTAACCAAAGGGACAAACATTTCTTCTAATGAAATGCCACCATGCTGGAATGTATTTTTGAAATATGAAACGTAATAATTATAGTTATTAGGATAAGCAAAGAAATCATCATTTCCAGCAAATATGTAAGAAGAACTCACATTAGGAGAAGGCAATCCAACCTTATCTGGCTGTTTAATCACAAAAACTTCCTTCGCATTATAATCCAAATTTTTACCAACCTTGTATCGTAAATTCGTATTTGTATTTCTATCTCCGATCACCTTAATTGCATTATCAACTTTTATAGTTCCATGATCTGTCGTAATCATCACCTTCATTTTTTTCTCTGCCAGCAAATGGAAAAAATCAACAATTGGAGAATGTTGGAACCATGATTTGGTCAATGATCTATAAGCAGCTTCTGTCGACGCTAACTCTCGAATCATTTTTGAATCTGTACGTGCATGTGATAACATATCCACGAAATTGAACACCACTACATTCAACTGATTTTTCGAATATTGAGGGAATTCGGCAATCAATTTTTCACAAGATCCAGAATCATTTATCTTGTGATATGAAAATGTGTATTTCTTTCTAAAACGCTCGATTTGGGTACGAATCAATTCCTCTTCAAAATTATTTTTTCCCTCTTCTTCCTCTTCTTCCACCCAATATTGAGGGAACATTTTCTGTATTTGCAGAGGCAACAAACCCGAGAAGATTGCATTACGTGCATATTGTGTGGCAGTAGGCAAAATAGAGCTGTACATATCCTCTGTCTCTACCATAAAATCATCATGTAACAATTCTCTCACAATACGCCATTGATCGAATCTAAAATTATCAAACACAATAAAGAATATAGACTCTTCTTTATTCAACAAAGGGAATAATTTTTTCTTAAATATCTCATGGCTTAACAAAGGTCTTTCACACCCCTCCGTGAACCAATCCTCATAATTTTTCTTTATGAATTTCACAAACGTTGAATTAGCCTCTTCTTTCTGCATTTTAAGAACATCCGACATTTGGTTCTCCGTTTGCTCTAACTCTAATTCCCAATAGACCAACTTTTTATAGACTTCCATCCAATCTTGGTAGGTAAAAGAATCATTAATTTGCATTCCGATTCTACCAAATTCAGAACGATAGCCATCCGTAGTTGTTGAAGAAATAATTTCTCGTTTATTGACATTCTTTTTAATAGACAACAGGATTTGATTCGGATTAACAGGTTTAATTAAATAATCCGCTATTTTTTTCCCTATTGCCTGATTCATCAAATTTTCCTCTTCACTTTTCGTAATCATCACAACAGGCACCATTGTATCCTTTTCCTTAATCAAGGACAAGGCTTCCAATCCACTCATGCCAGGCATATTCTCATCCAGGAAAATAATGTCGAAATGTTCTTCCGATGAAACCTGAACCGCATCTTCCCCATTATTCACACATACTACCTCATATCCCTTTGACTCGAGGAATAGAACATGTGCTTTTAACAAATCAATTTCATCATCCGCCCATAATATTCTATCTTTCTTCATACATTTCCTCTTTTATGATTAGCGATTCAAGTAAAGACGCTTATATAATTCCATATAAACATTAATATTTCCTGTCGTCTTCAACACCTCTAAATTTTCTTTCGTTATAATAATATTACGATACGGAACATTTCCAAAAGCACTCTTTATCTCTTGGCTCTTCACCACTTGTTTCAAATAAGAGATGGACAAATCCGCAGAAGATAATGAACCGACAACAAACATTTGAGGGAAATCTTTCGAAGATGTTTCTACAGCATTCAAATTCAACAATGCATGATTGGTTGAATTATATTTGTTGATAGCTGCTAATACAGTCTCAGAGTCGACCTTACCTGTATTGACAATCATAACGAAATAATGAGCAGCAGAAGGATCATAAGTGTAAAGTCCCTTATATTTCTTCAATTCTTTTTTCGGTTTTTCTGGTTCTGCAGGTTGTGCAGGTTGTGATACATTTGAAGCAATAGAATCCTTCTTTGGTTCTGGAGTTTGAGGAGTCTGTACCTCTGTTCCTTGCTTTTCATCTGATAGTTTCTCTGTAGGCTCTATCTTATTAGATGGTTCAGGGGTTACTGTTTCTTTCTTTTGCTCGATAACGTTCTGAAGAGTATTATTCACATCTTTCTCCACAGGTTGAGCAGACACACTATCTGTTTCCGCCATCTTATTCTCATCAATCAATTCTACAGAAACTTTATTATTACGTTTGCGAGTCATAATACTATCTTTATAGAATTGTTCATATTGTTCCAAGGTGTAACCCTTACCAATCAAATCCAAATTTTCTGGTGTGATCAGCAAATACTTGTAATCTGTGCCCGACAATAATTTTTGGATCCCCTCATCGGCAATAATACCATTTATGTACCACAATGCCTCATCATAGTTATCCAAACCTGAAACTGTTAACATTCCTTTTTGACTATTCAAATCAAAATCCTTGATTAAGAATTTTGTAAAGTTGTACATAGCCGTTTCATACAACAATTTGTTTTGGTCAACCTTCGTTGTGTCTGTCAACAATTTAAATAAGTAAGGGGTTTGGTAACTAACCGTAAATCCATCATTTACAACAACACCCATTTCTGCAGCCTCTTCTTTTCTAGACTCTTCACGAAGTGCTAACAATCCACCGACATTGGTTCCTTCTGACGGAATATTTCCTTGATTAATCAGCGCAAGAATATCTTTTGCCATAGAAGAAACGTCACTTGATGGATATCGTTCTAACAAATTGTTCAATGCAGCAGCAAAAGTATCCTTATCCATTGTTTTTCCTATACTCAAAGAATTCAGCAACAAGAATTTTGGCATTAAAGAAGAAACTGGGTAATTTGCCTCCATATAATGAGTATATTGCTTTACAGTATCAAACTCACCCTTTAGATAAGCAGCATATGTTAACTGATAAAGGGAATCCTGTTCCACCTGCATTCTTTCCAATTTTTCTTTGAAATCTGGATTAGAAAGAATTTTAGCATATTTACTTTGTGGATATTCAGCAATCAAATTAGATCTATACCGATCAGCCAACTGATTATCTTTTTCCTTACCAGCAATTCGATAGCAGCAATAGTACGCATCAGCAGCTCTTGGATCATTTGGATAACGGCGAATAAACTCCTCATATGTTTCCAAAGCTTTTGGATAATCTTGCAACTTTTCATCATAAACGACAGCCATATTGAAAAGAGAGTTCGACAACTCCTCATGAGCCACAAGTTTCTGATCCTCATTAAATGGAATTTGTCTCAAATAGAATTCTGGTCGTTTAGGATTCTGGTCAGCAGGCATCGTACGATCACCAAACTCCGTATCTGTTTTTATAGAATCGCCAGAGACAAGTCCCATAGACTCCATATCCACCTTATCAGCCAAATCTTCTTCTGCGAAAACCATAATTGTTTTATTGCGACGGTTCCAGTTATCTTCCAAACGACGTTGACCGAATTTCTTACGGAATTCCAATTTTCCTTTATCTACTGTACTTTTATTATAAAAATACCATGAACTACCCTGGTTCATTCCTAAGGCACGACTATCCATCACTGCCATATTTTCTATTTCCAGTTCTAGTTGCTTTTGTTCTTCTCTTTCTCTCTCCAAACGTTCACGTTCTTTTCGTTCTTCATCCACCACTTTTTGGATAGCGCGACTAATTGCAGCAGACAATTCTGGTTTAGAGGCAACAGACAATGTCAACAAGCTATCTTGTAACTTATAAACATCGTAATTTTGGACCAATTCATCCAACATAACAGACAAGCGAGAGACTCTAAGATAATCGTCATGCTTTTGGTCTATGATAGACGACGCTTCCGAAAAGCAAGGTTGAGCCTTCACATAATCTTTCTTATTGTAATAGATATCACCCATTGTTATCAATGTTTGAGCCTTTTCCAATCCATTACGAACGCTTGTATCTGCAGATGTTTGATAATATTCCAATGCTTTAGCCGTATCAGATTTAGACAAATATATATTACCCATAGCGTAATAAATTTGATCCAAATAATCTGCATTATTACGATTTTTAGCCATTTTTTGCAAACGTTTTATCAAATCTGCAGAAGAACCAGACACCACCTCTGTTTGTAAAATATTTGCATTAAATGTCATTTGATAATTAGGGTTTGCCTTTATTACTTTGTCGTAATAAGTATACGCTTTTTCCTTATCACCTTGTAACTGATAAATTTGAGCAATCACAAAATTAAAACGAGTACGTTGCACTCTATCCTTCTCTGTCTCTACAGCTTTCAGCAAATGAGGTAAAGCCAAAGCATACTCTTTGTGAACCATATACAAATCAGCACGAGCACCATGATAAAGGTTTTCAACATCATAAGGTAGTTCTTCCTCATCTATCTTATTCATAATTTCGTCAGCCTCATACAACCACCCGAGTTCCTTCAAAGAGCGAGCTTTCCAAATAGAAGCCTGAAGAACCAACTTATCATCTCCCGAGAAATGTTTAATCACATAAGTGAATGTGGCAGAAGCAGCCAAATAATCATTAGAATAAAACTTAGCTTGTCCCATCAACATCCACACCTCGTCCATATATGAATTAAACTCCTCCTGGTTATAGAAGGCAACATAAGCAGGATCGCGCATTTTTTCATATTTCTTCTTCGGTTTTTTTTGCATCGAATGTTCTTGAACTGCCAATTCACACTTTTCAACAGTTCTATTCATATCACCTTTTGCAACCCCCTGAGTTGATTGGTCGCTTACCGAAAAGACAGGAATAATATGAGAATAATCTGGGGCAAAACTTTCATCAATCTTTTTATACCCCTTTTTAAATGACTCTTTTGCATTATAATAAACATTATAACGTGTATTAAGAGCCTGATACTTTCTATTAAAAGCTGTATTTTTCTTCATATCGCATCCAACAAGTAGCAATGCGACTGAAAGCAGAAGAAAATATAATTGTTTCCTTTTCAATTTTCAAGAAGTGGAGACCTATTTAATCTCCGTTTTTTTTAGTTTAACAATGGGAACTTCCCTGTTCCTATATTTCTACCAACTCTATTTACAATAACTGAAAAATAGAATAAAAATTGCATTATTATGGATAATACATTGCAAAGATAAATGAATAATTCCGAATTTTTGATTTTATGATTTGAAATTTCACAGATAAGGAAACAGTACATTCAAATAAAAAGTCTCGCACCAATTATTGGCACGAGACTTTATGATTCATTTTTGTATATAACGACCGATTAGAAAGCCCAACCTAAACGAAGTGTTGGAGTAACAACAGGAGAGAAATCTGTAGTATGAGCCTCTACATCATTTTCTGCCTTTTCTGTTTTTCCATCAGTAACAGTTTCTGTATAAGATCCCTTTTGTACATTAACACCAAAGCCTAAGCCAATTTCTGCACCAACGAAGATATTCTTAGCAAAGAAATAGTTGAAACCAGTAAGAGCCATTAGACCAAAAGTATTAAATCCACCTGTTTGGTTCTTATTAGTTATTTTTGTTGTAGATGTCTCGTTAACAGTTTTATTTGAAGTTGTACCAAATTCTAATTCAGCACCAATATAAGGTTCCAATTTTTTAGTTCCTTCAAACAAATAATTAAAGCCAGGATTGATTGATAATCTAGATGTGCTTGAAGTAGATTTTGACCAAGTATCACCAACACCACTTTCAGCAGCTTCCTTATTAATACCGAAACCTAAGCCTAACTTAATTTCGATTTTTTCTGAAACAACATAAATACCGCGTAATTGTCCACCAATTAAATTCACATCGTCATAAGTACCCGATACTGGTGAGAAACCAATTTCAGCCATGAACTTACCTGGATCAACTTTGAACTCATTTGATACATTTTGCTCTTCTGTTGCAGCGGTTGAATCAGCTGCTTCTTGTGCATTGATTGCCATTGATGACAACAACAATGCTGCTAATAATACCTTTTTCATCTCTAGTTTTTTCTCAGTTCCATTGATTAATAAAAGCCCAAACGAAGCGGGAACTTTTCACTTCTTTCGAACATGAATTTGGCAAATGTACAAATATTTACCAATACTTTCATATTTTAACCTCATTTTTTAAACAACTCAATCTGGAAAAATTATTTTTTAAACGTTTTTCAGTTCATAAAAAAAATTCCCTTTTTTATAAATAAAATATTAAATTTGCAAAACATACCCGGGTGGTGAAATGGTAGACACGCTAGTTTCAGGTACTAGTGACCGCAAGGTTGTGTGAGTTCGAGTCTCATCCCGGGTACAACAGATTAAAATGGGCATCGTGAAACAGCATTCAATTTTTCGCATAATATGTTTAACCATAATAGGGTTTTCCCTTAGTATGACTCATGTGCATGCTGGTCAATCAGTTATTCTGCAAGATTCTCTGTTTAAATCAATCATCTATCATATTCAAGAACAAAATCCCATCTTAAAACAAAACAAGATTGGTTTTGATAGTGTCATAGTACTCAAATCAAAAAAGACGGTTCGCATCTATGCCAATAAATATTTGGAAAGCATACCCTTCCGCGAATATAATGTAGCATCCCTCAAAGATTCATTGAAAAATCATTTAGATAAAGAGTACGACAATTATAAAATAGAAATGTTCATCAATGGATACGAGATAGCTGATCTTATTCCTAATATATATCGAGAATACATAAAACCAGACAAAGGTCGTCTTGAGAAACATCGTCTATATGAATTGCCAATAGTTAGCAATCTTAGCAAGAAAACGCAACCTTCACAAGGACTTCTCAATAACAATATCGCATTATGGCCTAGTCACGGATGGTATTATGAAAAGAAAGAGAACGATTGGACTTGGCAACGGCCTCACCTATTTCAAGTCACAGAAGACACATACACATTAGGTTATGTGCTTCCTTATCTTGTTCCCATGTTAGAAAATGCAGGTGCTTACGTTATGCTACCAAGGGAACGTGATACTCAATTGAACGAAGTAATTGTTGACAATGATGATCGAGAGACGTTCTTTTACGATGAATGTAACGACAAAACAAGCAAATGGAGAAGAGGCGACACCACAGGTTTTGGCAATCCAAGAGAATTGTATCGTGAAGGTGAAAATCCTTTCTGCTATGGTACTTATAGGAAAATCAGAACCAGTAAAGAAGGTATGGGGTATGCCAACTGGACTCCTGAGATCCCAGAAACTGGAGAATATGCAGTTTACATATCTTATCACTCCTACCCCAATAGTGCGACTGATGCACATTACATTGTTTATCATGCAGGAGGGAATACTGAATTTGTTGTGAATCAAAAAATGGGAGGTAACACGTGGATCTATCTCGGCACCTTCACATTTAAGAAAGGAACCAATCCCGATATTGGTCGGGTGGAGTTATCCAACAAGAGTAAAAGCAACAACAATATTATCACAGCAGACGCTGTACGATTTGGAGGTGGATATGGTAACATTGGACGAATTAATCAACAAGACTCCATCATCTACAGCAACAAACCTCGTTACCTAGAAGGTGCTCGTTATTGGCTTCAATGGGCAGGATATCCTGATTCTGTATACAATAGGAATGATTACAAAGATGATTACAAAGATGACTATATGTGTCGTGGTCATTGGGTGAATACCTTAATCGGAGGTTCCTCAAAATCTCCCAATACGGAAGGAAAGAATATTCCCATCGAAATGACTATGGGATTCCATACGGATGCAGGACAAGTATTCAATGACAGCATTATTGGAACTATGGCCATCTATATGTCTGAAAGTAACGGATCACGCTACTATACGAATGGTCAGCGTAGAATTATCTCTCGTGATTTAGCGGATATTATACAAACACAAATTGTCAATGACATTCGTAGCACTTTTCGTCCCGACTGGACAAGGAGGAAATTAACCGATGCATCTTATTATGAAGCAAGAGTTCCAGAAACGCCCACATTCTTACTAGAATTGTTATCACATCAAAACTTTACCGATATGCGCTACGGACTAGATCCGCATTTTAAATTTCTAGTCTGTCGTGCTATTTACAAAGGAATTCTGAAGTTTTTATGTTATCAACAAGATCGCGATTATGTCGTGCAACCCTTACCCGTAAAAAAATTCAGCACAGAATTTTTCAACGAAGAGAACAATGTGGTTCATTTAAGTTGGGAACCGCAAGAGGACAGCCTTGAATCGACTGCCTCACCAGACTATTATATACTATATACCGCTACTGATGATGGAGGATGGAACAATGGAGAGATTGTTCGTACCCCTTACACACAAATCACCCTAGAGCCCCAAAAAATATATCGATTTAAAGTAACCGCCGTTAATGAAGGTGGTGAAAGTTTCCCATCTGAAATATTAGCTGCAGGATATGTACCCCACACAACCAAAATGGCACTAATCATCAATGGATTCCATCGAGTTTCTGCTCCTGAATGGTTTGACAGCCCTGAATATTCTGGTTTTTTAGACAAATTAGATCAAGGCGTTCCTGACAAATATGACCTTAGTTTCACTGGTAGTCAATATTCTTATAACAAAAGGAATAAATTTCGCACAAACGCCAATCCAGGACATGGAGCATGTTATGGAATGTTTGAAAATGATATCATTGCAGGGAACACCTTCGACTTTCCTTATATACATGGGAAAGCCATCTTAGCTGCAGGCTATTCTTTCGTTTCCTGTAGTGATGAAGTAATAACTGAAGGACATTTTAGATTAAGAGGTTATAATTTCATTGATCTAATCTTAGGAGAAGAAAAAAGCACTCAAGTTGGTTCAGAAACTCGTTACCAACTTTTCCCTCCAAGTATGCAACGTTCTATTCGCAGATATCTTATGACGCAACAAGGCAACATATACGTAAATGGTGCATATGTTGCATCAGATTTGTACGAACGAGACTCTTGTGATACAGACGCCATTCAATTTGCAGAGCGAGTTCTAAAATACAAATTAGGAGAAAGCAAACTAAAAACGAAAGGACTGCTATCGAACTACTTTGCACCATGGAAAATGTTCAAACAAAAATATTATCACTACTGTAATATACCTAATTCAAAACAATACGCAGTAGAGTCACCTGATGCACTCGACATCTCCAACGGTTCGAAAGTGATTCATTCATTTGAAGGAAGTAATCTACCTGCAACAGTAGGATATAATGGCAGATACAAGACGGTCATCTCCTCCATTCCATTTGAAAGTATCGAAAGCGAAAAAGAAAGATTGAATTTGATGAAAGAGATTATCCAATTTTTTGAGAAGAAATAATTTAACCATTAAATATGATAAAGACAAAAAACATTCTAACTCTAATCTTGCTTTGGTGTTTGAATATCTGTGTTCACGCAGACACTTTAACCATTCATTCACACATAAATCAAGTTACCATCTACAAGCAAGGTGCACTAGTAGAAAGAACAGCACGAGTCAAAATACCAGCAGGTATAACAGAGGTAAAAATTCCTATGATTAGTCCGAATTTGAATCAAAAAAGCATACAAGTAGGTATTACCAACACAGACATCACACTGGGAAAAGTTAACGTGGACATAGAAATCCCGAACAGAGATTCTATTGCAAAAATCAATGATAAATTAGTCTCTCGATTATCTGTGTTAAACGACTCGTTAAAACTCATAAAATCATTCAATGGTACGCTAAACACAGAAAAAGGTTTTGTTATTTCAAACAATAATATTGGAGGTTCCAAAGGATTCAATGCAGAACAATTAAGTGGAATTGCCTCCTTTTTAAGAAAAGATCTCAATGAAATTGCTGATATGCAATTAAAAAATCATCGTATCTTGTCTAATTACGAGGAAGAGAAATCCACAATAAACCAAGAACTAACGTTACTCGACAATCGTAGTTCAAACCCTCAAGCGGCATTATACATTTCTCTTGTCTCTCCCACTCCAGCAGAATCTGAGATTTCCATTAAATATATTATCAAAGAGGCAGAATGGAAACCTTTTTATGAACTTCGTGTTTCAGAGAAAACTTCAACACTGAATGTAAATAAAAAAGTATTTGTCTCTCAAAAATCAAAAGAAGATTGGAACAATATTAAAATGATTGTTACAAAATCAAATCCTTCTGTCAACAGTAAAAAACCAGAATTAAAACGATATACATTACCTTATCAAAATCAATATCAAGACAACGAGGAAACCACAGAAAACAATATGGTAAAAGTAATGGGAGTAGTGCGTGACCTCAATGGTGCTTTGGAAGGCACATACATTTCCGCAGGTAATATTTCAACAGAAACTGACGCTTCCGGATTTTATCAACTTTTAGTACCTGCATTTTCGACCATCAGATATTCTCATTCTGGGCACAAAGGAGCTCATAGAAAAGTCACTGATAACAATGTAAATCTTTTCAACATCAACTTAGAAGATGATGCTTCGACGATATATGCACAAAGCAAAAATGGATCAATTTATTTAACTGGAACCATCGTCGATTCAAACAATGACCCTGTTCCTGGTGTAGATGTTGTCATTAAAGGAACAACCAAAGGTGTAGTTTCAGACTTTGACGGAAACTTCAGCATCTTCGCCGACAATGGTGATGTCTTGGAATTTTCAAATATGGGTTTCAAAAATAAAACGATAAAGGTTTCAACTAATACGAAAACCAATTTAGGTAAAATTATGTTGTCAGAAGACATACAGTTCTTTTCTGATATTGAGGTTGAAACTGGATACGGAGTTGCTAGAACAAAGAATAGAGTTTCAGTTGACCAAGCGTTAGCAGGACGCTCATCAGGTGTTCAAGCAAATGCATCATCAGGACAACCAGGTGCTAGATCAAAGGTTAGCATTCGTGGTACTTCTTCATTAACAGGTAACACTCAACCATTATATGTTGTTGATGGTATGCCAATTGGTGGTGGTACGAATGACAATCCATTAGAATCAATTGATCCAAATGACATCATCTCTATGGAAGTTATAAATGATGCATCATCGACATCTATTTATGGCTCACGAGCAGCAAACGGTGTTATTTTAGTGACAACAAAAAGAAATTCGAAAACAGGTTCTTCTCTATATCAATCTGTTTTTGCCAATCTACAAGATTACACAGGAACTGCAGCAGGACTAAACTCCATCCCTTCAGACGGAGTTGAACATGAAGCCACGTTAGTACAAGAAGATATTCCAGTGCGTTACTCTTATTTTGCAGTGCCTAAAATCACCCCTAACGTATATATGTTGGCAGAAATACCAGATTGGAAGAAGTATGATCTTTTAGCAGGAAAGTTACGTATTTTCTCTGATAACACATATGTTGGAGAATCGTCTTGGACCCCACTTGCCATAGAAGACACTTTGCATTTTTCATTAGGTGTAGAAAAAAATGTTGGGATAGAAAGGAAACTTCAAGTCACAAAGCAGAAAAAGAATCTGATCAACACAAAAAACAAAATCAAACGAGAGTGGATGATTGTCGTTAAAAACAACAAAGAAGTTAGTATTGACATCACCTTAGAAGATCAAATACCCGTTGCATCCAATGATGAGATAAAAGTGGAACTCATAGACAACGGAGGTGCCAAGCTGGATGAAACGAGCGGAAAATTGAGTTGGGATCTAAAACTTGCACCAGGAGAACGTAAAGAAATAAAATTTAGTTATGAGGTAACTGTGAAGAACAGTGACGACTATAATGATTTATTAACCGATGAAAATTTATAAAAACATGAAAAATCGATATAATAAAATACAAAGAATATTTTTAGCAGGTTGTTTTCTATTCTGCAGCACGTCAATATTTGCCACACAAGAAGCAAAATCTAAAATCACTGAAGTTATGGTTTACCCACAAGGTGCCATGGTAAAGAGAACAGCCAACGTGAATGTTAATGCTGGTGAATCAGAAATAAAATTACCTTTATTGACTCCTCTACTCGATCAAAAATCCATCCAAGTAGGTATAAGGAAAGGGGATGTTTCTCTCATATCAGTTGATTATGACATAGAAGTGCCTAACAAAAAACAGATTTCCAAAGACGCGAATAGCTTAACCAAACGATCTATTATCCTTCGAGATTCAATAGACATTCTGCAAACGAAGAATGAAGTTTTAGACAAAGAGCGCAATTTACTATTAAATAGTGATAATATCGGTGGTAATAATGGTTTCACAGCTACCACATTACAAGGCATAGCCTCCTATATGCGCAAAGATTTAAATGAAATTATCACCATCCAATACAACAATCAAAAGAAAATAGATATCTACCAAAAAGAATTGACACTGAATGAGCAAAAGCTCAACTTGTTGTATGACAAGCAGATGGAGCCTAAAAGTTTTCTTTTAATTAAAGTAAAGGCTCCTATGGGGACTAATTGTGACATTGACATTCAATATTTTATAGAAAATGCCTCATGGATGCCTTTTTACGAAACAAGAATCACCAAAAGCGATAAAAATCTTCACCTCATTCAAAAAGCATACATCAGTCAAGCCAGCAAGGAGAATTGGAAGGATGTAAAACTTATATTATCTCAAAATGACCCAACTATCAGCAACGAAAAGCCGGAATTGTCTAAATACATTATTCCTGCTAGACGTTATGTAAATAGCTTGTATAATCAACCTTCCACCACCAACAACTCCTATATTAAAGTATTAGGTATCATAAGGGATGACAAAAATCCATTGAAAGGTGTTCTAGTCACTTCTGGTGATGATTTAAAAACGGAAACAGACGAAAACGGTTATTACGAATTATTGGTTCCTCAAGGTTCTCATGTTTATTATGAATATGCAAATTATAGATCAACCAGTTGTGTAGCAGAAGGAATAAATTCGGTTGTAAAAAATATCAAATTAAGTGAATCCAAATCATTCGTTTGCAACGCTACAGGAAACAGTCAATTCAAAAATTATATTTCTCAAAACAAGATTCTTGTCAAACAAAATATAAGCCAAAGCAGTGACATGGAAGCCAATATTCCACAAATGCTTATTCGCAACTGCAATTCAGAGATTACAGGCAAAAACAACATACCAGAAGATGGTGCCGACCACGAAGTCGTTGTAAAAGATATGGCCATTGAAGCTGAATACAACTATTTTGCTGTTCCTAAGCTATCCAAAGATGTATATTTAATTGCCTCAATTCCGAGTTGGAAGAAATTAGACTTGTTGGATGGTAATGTTAAAATATTCCTAAACAACGTATATATGGGTGAAAGCTTCATTAATGCAAGACAAACTGAAGACACTCTTAAATTATCCATTGGAAAGGATAAAGATTTAGCTGTAGAAAGGAAAGAATTGAAAAATTACTCTTCAAAAAATCTAATCAAGACAACAAATAAGGTTGAACGTGATTGGCAAATTACCGTTAAAAACAATAAAACGGAAGCGGTAAAAATTACTGTAGAGGATCAATTCCCTGTCTCAACAAATAGCGATATTACCGTTGAACTATTAGAAAGCAGCGGTGCTGAAATAGACTACATCGAGGGAAAGCTCATATGGAAACTCACATTGAACGCTGGAGAAAAAAAGGAACTCAAATTCTCTTATATAGTAAAATCTAAAAATGAATATATCAATGTTGAGTGATATCACTTTAAAGCAACAAGTTTTTCCGCATTTTAACTATTAAAGTACTATAATCATGATTGATTGCTTCATTCCGTACATAAACGAAGAAATTACTTCGAAAACAATATCAGTTCTAAAAAAAGAACCTTGCGTCAGGGAAATCATTTTACTTGTCCCTGAGCAAACAGCATTGCCTCAACTTGGCGTTCGTACCATTACGACGAGCCAGCCCGAGAGTTCTCGTACAATACGACTAATCTCACTTATGTCCAAAAGCGAATACATATTATATTGTCCGAAGCCCGTAAAATTCAATTGGGGGCAACACGGATTGGAGCGTTTTCATCAAATAGCATCCTTCACCCATGCCAGTATCATCTATTCAGACTATTATGTAGAGAAAAACGGCAAGACAGAGGCCATACCAACCATCGACTATCAAATAGGGAGTGTCCGTGACGATTTCAACTTCGGTCCTTTGGTCTTAATCAACCAAAGATTATTACAAAAAGAGATTTCTCACGACAAAGAGAACTATCGCACAGCAGGATGGTATCGATCACGATTGTCAATTTCAGCTCAACGACCAACATTTCATATCAATGAATTTTTATATACAGTCATTGAAGATGATAATTTATCGGTTAGTCAATTCGATTACGTGGATCCTCGAAACAGAGATACTCAAATTGAGAAAGAACGCGCTTGCCTCAACCATTTGAAAGATATCAATGCCTATTTAGAACCTGAATTCAAGACTGTTAATTTCGATGAAGGCACATTCGAATATGAAGCAAGTGTCATCATTCCTGTGAAGAACAGAGCAAAGACAATTGCAGACGCTATTGAATCTGTATTATCACAGAAAGCAGATTTTAAATTCAATTTAATCATCATAGACAATCATTCAACTGATGGTACAAGTGAAATTATCGATCAACATGCACAAAAAGACAATAGAGTCGTTCACATCATACCATCGCGAACTGATTTAGGTATTGGTGGTTGTTGGAACGAAGGCATAGAACATTCCAAATGCGGAAAATTTGCCGTTCAATTAGATAGTGATGATGTATATCAAACAGAAAATACACTACAAACTATCGTCAATGCCTTTTACGAACAAAAATGTGCTATGGTCATTGGAAGTTACACCATAACAGATTTTCAAATGAACACAATTGCACCAGGACTAATAGATCATAAGGAATGGACTCCACGCAATGGACGTAACAATGCACTCCGCATTAATGGACTTGGAGCTCCTCGTGCATTCTACACTCCTATTCTACGCAAAATTCACGTACCAAACACAAGTTACGGAGAAGATTACGCATTAGGATTAACCATTTCACATGATTATCAAATCGGCCGAATTTATGATTCGCTCTATCTATGCAGAAGATGGGAAGATAATTCCGACGCATCACTGGATATTATCAAACAAAATAAAAACAACTCTTATAAAGACAAATTGAGAAGTCTCGAAATTCTCAATCGTATAATTCAAAACAAGAAAAGAAATGATTGATTACAAAGCTTTATATGATGATCAATTAAAAGTTTGGGACGATTTTAGAGAGCGCGTTGCACAACTAGATTCTATCGAGCTACGAAAATTTGACATGGGTTCTTATAGTATCTATGCACAATACAATCCAGCAAGAGCAGTCTCTTCTGGAGCAAAATTAGATGCTAAAACCATTGCCAATAGAAAATGTTTTCTATGCGAAAGCAACAGACCCACAATTCAAGAAGGTATCAAATTAGATGAGCAATTCACACTATTAGTGAACCCTTTTCCCATTTTAAAAGGGCATATGACAATTCCCATCAAAGAACATAAAGCGCAAGAGATACTTCCATACATTGGCTCATTCATCTCATTTTGCAAAGAATTACCTTCCCACACATTATTGTACAATGGACCACAATGCGGAGCCTCAGCACCCGACCATTTACATTTTCAAGCTGTTCTAAAAGGGCAACTACCATTTGAGTCTGAATTAGCCATAGTCAAAACAAGAGTCTTGTCAGAATGCAAGGAAGGCAAGATGGAAGAGTTCTTAAATTATGGAAGGAAATGTATTCATATACAGAGTGAGAAAGCTAATCTAACTCAATCCTATTTTGAACAATTATACAAGCAATTACAGATGCTATCAGGGACAGAAGAAGAACCGAAGATGAATCTGTTTGGATTCTATGAGAAAGGGGATTGGCATTTGTTTGTATTTCCAAGGAAGAAACACAGACCTACTCAATTTTTTGAAGAAGGAGAAGGCTATAAAATGATCAGTCCAGGGGCTATCGATGTGGCAGGAATACTTGTTTTACCAAGAAGGAAAGATTTCGATGAACTTACCAAAGATGTCATAGAAGATGTATTCAAACAGGTTTGCTATTAACTGGTTAACAAGTAAAAAAACAGGGAACCATTGTAAAGTGATTCCCTGTTTTTTGATTCATCTTCATTCTAAACGAAGGTAAGGCCTCAAACGCTCTCTAAACACGAAGTAACCAGTTTGAGAAAAATGGAATCCATCACCGATATTAAAGTCTGCTTTCATACAATCAAACTGTTCTTTATAAAAATCTGGGAACAAGTTAACATAGGTCAAGCCCTTTTCGACCGAATACATCTTAATTAAAAGATTTAAAGCTTTAATATTTTCCATCGTAATAGCAGGATAAACAGTATTATCATCTGGAGTAACAGGCAAAACAGGGATAACGATAAGTTCTGTTTGTGGTAATTTTGTTTGAAGCAACTCTACATAAGAAACGAAATCTTTATAAATTTCATTTACAGGAGTCCCATTTTGAAGATCTTGGACACCAAGCATCATAACAATTTGAGAAGGCGTGTTATCATCAAAAATAAAAGAAGCACGTTTTATTTCATCTTTTATGGTGTTTTTATAAATTGCCAGATTTGCTATTTTATCACTTCCTAATAGTGTTTTCCAACTACATAATTGCAATCTTTCTTCCCCAATAAAAACAATATTTCCATCCTCATAGGCACTTGAAAAAAACACATCAGTCTGTACCTTATCCTGTTGTGCAGCCATAGGTTGTCTATTATACATATAAATAACAACAGCAAGCAAGAAAACATTTGCTATTACCGATAAGATTAGCCAAACTTTTTTAACCATTATTTTTCGTTTTCATTAGAGGTTTGTGATTGAAAAGCTTTTTTAACAATATCAAGAGACGAAATAGAAGAAGGTTTTAAAACATATCGTTCTGGATGACGATCATATTCATACAATTCATATTGTTCAATCACATCAATAAGTAATTGTGGATAATTAGGATTTGTTGCATAGCCAGCTTTTTTCAAACCTATTGCCCATGCCTTATAATCTCTTATCCAATAAGTGAACAAGAACGAATAACGACTACGATTCACTAAAAAAAGAGAATGATCACGATAGGAGGACTCCGCATCCAAATAGACACGGAAGCAATCATCCTTCTTGTCATCATCCTTTAAAAAAGTGTCTCCAACATAATCGCTCGTACATTTTATACCAAAATGATTATTCGCGATAGTAGCCAAATCACTTCTTCCACTACCCGATTCTAAGATGCCTTGAGCCAAAGTAATACTAGCAGGTATCTTATATTCATACATCTCCCGAATCGCTATTTTATAATATTTATCTATATACGCAATTGTCTCATTTTTTGTACCAGCTGCCTGACCAAACAATAAAGTTGGGAGCAAAAGAGTAAAAAAAACGAGACAACCACGCATAAACAAACGATTGAATTAGTAAGACAAAGTTTTCAAGACCTCCATTAAAGCAAGGTCGACTGGTTTGTCGTCTTTAATTGCTTTTGTGAAAGGCACGTAAACGATCTTATCATCATCAATACCAATCATTACATTTCTTTGTTCTTCCAATAGTGCATCAATAGCAGCAGCGCCTAAACGGCTTGCCAATATACGATCCTGAGCAGAAGGAGAACCTCCACGTTGCAAGTGTCCTAAAATTGTAATACGTGAATCGTACTCAGGATGAGTCTCTTTCAACCTAGAAGCGATTCCCATAGCACCACCCGTAATGTCACTTTCAGCAACAATAACGATACTACTATTTTTAGATTTTCTAAAACCTCTTTGAATCAAATCCTCCAATTGTGCCTCCCCTGTTTCAATTTCAGGGATAATAGCAGCCTCGGCACCAGAAGCAATGGCAGAATTTAAAGCTAAGAATCCAGCATCACGTCCCATCACCTCTATAAAGAACAATCTTTCGTGAGAATTAGCAGTATCACGTATTTTGTCCACAGCCTCAACAATTGTATTTAAAGCAGTATCATATCCTATTGTATAATCAGTACCACAAACATCATTATCAATGGTACAAGGCACACCAACGATTGGCACATTAAAATCTTGTGCGAATTCTCTTGCTCCTGTAAAAGTTCCATCACCACCTAAGACAACCAATGCATCGATTCCCTCTTTTTGCATTGTTTCATAAGCTTGTTTTTTCCCCTCCTCAGTCATAAACTCTTTACAGCGAGCAGTACGTAATATAGTACCACCTTGTTGGATTATGTTACTAACGCTTTGAGTTTGGAACTCTTTTATTTCACCAGAAATTAATCCTTTGTATCCATGATAGATTCCCTTGACTCTAATTCCATGGAAAATAGCCGCACGTGTCACAGAACGAATTGCAGCATTCATACCTGGAGCATCACCTCCCGAGGTTAAAATTCCAATACAATTAATTTCGTATTTCATTTCGTTTTTTAATTAATAAGATTATGATATAACATTTTGTTCAATCTTTTGTTTCAGTTCTTCCATCAACCATTTAGGTGTTGATGTTGCACCACAGATACCTACAGATTTCACTCCTTCAAAAATAGTATAATCCACCTCTTCTAAATCTGAAATCATATAGATATTATCATTTACCTTTCGACATTCATCAAACAAGACTCTTCCATTCGAGCTCTCCTTCCCACTAACAAACAGAATCAACTCATGTTGAGCTACAAAGTTTATTATTTTTGGAATACGATTTGCAACCTGCCGACAAATTGTATCATTATATTCGAATGTTCCCTCTGGTTTCATTCGACTCTTAATTTCTTCTACAATTTTATTAAAGCCCTCTATGGATTTTGTTGTTTGCGAAAACAAACGAATGTTTTTGGAAAAATCCAATTTGAAAAGATCTTCTATACCTTCAATTACAATAGCATTACCATCAGTCTGTCCAACCAAGCCATTCACCTCCGCATGAGCCTTTTTCCCATAGATAACAACTTGAGTCGTTTTCGTATCAGACTCTTCATAGGCTTTTCTTATTCTTTTTTGAAGATTCAAAACAACAGGACAAGTCGCATCAATAATCGTAAGCCCATTAGCCTCTGCTTGTTGATAAGTTGTTGGAGGTTCCCCATGAGCACGGAACAAGATTTTATGCCCTTTCAAATGATCAAAAGCATCCCTATCAATCGTGATCAAGCCCTTCTGCTCTAATCTGCGGACCTCCATACTATTATGAACAATCGCGCCCAAACAATGAAGTCTGTCAGATTTGGCCAATTCCTCTTCCGCCTTATTAATTGCCGTAACAACGCCAAAGCAAAATCCTGAATTCGAATCTATCTCAATAATCATTTTGTTCTCTCCTCAAAATGGTGTAACAACCATTCTTTTTGTTCCGCAATAGTCATATAACTATTATCCAATTCAATAGCATCTTCTGCTTTACGAAGTGGACTCTCTTCTCTATTCTGATCAAGATAGTCACGTTGTTTTACATTTTCTAAAATTTCGTCAAAAGAGACCGTTTCACCTTTTGCCGTCAACTCGTCATAACGACGTTGAGCACGAATTTCAGGAGATGCCGTAAGGAATATTTTCAATTCCGCATCTGGGAAAACAACTGTTCCTATATCACGACCATCCATCACAACACCACGTTCAACGCTATACGCTTGCTGTTGAGCGACCATAGCACGACGAACAAATCCTATTGAACTAACAATACTTACCGAATTAGAAACTGTCAATGAACGTATCTCCTTCTCCACATTTTCACCATTTAAATAGGTCTCGTTCATTTGTTTCTCCGAATTATACTTAAATTCAATTCGAATAGACGGAATAGCATCTTTCAACTTATCTTCAGCCACAATACCGTTCTGAATCCAATTATTTCTCAAGCAATAAAGGGTTACCGAACGATACATTGCACCCGTATCTACGTATGCATAACCAACACTCTTTGCTAAATCTTTAGCCATTGTACTTTTCCCGCAAGAAGAAAATCCATCAATGGCAACTATTATCTTTTTCATTGCTTTTTAAATGAATCTATTGATGAGGATAACGACAACGTAAATGTACCACCTGATGGCGCATATTGTGCATATGCCGCATCCAAATTAAACTTATATACTTTAAATCCAGCGCCAAAAGAGAATCCATTAATACCTCTCGCTTCACTCAATGTATATTCTCTATTGCGTCGATGATTGTATGCCATATCAATATGAAAATTCTTATGAATAATTACTTCTAAGCCAAACACGAAATGGCGAAATAACATATCCGCGAATTTTATTTCATCAAGATCATTGTTTTCTTCATCTATAGACATTAATGATGTTTTTTTCTTGGGACGATTATAATCCAATGACCAATCATTTAAATGATCATAGGTAATAGAAAACCGAAATGGTGCATGCTCCAATCCTTTAGTGACACCCAATTGCATATTCCAAGGCAATCTTTCCGTCTCCTGATCTTCATAGTAATCAGTGAAGCGGAAACCAAAATTACGAACAGAAAAACCAACGGAGAAATCCCATTCTTGTTTATAATAATTAGCACCCAAATCAAATCCCAAACCGAAACTATTATATGTATCAATATGAGAATAAACAGGTTTCATCGACAAACCCACTTTTATATTGGCTCCCAAATAACGTGCATATACCAAATTCCATGCGAAATCGCCCGCAGAAAATTCCCCTATTTCATTTCCATACCGATCATATCCAGCCAAATCACCATATCCCATAAACAAGAAATTGAAGCCAAAATAATTCAAGTTGTCTAACATATACGAATAGGAAGCCATACCGCCATTCGCATCTGCCAAATAATTCACATAGCTCAAAGATATCTTATTTTTTAAGGATGGTGTGAACAAAGCTGGATTCGTATAAAACTGATTCACATCGTCAGATTGGACAGAGACATTTTCTCCACCCATACCTGCCAACTTTGCATTAAACGGCAAATTCAAAAATCGATAGACTCCATTACCAGTCTCTGCGTTTACAAAACACATCGACAGACAAGTAAATACAACGACAAAAAATAACTTTATACTTTTTTGAAACATACTCATTAACGATAACGTTTTTCCTTTGAAACAAGCATTTCTCCTTTCTAAAGAGCAACACTTTTATTTCGTCCCCAAATATAACAAAATCTTTCCTTTATTCGTTATCTTTAGCATGATAAATCGGAATTTTCACAAAAAAAGTAGTTCCTTTTCCCAACTCCGAATCAAACCAAATGTCTCCACCTGCCGATAATAGAATATTCTTTACAATCGCAAGGCCTAATCCCATTCCACTTGTTTTGGTTGTAAAATTCGGTTGAAACATTTTTTCTCTGTTTTCTTTTGAAATTCCGCAACCGTTATCTGTGATTTCTACAAATGTAGAATTCTCTTCTTCATAGAATGATACGACAACCCGTCCCTCTCTATTAGATGGAATTGATTGAATAGCATTTCTGAACAAATTATTAAATATCTGTAGCAATTGTTTATCATCCATCCATATATATTCATGTTCATACCCGTTTAAATTCAAACGGAATGAAACATCTTCTGAATTGTTTGCAAACAATTCGACAGTAGACTGAAGTTTATCCACGATATCCACAGCAGAATAACGAGATTCAGCAGCTTTAGCAAAAGAAGAGAATTCAGATGCTATATTAGACAAGTTGTCTATTTGATCAATTAATATTTTCGATGTCTTCTGGAAATAATCATCGAAATGTTCTGGGTCCAACGCTCGTTTTCGCATACATTGTTGTACGCTCAATTTCATTGGAGTCAACGGATTTTTAATTTCATGTGCTATTCTTCTTGCCATCTCACGCCATGCGAATTCACGTTCTGACCGAGCCAAACGTTCCGCACTATCCTGCAACTGAAGCACCATATTATTATATTGTTTTACCAAATCACCAATCTCATCATCTTCCGGATAATCAATCAATGTGTTCTCTCCTGTCAATCGTACTTCCGTAAAACGTTCAGACAACATCACCAACGGCTTCGTCGTTCGTTTATTCAACAACCAAATAATGAAAATTGAAATAATAGAAATAAACAAATAAATATCTACTACGACAACCAAGATGTTAAATATTTCATTTTGGACTTGATAATAGGCTTTATGAGACATCAATCGAATATAACCTACGCATTTATTTTGAAGATTATAGGCTTTCACATAATGAGAATAACAATCTATAGACCGTACTTTTTCCTTCCTAAATAATTCTGGCACGGTTTGAAATTTAATAATTGGATACACTAAATGCGATTGCCTTTTATCTGCAAACATCACCAAAGGACGCGACGACACCAACAATTTCCCATCTTCATCATACAATACTACATTCAATTGGAACAAATTAGAAAGCTCCTTCACCTTAGTAAATAGTTCCATAGATTGGTCGGACAAATTATCCGACAATCCCACTATGTTTTGAACATTTTGTTGAACCGAAATCGCATCCTCCTTTATCTCTGAGAACTGAGATTTCTCATATTGATCCATAAAGAACGGGAACGTGGCAACTGCCAAAATCAAAAAGGCAGACATAATAGGTATGACAAATAACAACTGCATTCGTGTTAACAAAGATTTGCTTTTTTTCAACAAATGCTTGCGAATCTCCCTTATTGAAAAATAGAGAATTGCAATCAACACATATGCCGCAAACAGATAAGTTGTCAATATCACATAGATATAACTCTGACGTTCTGGCACACTCACAACAGACATACTTCTTCCCGAATCGAAGACATGCACATAATGAGTATAATAATTCAAAGCAAACTGATAATCTGTTTGATACTGTTCCTCAGCTGTCAACCATGACATTAAAATCGGATAGTGGAATTCTCCATCAGAATAACTTAATTCTCCGTTAAGATATTTGGCTTTTGAGTTGCTTTCAAATGGTGTTGTTTGTCGAATAGACTGTTCCAACAAACTAACTCTATCATATGTTGTTTTACGATAAAATTTCAAATAGACCGAAATCGAATCCATTTGGATATGTCCCAAATAGGAAATAGCTAATTTTTCGTCTTGATTAGCATAAAATTTCGTCATGTCCAACTTACGTAAAACAGGTGCTACTGCATCGAAACCCGAATATTCCGCATTTTCAAAATTTGGTTTTCGTATATACAAGGAATCATGAGGGGAACAAATTTGAACCTCGAAATCATATTTATCTTCAAAAACTTTAAAATAGGATTCCCACAAATAAGTCTCTAACAATTCGTCTGTCTCTGAGCTATTTAATCTCACCCATCGTATCAAACGAGAATCAGTGATGACAAAAAGGTTTTTCTCTTTCAAAATTGATTCCGCAATATCATCTTGATATACACAATTTTCCACACTAATGAGTTGGGCCATTTGTTTATATTGCGCCTCTGTTTTTAAAGAGGAATAATGATAAGACAAACCAACTATCAAATTAATAAATATAAAAGCAATCGGTGCTGTATAAAGGAATCCACTGATTGGATAATATGTTTCATACAAGTCAATGAACAAAATCACACAAGAAACAAGTATCAGCAAAACGACTTCCAACCAAGACCCTGACACCGCAAAGAAAACAACACTAACTGTGGTTAAAAGCAAATGTGTATATATGATTATCTTCGTATTACTCTTATCCGCATAGAATTGTTTAACACGAGAAATAAACCAATAATAAAGATATACGCAAAACAATTCCAACAGTAGAAGCAAAAAGGTCTCCGCTCTCACTTCTTGAATAATAGAGACAGCCACATTCATATTCGAATGATAAACTAGTCCTTTTATGATCTCATATAAGTAAATAAGCAACAAGAATGAAATGGTTTTCAAAACTAATATCAACAACACAGCATACAATGGAGACATTGTATTAGGGCTTATTATTTTCGTAGGTATTCTTGACTTAAACAAAAACAACATACCATACAAAAACAAAGTATACAAGAACAGATGGGATAATGTTGGAGCAATCGTCGAATGATAGGACAACGTGGAAAGAAAATCATTTTCAAACCACATAGTTGGATATCTAAATATTGCTGTCAACGCAATGACCAACAACCAGACCAGAGAGGTTCCCACAACAGAATATTTGTATTGGGCTGGATGCCATTTTTCCACATATGCCAAATAAGACGACAATAGTAAAAGGATAGCGAATAAAACTAAAACCCAGCAAACAATAGAAAAAATCAAATAGGCAGGATTTTCGTGTCGAATTGTAATATTTGACAACGAGAATAAATGTTTACCATCTTGCGAAGAAAAAGACATTGAATCTTCATCATCGACTTTATCTTTGGATATTATAACTGACCCTGGTATATGAAATGCTTCCGCATAATGATTGTTTAAACTGTTTTTTTTCGGGAAGATGTTATCTTTGATTTTAATTAATGCAACACACCTATATTCACGGAAAAAAGACTGCAAAACCACCACATAAGAATTATCTGTTTCATAAAAAAACTCTTTCGCGAAATTGAATTTACTTACGCCTTCCAATGCAACCACATTGTTCGACCAGAACTCAAGTTGATCGCCTTGGTAGATTTGAAAAGATATTTCTTTTTGTTCAGACTCATTGTATATGTTCTTCTGTTGACACAAAGACGTTAGTCCCTCACTTTCTATGGTAGACTTAATCTGATCTAATACCTGTTCCGAATAAGCTTCTTTCTCTTTTAAAGTCCTTGTAAATTCATTTTTGTCAACTTTAAAAACAGATGTCGAATAAAACAAATATTCAAACAAGAAGAAAAAAAGCAAAGACAAAGCAAGGAAAAGACAACTAGCAACCATTCCTCCTTTTTTAAAAGAGAAATATTTTCTAGTTAATTTAAGCCGGAAATATCGAAATGTTCGTTTCACATTATTCACCAATTATATGTAAAAACAACAACAAAATATGTGCCAAAAAGCATAAAAAAAATCCATGAAATCATTCGTGATGATAGGGTTCTCCTTTTAAAATTGTCATCGCCCTGTACAATTGTTCAACAAAAATAAGACGAACCATCTGATGAGAGAATGTCATCCTTGATAATGAGACCTTACCATTTGCTCTCCCATAGACGTCTGGTGAAAATCCATATGGTCCGCCTACCACAAAAACTAATCTTTTCAAACCTGCAACTGATTTTTTTTCTATAAATGACGAAAATGACATAGAAGTATGTTCCTCACCTTTATCATCTAACAAAATTACCTCATCACCATTTTGGAAAGATTTTAGCAACATTTCTCCTTCTTTTTGCTTTTGCTCATCTTCCGTCATATTTTTCGTGTTTTTTATATCGGGTAATTCTTCAATTTCGAAAGAAAGATAAAATTTTAAACGCTTTTGATAGTCAGATATTGCGTTTTTAAAATTTAAATTATTAGTTTTGCCAACTGTTATTAGTGTCACTTTCATACGCTATAACTTTTATGGCAAAAATAATAAAAATTACTATTTTTTGGCATTATTTTTGCACTTTGTAATTTTATGACGCATAACTCTCAAATTCGGAATAAATTATGAAAAATATAAAAGTCACATTAATCACATTAATTACCTCTTTTATAAGTTTTAATCTTCATGCGAATTCTACAGAAATAACGCAAGCATTTGCGAATGGAAACATATCAAAAATAGAATCTTACCTAAACAATAATGTAGATATTACGATAGAAAAGGCTTCTAGTTCTTGCGATAGAGACCGTGCGAAATCATTGTTAAATGATTTTTTCCGCAGAAACAGGCCAACGAATTATTCTCTGACCAACAAAACAGAGAGAGGAAAGTCTGCCATTATTTTAGGTAAGTTATATACTAATAGTGGAGAATACACATTATTTATTCTTACACAAAAAGATTCGAATAAAGACCTTATATACCAAGTAAAAATCACACAAGACAAATAAGAATTTTATTCAACTGACATATGAAAAGCGAAAATGAATTAATAGAAGATCTTCTAAATTTGGCTTTTGCTGAAGATATTGGAGATGGTGACCATACAACATTGTGCTGCATTCCTTCCGACAAGATTGGAAAAGCAAAACTTCTCATCAAAGAAGATGGAATCCTCGCAGGAGTCGAAATTGCCAAAAGAGTTTTCCATAAATTCGATCCCGAAATGCAAATGGAAATTTTGCTTAACGATGGCGCGAAAGTGAAGAAAGGTGATATTGCCTTCTATGTTACAGGCAAGGAACAATCATTACTTCAAACTGAACGTACAGTATTGAACATTATGCAACGTATGAGTGGAATTGCCACCCAAACCAATCGCTATGCTAAATTGTTAGAAGGATTAAACACAAGAGTTCTTGACACAAGAAAGACAACTCCTGGTCTTCGTATGCTTGAAAAGCAAGCAGTGAAAATCGGAGGAGGAGTCAACCATCGTATTGGATTATTTGACATGATTCTATTAAAAGATAATCACGTTGACTTTGCTGGTGGCATTAAGAATGCTATTACAAAAGCAAAAGAATACTTGAAAGCAAAAGGTAAAAATCTTAAAATAGAAATTGAAGTTCGTAATTTCGACGAATTAGAAGAAGTATTACAAATAGGTGGCGTTGACAGAATCATGCTTGACAATTTCAACACAACTGACACAAAAGAAGCTGTACGTCGAATCAACCACAGATTCGAAACTGAATCTTCCGGAGGTATCACTTTTGACACTCTCCGTGACTATGCAGAATGTGGCGTCGACTACATATCAGTAGGCGCACTTACCCACTCCGTCAAAGGTTTGGATATGAGTCTAAAAGCAGTGAAATGAAAAGAATATTGATCATAGCAATTGTTTCAGCATTCCTTTATAATTGTATTGGCGTAAACAATGAATCCCAACCACAAGAGGGTAGTTCATCTTTTTACAATACCCCCACTCAAAAGGGAGGTGCAGAAACAAAACAATCATCTTCTAATAAAAAAGGTGATGCCATTTTTACACACTCAACTCCAAAGGGAAAATTGTATCATCACGAAAACTATTCTTTCTCTTATTCTGAAGATGACGAACAGTCAGAATGGGTTGCATACGAATTAACGAAACAAGAGACTAAAGGGAATTTACAAAGAAAGGAAAGTTTTACAGAAGATCCTATTGTTACTACAGAATCAGCTCATCCATATGAATATAGAAACTGTGGTTACACAAGAGGTCATTTGGCGCCAGCGGGCGATATGAAGTTTGACAGAACTGCCATGAACGAGTGTTTTTACACCAGTAACATATCTCCGCAGAAACAAAAATTTAATGCTGGTATCTGGAACGATTTAGAAATGCAAGTTCGATATTGGGCTCAGAAATTCAACACTGTATATGTAATCACGGGTCCTATATTAACCAAAGATTGTAAGAAATTGAGTTATAAAAACAATCGAGGACAAGAGGAAAAAAGCGACATTACAATTCCCAAAAAGTTTTATAAAATTGTCTATGACTTCTCTTACAAAGGGAAAGAAAAAATGATTGGCTTCATCATTCCTCAAGAGGGAGCCGAAGGTAGTTTTTTCGATTATGCAGTAACCGTCGATGAAATAGAAAAAGAAACTAAAATCGATTTTTTCCATAATCTTTCCAAAGCAGAACAAGCAAAACTAGAAGGACAAATAAACGTTGCTGCATGGAAAAAATTTTCTTACGAAAAAAAATATAACCATTAACCTAAACCTCATGAAAATTATTCATGAGTATAAAAAGGACTTATTTATATGAAAGCATTCGTATTCCCTGGCCAAGGTTCCCAATTTACAGGAATGGCCAAAGATTTGTACGATAATTTGCCATTGGCAAAGGAATTACTAGAAAGAGCAAATGAAATTCTAGGTTTTAAAATCACTGACGTAATGTTCGAAGGAAGTGCAGACGACCTAAAGCAGACAAAAGTGACACAACCTGCCGTATTTCTTCACTCTGTTTTATTAGCTAAATCACTAAGCGATGATTTTAAGCCAGACATGGTTGCTGGTCATTCTTTAGGTGAATTTTCCGCACTCGTTGCTAGTGGAGCTATCGATTTCGAAGATGGACTAATATTAGTTTCCAAACGTGCAATGGCCATGCAAAAAGCATGCGAGAAACAGCCATCTACCATGGCTGCCATTCTTGGACTACCCGACGAAAAAGTGGAAGAAATTTGTGCTTCTATAACAGATGATATAGTTGTACCTGCCAATTATAACTGTCCTGGACAATTAGTTATCTCGGGTACTATCCCTGGTATCGACAAAGCATGTGAATTAATGTTACAAGCAGAAGCAAAAAGAGCTATCAAATTAGCTGTCGGTGGAGCCTTCCATTCGCCTTTAATGGAACCAGCTAAAATTGAATTGGAAAAAGCCATTCAATCCACTCAATTCAAAGCTCCTAAATGTCCAATATTCCAAAATGTTTCAACAAAAGGGGAAACCGATCCAGAGATTATCAAAAACAATCTTATTAAACAGTTAACTGCTCCTGTAAAATGGACCCAATCTATTCAAAATATGGTTGCTGCTGGTGCTACATCCTTTACGGAAGTTGGTCCAGGTGCAGTTCTTCAAGGTATGATTAAAAAAATCGTTAAAGGTATCGAACCTGAAATTGCAATTAATGGCGTTAACTAATATAGATTGGGATAAATCACTTAAATGAACTTTCGAAAAATTCAATAGCCTATTCGATGATTTAAATACCATCGTCATACACATTTTAAATCATTATTATTCAACAAAATAGGAGACAATCTTTCGAAAGCACGCCATAAAAAAATCATACAAAACTGAGAATATTCAGAACACACTTCTGAAATATTTTCAAAAAATTATATACTTTTGCATTGTCTTACAGACATAGGGGTGCTTGTTAGTCAGGCTGAGATTATACCCTTTGAACCTGCTGCGTAATGGCAGAGAGGAAAACGGAAAAAGATATAAATTTTCATTTCAATATTCAACCGTATCCTCAAAAGGATACGGTTTTTTTATTCAACATCGATGAGTTATACAGGTTTTGACATTTATGCAAAAGAATACGATCAATGGTTCATAGAGAACAGTAACGTATTCGAAACAGAACTTCGATTGGTTGCTTCTTGTTTAAAAGGGTCCAAAGAGATTCTTTCCATTGGGTGTGGAAGTGGATTATTCGAAAAAGCGCTAAAAGACGATTATAACATATCCATCAAACACGGGATCGAGCCATCGCAATCAATGGCAGACATAGCCATTAAACGAGGCATCAATGTGGAAATTAACACAGGCGAAGATGCAAATTATGGAGACAATTGCTACGACACCATTCTATTTAACGGATGTCCTTGTTATATGAATGATTTAAAAAAGGCACTTATAAAAGCTAAAAAAGCCGTAACGAAAGGTGGTCGAATCATTATAATCGATGTACCGAAAGAGAGTGGATATGGAACGCTATACAATCTTGCTCTTTCCGTTGGTTCTTGGGAACATCCCTTATTAGAAGGAATTCAACCACATCTACCCTATCCAATTGAATTAGTGAAACAAGCCAAATGGAGAACAACAGCAGAGAAGATTAACATTTTGCAAGAGATTGGATTATCCAACCTCTCATTCAAGCAAACACTTACAACTCATCCATGCTTTTCTCATTTACAGATTGAAGATCCAATTAATGGATATGATAAAGGTTCATATGTAGCTATCACCGCAATAAAAGATTAACAACAATATGATTGATAAAAAAAGGTTTGAAGAGGATATAAAAAAAATACGGGTAACCAATCCTCTTATTCATAACATTACCAATTACGTGGCAATGAATTTCTCCGCAAATGCATTGCTTGCGTTTGGTGCCTCTCCTATTATGGCTCATTCTCCAATGGAAATGGAAGAAATTGTAACACAATCTTCCGCATTGGTCATAAACATAGGAACTCTCGATGAAAATTGGATAAAAGGGATGGAAATCGCAGCGCAAACAGCTTATCGAAATCACAAACCATGGGTGATTGATCCCGTTGGTGCAGGAGCCTCAACCTATCGAACCCAAACAGCACTTCACCTCATTCAAGAATATCATCCAAATGTAATTCGAGGTAACGCTTCCGAAATTATGGCATTAACCAATAATCGTGTACAAAGTAAAGGGGTTGATAGTTCCATCAATGTTGAAAAAGCACAGAACGCTGCCGATTGGCTGGCAAAAGAACACCATACAATAGTAGTCATCAGCGGAGAAACAGACTATATTACAAACGGACAGCAAAGAGAGTTCATACAAAATGGTTCTCCTATCATGCCTAAAATCACGGCTATGGGATGTACCGCCTCTTCAATGGTAGGTACATTTCTATCCATTAATGAAAATTCATTTATGGCCGCTGCTCATGCAATGGCCATTATGGGAATTACAGGAGAAACAACTGCTGAAAAATATCAATCACCAGGAAGTTTCGTTCCTGCTTTTCTTGATAATCTATATCAAATGAAAGACACCGAATACTCAAACAAATTAAGACAATGAAAAAAGAATTTGATTTATCATTATATCTGGTAACAGATCGTCCTCTTGCAGGAGAAAGAGATATTGAATGGATTGTAGAAGAAGCAGTAAAAGGCGGTGCAACAATCGTACAATTACGAGAAAAAGATTGTTCCACATCCACGTTTGTAGATTTGGCACGAAGATTAAAAGAAAGACTAATCAACTATAACATACCTTTAATTATCAATGATAGAATTGACATAGCGCTTGCAGTAGATGCAGAAGGCGTTCATATTGGGCAATCGGATATGCCATATGATATAGCTCGTCAACTATTAGGTCCTGATAAAATTATCGGACTATCTGTTGAGAACATGGAAGAAGTAGAAAAAGCAAACTTACTTGATGTTGATTACATTGGTATTTCTCCAGTTTTTTCCACACCAACCAAAACAGACACTGCCCAACCATTCGGTTTAGATGGGACACGAGAGGCAATGAAAATATCTAACCACAGAGCTGTTGCCATCGGAGGAATGAATCAGGAAACAATTGAAGATGTTATGAAATGCGGCGTGGAAGGAGTTGCTGTCGTTTCCGCAATAGTTGCAGCACAATCTCCCTACAATGCAGCAATAAAATTAAAAGAAATCATTACAAAGACACGTTGCAAATGAATCCTTGTTGGAGTGAATGCATTTTTCAGAAATGCAAACCGCAATTTGAACTAATGCTCAATAGTAGACTAATCAAAGGACTAGTAAATGGAGAACTATCCGATTCTTCATTTAAACATTTCCTTGAGCAGGATACCATATATCTACACGCATATGCCAATAATCTACTTCACATTGCAAAAATGATTCCCTCCAAAGAACACAAAGAGATGTTTCTTCAATTATCTCGTGAAGGAATACTAGCAGAAAAAGAAATAGAGGAAAAATATGCAAAAAGAATAGGAGGATTATCTCCTTATATCATACCAAGCAAAACAACGATAGAATACATTGAACTAGAAACAAATATCATTCAACAAAACAACGCAGCTACATCTTTAGCTGTCATATTACCTTGTTTTAAATATTACAACGACCTCGGTAAATACATGATAAAAAACGCCTCACATCCCAACAAATACGAAGAGTGGATTACCACCTACACATCATCCACAATGGACAGAGTAGTTGAGTCAATCATTCAATTAGCCAATCACGTAGCAGAGGAATCCTCTTCTGAAACAAGAGAAGAAATGGATGTCTGTTTCTATCATGCAGCAATAGGAGAAACTAAATTTATTAACCAGATAAGATAGGAAAAACAAACCTTCCCTAATTTTAAGAAAACTCACATTCTCTTAAACGGGGAAGGTTATTGATTATAATAATGTTATGAATGATCCTATCCAGAATTACCAATAAACAACAGGGCAAGGATATTTTTCTACGTGTTTTATAATATAAATGAAGTTAAATTCATGCGACCATGATCCGTTCTTTTTGGATGATGTAAACAAATCAAAGACATAAAAGAATTGGATTCCCTTATAATGACCACCTGCCATTAAACCAATCACATTCACACCATCGAAATCATTTTTATCAGAAACACCAAAGACCAAAGGGTCCCATGCGAATCCAAGACCAACATTCAACATTTGATAAACATCCTGTCGCTGATACGAACCATTCACGAAGATATACTTTCCAGAAAGGCTCTCTCTACCCCACAAACCATTCTTATATTGCAAATCTTGAATAAAGTTGATATGTCCGACATACTTTCTATGCAAAACATTATCTTTCAACTCCATAAATCCATTATTGGGTTCTGTAACATGATAAACAGCAGCACCAATCGTTAATCTATTTTCAATTAGATAGGAAGCACCGACAGAGAAATCAAAATGTAATCGAGTATCTTCCTCGAAATTTTCCAATGTTTCTAACGAAGGTCTTCTGGTATTCATATCATACTGATCTCCATAACGTATTTTATCCCATTCTAAATGATTGAGGTATAAAGAACCTTGTAAACCCAAACGTATATATTGTTCCTCTTTCACCTTAAGTGTATGAGCATAAGTAGGTGAAAATTCATTCACTGTATATACTCCATTCGCCATATTATCAAATGCATAGGCAAATCCAACGGAACATATTCTACGATGGAAACTTTGATCATAAGAAGCTCTTACCGTATGGTAATTATTCCCTAAAGCTAACCACTGTTGTCTATAACTAAGACCGAAACGTATATCATACGCATTTCCAGCCAAAGACGGGTTTAAGCTAAACGGTGTAAGATTATGTCCTACTAAGGTATAATCTTGTGCCTGAATTGCTACAGAAAGGCAGAATGCCCATAAAAACAATACTATCTTTTTCATCATAATAATGGTTATCTAATTAAAGAGACAAAACCTCTTCGCTCACCTTCCTTGTTGATACCTTTGTAATTACTCTTATACTTGCAATACCAACCATAAACACCCCAAGGGCATTTCTCTCCATCTATAGTAGTACCATCCCATTCGTCGTTGATACTTTGTCCTTCGAAAACGATTTCGCCCAATCTATTAAAAATAATGAAAGAGAAATCATCTACGAATTCGCCGCCATAGAATTTAAATGTATCATTCAAATCATCTCCATTAGGTGTGAAACCTTCTGCAGCCCAGAAATCCAACCATGTATAGACAGTGGAACGACCCGTATATTCACATCCGAACTGATCGATTGCACGAACTTTTACAATAAATGAATCTGCCGCATTAGGATCATAATAGTGAGATGTATTCACACCAGTTTCTTCTATCATATTATCACCTGTTTCCCAATACCATTTAGCAGTTTTAGGGAATACTCCATTAAATCGAACATTCGAACTTCCTTCTTCAACGAAATCAGGAGAAACAGAGAACTCTATATCATGACGTGGAACCAAATCCACATCAACTTTTGCCGTACCCGTACAACCAAACACATCAGTACCCTCAACCGTAACAGTTGTTGGACCATCAATAGTAGCAGCCAAATTTGCAGTCAAACCATTCAATGCGATACTAGCACTATATGGTTCGCTCGACCATTTGTACACATCAGCACCTTTAGCAGACAAATGAATAGTATCTGGCAAACCTGGGCAACCTGACTGAGGACCTTTCTCTATGCTAACCATAGGAGAAGGACGAACTTGAACAATCTTAGTTGCTTTAGATGTACAACCTTGCGCATTTGTACCGTAAACAGTATATTCCGT
Organism: Paludibacteraceae bacterium; assembly: GCA_024401435.1. Lineage (GTDB taxonomy): Bacteria > Bacteroidota > Bacteroidia > Bacteroidales > Paludibacteraceae > UBA1181. The sequence goes on along the minus strand of JAKSLB010000005.1, from coordinate 138,876 downwards.
TGTGGAACTTGTATTATATGTTATATCCGAAGTTTCATCACCTGTATTCCATTTATAGGTGTCAGCACCTGAAGCATACAAGGAGAACTCTTCACCTAAGCACACCGCTGAATCACCAGAAATAAAGACAGAAGGCAAAGATTGAACAATAATTTGGATATCAATCGTTGCTGGGCAGTTACTTACATTGCTACCCGTCATACGAATAACCGTATTTGATTTTGGTGTAACATTTATAGAAGATCCACTATATTCATTAGCACCATCATTCCAACTATAGGTTAATGCTCCTGTACCTTGAATAGTAGTTGATTCTCCATAACATACCGTTGTTTTTCCGACATATGACAGTTCTGGAAGTTCTGTCAAAATAACCTCGTGAACAGCAGTACCCTTACAGCCGTACTTATTCTCAGCAGTTACCGTAAATGAAGTATCAGACATAATCATAGGAGTAATAATAGAACCGATATTACCCGTTCCCCATGAGAAACTTGCTGTTTCACCATTAGCATCCAAAGCTTCAATATTCGCCAACGTTCCTTGACAAGCTTTATCATCTCCTTTCGTATACACCATAGGATTAGGATTTACTTTTACTGGAACTGGTATCATCACCTCACAACCCTTTTCCGTATAACCATACAAAGAATATTCCGTAGAATTTGATGGATAAATTGTAATCGTATCCGCTTTTTGACCATTACTCCATTGATAATAATCAGCACCATGTCCAATCAACGATGCAGAATCACCAGCACAAACACCCGTTACACCACTACCTGACACCCATAATGATGGAACTGGTAAAATACTAACAGGAATAATCATAGACGAAGAACATCCGTTAATAAATCCTTTAACCTTCAACTCCATATCATTTTCAAGTACTCTACTAAAGACAGATGTACCTGTTCCATCTTGCCATTCATACGTATTAGCACCAGAAGCTGTAACTGTCAAAATTTGACCAGAACATACAGCTGTCTCACCTGTGTAAGAAAGAACTGGAAGTTCCTTCTTTTTGATGGTCCATTTCGCAGTTGCTTCACATAAATTATCATCAATGCAACGAACAGTCAACGTATCATCTTTTGTTATTTTTAGAGTAACTTTAGGTCCATACGCATTGTTACTCCAAAAATATTCAGCAGCTCCAGAAACAGAAACCTGAGCATCATCTCCATCACACACTTCCCGATCTCCCGTAATATTAATTGTAGGCGGTTCATTAACGTTCACACGTATAGAAGCTGTACCCACGCAACCTCCATTCGTAGTAGTACCCGTTACAGTATAATCAGACATTGAATATGGATGAACATCAATAGAATCTGTAACATCCGAAGTATTCCATATATATGTATCTGCACCCTTTGCATACAATCTAGTTGTATCGCCTTGACAAATCGTAGTATTACCTTCTATCCATACTGTTGGAACATCCAACAACTTAACCTTAAACTCCGCACGTCCCTTACAATTGTTTGATGTACCCTCTACCCAATAAATAGTATCCTGCGTTGGTGTACGAGTAATAGTAGTTTGACCAATGGTTCCATCATACCAAACGACATTTGAACTAACACCCGTTACTGTAAGATTTGTACTTTTACCTTCGCATATTGCAGAATCACCTGTTATCTTTACATCAGGCAACTCTTTTACCTTTACAGTAAACTCTTCTGGACGTGACACACAATTCTTTGCATCAACACAATATACAGAATAAACTGTTGTTGTATCTGGATATACTGTTCGAACTGGTCCGTTAAATAAATCTTTCCAAATATAGGTAACATCGCCATTTGAAGAAACGACATCTGCCTTTAAATTAGCAGGATCATTTTGGCATATCAAACCATCACCCGACACAGATACAACCGGAAGAGGATTTACCCTAATAGTCTTCGACATTTCAGTATAACAGCCATTTTTATAGGAAGCCGTTACTGTATAAACTGTATTATCCTGCAATGGACGAGCCTTCATATCTGCGCCCGTAGTACCAATGTCCCATACGAATGACACATCTTGACCTGTTGCACTTCCGAACTCAATTGCTGTCAACGCTGCCGTATCCCCCAAGCAAACCTCATCACTTCCCTTTATCAACAACATTGGGCTCTCCTTTACAGAAACACGGAAATTAGCTGTATATGAGCACAAATACTCATCAATCACCTCCAATTTGAACACCTGAGAAGCATCAATTTTTCTTCGGATTTCCATTGTACTATCTCCGGTATCCCATTTGTATATACTTTTATCAGAAGCACCTATAGCAACCAAAGAAATAGTATCTCCACGGCAAACCTCACTTTCTGAAGAAATATTCAATTTCGGGAAATAACGTACATCTACAATTTTTTCAATAGAAGCTGTACAACCTAATTCTGTTTGAATTGTCAACTTAACATTATAATCCTTTGGCTCCATATACATAGCATCAGGCTCTCTTTGTGCAGACGTCTTCCCATTTCCGAAATCCCACAAATAACCTGAGACAGCATCACCAACAACATTATCTTTAATATCTTTAAAATGAACCAATCCATCACAATCATTTTCAAAATCGAAATCTAATGATGCAGTCATCTCGTCTAAGACAGCAGATAATCTCACTTCAGATTTACAATCGTCTGAATTATGAACTATACACTCAATTTCATCTCCTGGCACTTTTAAATCATTAGCAATCGTTGCAATAGATGGATCGGTTGGATCAACTACAATATTTACATTGTTTTTACTTTTCCATTCATATCGATCAAATCCCTTTGGAGCATAGAAAACTGCATCTTCACCAATACAATTCTTAACTGTCAATTCCAATTTTTTTGTTTCTGCCCAAAAATAACCATAAGATCGGTGTTGACCTCCTGATATTGTTTCAGTTGCTCCGCCGCCAGCACCTATTCCGCCTATTCCGCCTATTCCACCAGTATTACCAGTTTTCAAACTCAAACAATCTCGATTTATAATTTCAATTGTCACTTCTTCACCCACATGATTAGAAAGATCAAAATTACCATAAGTCCAAGGGACATATGCAAATTCATACAATGATCTATCTCTATGAAGAGGAGATGACGGACAATCACCTTCATCCGATGTTAATTTCAATGCTATCGCATTAGTTCCAGCTGCATTAACCTTAAAATTACCACATTGTAAAAGAGAAGTTGTACCTGTCTTAGGATTATACAGATTCACATTCATTTGGAATGTAGGATATTGTTCTCCTGTGTGTTCTGTTTTTGCTGCACCTGCACCAACCAAATCGGGGCAATGCATCACCACAGCATATCGATAAGTTAATAATGTCGTATTTTCCGTTACCGTAAACTTATACACCAATCTTTCTGCCATAGCGCTCTTCCTTCCAGAATTTTCTGCTGTTTCAATAGAGCCTATACGAGCAGTCAATTTTCCTTCCGGATTGGTAGACGTCAAATAACATCTCAAATTATCATCAGGAACATCTTCCGCATTGTTCTTTATAACAAAATGTTTCCTGTTATCAGCGCCCATTTCGTTACCAGACACTTGATTCCAATTTTCGAACTTATAAGTGCTATCCGTTGTATCAAAATAAAATCCACCTGTATAACACTCCCAACCCTCAAAATTTCCGTTTTCAAAACTAAGATTTGGAGTGTCCACATTAGGCTTATCAAGCTGTGAATAAACACTCATCACTGTAAAGAATGACACTAAGATTGCCACTCCATATTTACCCTTCTGGATTGTACCAGTAATTAGATTTAAGGACATAATTATCTGTTTTCACTAATAATTTACGACGCAACTAACATATAGTCACTCATCTTGTCATAAGAAAAAAAAGAATAGACTTATTCACTCTTCAATCTCACCCTTTTCTTTCCCCTATTATTCATCGTCCGCAAATATCTCAAAATAAATTCTAATATCATAATAAAACATTTAAAAAATATTAAAAATTCAACGAACGTTCATTTTTTTACAACGAAAAAAAATGGCTGTCATCTATTTTATATTTCAAATAAAATGACAGCCAAAATATTCTTACATATCACTAAATTTCAGTATTTATTCGGAATCACCATATACAACTTGCTCAGGACGAGCACCATATTGAAGTAAGAATCTCTTAATTTTGGAGAAATAAAGCATATTCTTTTGTTTTACATACTTACTCATACCCGAATACTGACTTTCATCTGTCAACGTTACCTTTTGAGAAGCATTTGTCTTTAAAATGTTAGCAACAACCAATAATTCTCCCTTCATAGAAGATGTTAAATTACCATCCCCCGGATCTGTATATTCTAATATGAAAGATGTTCCATTACTACAAAGTACTTTTATTTTCTTTGTACGAACTGTAACGTCGCCAATCTTTTTGGAAGGCACATCTTCTTCTATATGAACCGGGGAAACCGGTTCCTCCGTCTTTACCTCTTCTATCACTTCTTGAATAGGTTCTACAACAGGCTCTTGCTTGATTACTGTAGTAGTGTCAATAGGCTTTTCATTAGATGGAGTTGCTGGTTTCTTTTCAACCTTAGGAGTTACAGTACGCTTAGGAGTATTATTATAAGACGAAGAACTATTCCAACCCTTCAAACCTTCCGCCTTAGCGGTAGAATCTGCCAACCATTTCCAATTGATATCTACTACATCTTCACAAGTGGTATCGATAGAAACAACAACCTCCTCTTTAACAGGTTCCTCTTCCTTTACGTCATAGACAGCTGGTATGATTGAATCCAATTCGAACTGTGCTGTTTGTACCAAATTACCTTTATTATCTTCTCTAAACTGATAAATAAAACCAATAGCAGCTCCAGCCTTAAACAATCGCATACTTTCACTTAAGTCAGACGCAAAAGCATTCTGAGGTTTTCTGTCTGATGTAGAATCGTAAAATTGAGGATTCTCGTTGTCTTTCAACAAATTCATAGCACTTAAAGAAGCATAAACTCCCAAATAAAAACGCCAATGAGAATCAATCATACGAGAAAATCCCAAATCAATAAAAGGAGAAATTCCAACCTTTTTAGTTATGAAATCATCATGAACAGAATACTTTTCTTTCATAAATCCATGATTAGGCATGTCATGGAACAAAATATTTAATTCCTCATAATAGGCGGATGTCGTAACATCACCTTCTGTATAATATCTTTTTAAAAGAGGAAGTTCAATAGACGCACCTACATTCACACGCATATCCCAATACCATCCGATTTGGAATTGTGTACGGAAAGAAATAGGGAAATATAACGAAACGACTCTTTCAGTTTCATTCAAATGAGATTTTGCATATAAAACATAGGTATAATCATAATTCAAATCATCTATTTGTTTCTTTCCATCAGACAATTCAAAATCTTTCACTTTATATTTTGACGAATATAAAGAACAATATGAACCTAATCCGAAACCAAAATTTTGATTGAAATAGTAAGCATAATTCAACCCTATCTTACCACCCATACCGATCTTATTTTCTCCCCAATGAGGATCATACAACATCGTATGTACACCACCACCCAAATCAAACATTAAGTGTGATCCATCTATTTGTGCATTTAGTCGTGACAAATTCAAGAAGAAGATGACAACTAAACTTAATATGTAAACTATCTTCTTCATTTTATTATAGAAAATTTAGTACTATAAACATCATCATTTTGTAACTGTATATATAAGATATACCAACCTGTCGACAACGAAGAGACGTCAAATTGCGACAATTCATTAACTTGATAAACAAATTTACCTGTATTGTCAGACACCATAATAGAAGCTATCTGACTCTCTTCTATGTTTTGTAACTCTATATGAACCTCATCACTTGCAGTGGAAGGATTAGGATATACAGAAACTTTTCGGGTCAAACTCTTCACTGCTGGTTTGGTTATAAATAATGGACAATATGTCTCATAAGAACCATCCCATTTATAGGCTCTAGCCGAATATGCACCTGGTTGTAATCCTTTCGGACAATATAAATACTGATTTGTTTCATACTCCTGTCTTTCTCCATTAAAATACCATTGATAAGATTCATACATGGTATCAGGATTAGCAATAGCTAATACATCCCCCCATCCTATCATCTCTATGATTTCCGAGTGCTTTGGCATCAACGTATCAACAATTCGACGTTCACAACCATTCAATGTCGCGATTGCTTCCAATACGAAGCCATCATCTTCGGAAGAAATAAATTTCCTAAAGGTCGGTTCTCGAAATATATAATCATCTGTTTTTACCGTGTCTGAATTCACAATCCATAAATAATTACTAGCACCCGACATTGAGATCGTCAACATTTCATTTGCGCAGAAGAATTCAGGCGCAGTATAATGAATCTTATTATAATCGGCTTTAACAACTATCTTAGCGACAATAGTAGTTGAATCTGTCCAATTTAAAGTCTGAACGGATCCATTATCTTCTATAGTGAAAATGTTATTCCCCTCATAAACAGTTTCAGGACAAACGTAAAGAACCGTATCATATCCCGTCTTTGCAGCTTTCAATGTGTCAAACATTTGATGAGAACATCCATTTTGTGTCATAGATACTTTAACCACATGACCATTTTTATATGTGATATCGACAGGGAAAGCAACTGTACTTCCATATCGTATTGTTCCATCATCTAATTTCCATACAGTATTCGTACAAGACGGAATCAATGATAATGTCACAATTTCACCCACATAGAAGGAATCTTTCCGTTTTATAGTTATATCATCAAAGTTCGCATTTAAAATAATCTTAACCTTTTCATAAAGAGTATCATTCCATAATATGGATTTGGTTGTAGAATCATCAGCAGACGTGAAAATATTACCATAATAATCTATGTCTGGACACACATAGAACGTTGTATCCTTCTTATAAGATACTCTCAAGATAGGATATCCCTTATTCTCTTTCTTTTTATCTGTAGTCCATTTCATATATGACGAACTATTTTGATTATCCACCCAACTATTCAAAGCCTCAACAAAATCTGTCGTTCCATATACCGAGTTTGTCAATGTAAAAGAAGTTCCATCTTTCTTAAATTGAGAGGTCTCCATACCCAATACATCAACACTATCCTTACAAGAATAAATATAATTATAAGACGGATTGCCATCTTCCGACATAATAGTTTGTGTACAAGTCTTGTAACAATTACTGATTGTACCTGCTTTTTGATAACCCACTACACTCATCACATCGACATATCCAGTATTATACGAATTCGCCAAAATACCAGGACCCTTCATATATCCAACCAAGCCACCACCATATGATGGTGAAGGTGAACCCGACATTGAAACAAATCCTCTATTAGCACAATTGATTACTTTTGCCTTATTTCCTTCTATACAACCAGCAACGCCACCTGACGCATAACAATAGCCTGTCACCTCTGCTTCATTTATACATGCATCAACTATACCAAGGTTTTCTCCCACAATTCCACCAACATAATTTTCTGCCGTCAAATGTTCTTTGAAATCCCAATAATCCAAATATACAGAACCCTGAGATTTACATGTACTTATCGTTCCGTTATTAAGACCAGCCAATCCTCCTAAATAAAGTGCATTACAATTTTCAGAGACTCCATCCAAGTGAATTTGACCATTACACTTAACATTATAGATTTCACCATTATTGTTAGCAGCCACCATACCAGCTAAGACATTACTCTTCGTATATACATACATAGACGCGTCCTTAAAATTCACATCCTGTATCTTTCCATTATTCGTAACAACGAAACCAGCATTAATTGTAGTATCCTCAACAAATAATCCCTTTATATTTTTACCAGTTCCATCTAACGTTGCTTGGAAATTCTTTATTGGTGTCCATTTATATTTACCCATGTTAATATCTGACATCAACATAATATTTTTACCGAACAAATTATTCTGTTGTTGTCCATTCAAACCATTCATTACAGATATGAGCCATGCTAATGAACGATTGTCAAGGATATAAATATCATTTCCATTCTCAACATAAGTTTCTGGACGTTCTTTTACGACATCTACCCACCGTAATGTTGGTTTCTCATATTCCTTTTCTTCAACATACTCTGGTATAACCAACATAGGATATCCTTCATTTTCATATTCTGTATCAAGTTTCCACTTCGCAAGTCCTTCTGAAGGTTGCATATCCACCCATGAATTCAATGCTGTCGGCATATCGAAAGTGTCATAAATTTTATCTACAAGTATACATTTCCTACCATTACCTTGAAATCCATAACATCCAGTCGGTATCGCAGAAACACTATCAATACATGCATAAATGTATGAATTCTGATCTGTATAACTATCTTCACCAAAGAATGATTTACTCGTTGTCGCATAACAATTGTATACTGCACCAGACTTCATCATACCAACCAATCCATTCCCATCTTGTTTACCGAGGCTATAACTATTTTTCAATTCAGCATCCTCTCCTATCATGATACCAACAAGGCCACCACTATATGTTGCTCCACCCCTCACTACTCCAACATTGGAACAATTAAAGATTTCGCCTTGATTTTCAGCGACAATACCACCTGTCGCATAACAATATCCATCTATAATAGCTTTATTTACACAATTTTTCACAACTCCATAATTGCGAGCAACAATACCTCCAAAGCAACTATTTTCTGGTATATTTCCAGAAACAATCCACTTACCTGCTATTTTACATCCGTCAACCACACCATAATTATTAGCCACCATACAACCAACTGTTATGGCAATTGATGAAATATATGATAATTCAGTATAAGTTGCACTACAATTTCTTACCTTTCCGTAATTCTCCACAGCAAACATAGCACAAGAACGATAAGAATATCGTTCAATCCATTGACCGACAACGCCCCCATTCCTTTTTAGATTTTTGATTTCTCCTCTATTGACCCTACAAAAAGAACAACTAGAATCAACCATACTTGTTATACTATGATTATTACCATCAAAGACTCCATCAAACGTAGATATAAATTTAGAAAACTCGTGTTCCGACATATTAACATCACGTGTCAAAAAGAGGGTTTTCCCCAAGAAAGTAGAAGAATCAGCTCCATTGATACCATTACTAACAGACGCAACCCATGCTACGGCACGACTATCATTCAAGAAAATTGTATCGTTCCATTCAATGTAGGAATCCGGTTTTTCCACAACAACATCCGTCCAATTCGTTGCCATTACATTTACTCCACACAAGAGCAACATGCAACATATAATATGTTTAATCATGCTTTTCATTCCAATATGCTTCATTACAATTCCATGAATTAATCATTGTATTCCAACCTTTAAAAGACCCTTCTATGAAGAAACCTGTTGATAACCATGTGAAACGACCATCTCCATATGGCTCTCCGTTTTTCATTTCTCCTTCATATTTCCAATCATGAGTCTTTACCGTTTTATATTTAACCTGATTGTCCATCATACTTGTCTTAAATACCTCTTGTTCCGTTGAAACAGAATCTTTTCTCAAGACCTTCCCATCGGCAGCCAAATAAGATGTGATTGTCTTTCCTCCTCTTTGATACTCCACCTGTTTTTTTGCATAGCCATTTTTCACATATGCATTTCCTTTAGCATCAAAATACGCTTCTTCTATCAAACGCTGACACGGATCGTATTTATATTCCGTACGGAAAACAGGATTCGATTTTAAATCATATGCAAATTCTCTTACCAAGTTATTACCTTCGTATATCAACGTATCCCAAGAATACCCATCAGCGTTCATTCTTACTCTATTATCATCTAAATAGTAACGAGATAAAACACGACCATTCCCATCATTCATCAAACGTTCTATTGCATATTTCTTTTTAGGTGAATATATAACGTAACCAGAAACATCATAATAGACAACTTCCTGCAAAAATCTATTTCCATCATATACATACTCACATTTTTGCCATCCACCTGTTCCATTTACCGGTTTTTTACCATCACCTGAAAAACATTCAATCGATGTCACATTACCATAAGAATCAAACGCATATGCGATTTGGAGCATGTTTTTCACTGGTTCTCCCACACTATCTTTATAAATCATTCTTGTACAGTTGTTGAAATCATCATATTGATATTCTATTGAATATACATTACCATCAATAGATGCTGGTTTTTTATCGACATTTAAATATGATTTCTTCACCAAATTATCCCTGTCATCGTATTCAAAAACAACCCCAGCAACTCCGTTTTCATCAGCCACTAAACTATCGTTTCTACATCCCCAAAGAGAAGCCAACCGATTCTGCTCATTATAGAAAGGTTTTACAGACATTGTATTACTTGCATTACACTCACAAGTATTACCTTCTGCACTTATACCATAACCTCTCTCTCCAACAACATTACCCGACTCATCTTTACATAAATATTTAATAAGATATCCATTTTCATCATACTCATACTCAATTCGATGACACATATCATCAAAATTCAAAATAGTCGCAGGGGTTCCATCTTCTCCCTCATACTCTAATGAAGATAGTCTACCATATTTGTCATAAGTTATTTTTTCCACCGTAAAACCTTGCTTGTTTTTCGTTGGCAATCCTTCTGGATTCAAATAGGTACGTGATATCAAACGTCCATTTTCATATTGATTTTTAACAGAGGAAACGAATTGTGTATCATACACATAATCTCCTTTTTCATTTACAGCACCTTTCCTTCTAAGAAGTCCGTCTTTGTCATACTCAAATTTATAGGCATAAACTCGATTTTTATCACAACTACGATTTCCCCATGCATCAAAGAATTCCACAAATGAACGATACCCTCTTTCATCCAAAGTGATCTTTACAATCACAGCTCCATGTTGAGAAGATCGAATAGGTATTCCGACCGGACTCGTATATAAACCATTATAGGTATTATTTAAGTGTCTCGTATATGAAAAATCATATACCAAACATCCTGTATCATCGTATGCTTTCTGTTGTACTACATATTTATTATTCTCGTCTGCCACAAATTCCCAACAACAAACATCATTCAAACGTGCCGTCAAACGGGAAGAATGTTTATCTCCAATCGAAATAACAGGATCTAAAAAAACTTTATTAAAGGTATTGAACGTATTAAACTTGTTCATCTGTAATTTTCCATCTACAGCAGATACTTTAGTCCAATGAGCACTCAATGCGCCATCCTTTTCCAACATATAGGAAACATTTCTTTTTTTTGCTTCTGATTTGGATATTTTATTTATTCCTTCTGGCCATTCATAATGAAAAACAACGTCCTCATAATAGGAAACTTTATGATAAAACTTTGCCCAATAAATTCCCAATGCTAATAATGCCAACACAATTATTGACACAATAATCAACACCCTCTTTTTATTTTCACGATTAAAATCATTCCATCGAACATACGATGAGCCGTTCCATCCGTAACTAGACATATCCATAAGCCTTACTTTTTCTATAACGAATTTCTAATCGTACTAAAACATTTAACTAAAAATAGTTTGATTTATTCACCATTCTTTAGCCTCAATAGCAAGAAATTAGATTGCCGTTATTATGTTTTATTCTAAATAGTCATATTTAAAATACGAAAATAAGATTTTAGCAAAAAAAAACAAAATAATTATTAAAAAACCTTCTATCGAAAAGAAAAAATTCCAAACATTCTTAATTTCATATAATATGAACAGACCTTTGAGGAAATGGTATTTCAATATTATTTTTACTTAAAGTATTATATATTATCTCCTTTGCAACCCCTGTAATACGGAATTTGTCTTCGACAGAAGCCCAGATTGTAACATACAAATCAACACTACTACTGCCGAATTCATTCAAAAAGACACCTATTCCCTTTTCTTTATCTACAGATGGCAACCCATTACGATCATATGCATATAGCTGTTTCAGAGATTCTTGTAAGAGATTTCTCACCTTCTCTATATCTGTACCATATGCTACACCGACCTCCAATTTCGTAAACTCATAACCATGATTACGTGTTAGATTTTTGAAATTCTTATTAAATAAAGATGTATTTAAAAATGCTATCACACATCCATCCAAAGTAATAATTTGTGTACTTTGGTAAGTAATTGAATCTACTCGTCCTCTAATACCATCACACTCTATATAATCTCCCACACGAACACGACCCGTCATCAACGACAATCCATATATGAAATTTTCTAGCACATCCTTCATGGCAAATCCCAAACCTGTCGCCAAACCTGCAGTCACAATTGAAATGCCTGATTTAGGTATACGCAACATAACTAAGACAATGATAAAGAATGCACCCCATATCAAAATAGAAATGATATTATTGGCTAAAGTTATATTGGCATTTCCATTATCTGTTGCATATTTCGTTTTGCATTTCTTATAGATTGATTTAATTGAAAAATCAATAAAACGGAATGAAAAGAAAAGAATGGCGACAACCATCAATTTTTGTATAGATAACTGACACACACCTTCAACATTAATGAAGTTTACCTTAAATATCATTTCACAGGATTCGGTCAAATCAAATATTCCTGCAGCAAAATAAACACAGAAAACAATCGACATAACAATTGTTATCGGAATAATTGTAATTCTCGCCAAATCATAGAACCATGTTATTTCGAAATAATTTCCTCGATCATTTTTGGGTGGATTCATCATCTGAACAGCCTTTCGTGCTGCTGTTTCCACATTCACAATCTCCATTTTTTTCATCACACGTGTTGTCAAAAATCTAAATTCATTACTTTTCAACAAATCTTTAATACATGTAATTGCTTGTATTGCTGTCAATTGGAAGAGCCACCAAATAAATATTTGTACGGCCAATAATGTATAACCTAACCAACTAGAAACGCAAGAGACGATTATTACCAATAAAGAGATGTATGCGTATGCGACATCACTAAATTGAATATTGTTTTTGTTTTTGCGAATAGCGATCCATTGTAATATTGTAAAAATCAACAAGACTGGTGGAAAAACAACATTAACTACACTATTACTTATAAACACTATTCGGAATACTATGATAATAAATCCCATCAAAAGAATAGGCAAATAAATTGCAAAACTACTTTTTATCTGACGACCATTTACACGAATCAATAAAGAAAACAAAACTGCACCAACCAACATTGCATATTCAATTAACAAAGAACTTGCCATCAAGAAGAAATGATGAGTCATCACACTTCTCATAATCAATACGACAATAGCAAACAGAAGAACAGCGGAGGCTAATATGTAATAAAACTTTTTCTGTTGAAAATTAACGCCTTTATATTTCTGAGGAATACAAAAACGAACGATCAGATTACTTAAAGCCATTGCAATAATCACATAAAAAATAATGAATATGGATAATGCTATGACAATAGGTCCACGCCATTCAGATCGTACAGATTTATCTTTAGGTTGATAATATTTTTCTTTAATGTCTTTCTTCGCATTTTCCCAATACTGAGGGAATGATGATATGATAGAAAAATAATTCGCACCACCATTTTTAAATATGAGTTGCTTGATATCATTATACCTCTCCAAAGCATAATCATTCAACGTTTTTAATCGCTTTGATAAAAACGCATAATGTTCACTATCCTCTGAAATGTTATTATAGTTCTCAATCATAATCGCTTTTATCCCTTGTGCCAAGGCAATACATGAATCTCGATCTAATTGAGCAGCTTTGCTTAACATAAAAGGAGATTTTCTTTCATTCTTTTTGGTAGTATCCATTGTTGCCAAAGCTTGCTTAATAAATTCATCAAAGGACATAGAATCAAGACTACCATTCTCATCCATTCTTATACGAACCTGACTTTTGATAGAATCAAGAGTAGATTGATCCATCTTTCTGTTAAGCCTAGGTGGTAATTGTTCCAATACATCTATTAGATTTTTATATCTATTAATTTCAGTCTGTAATCCGCTCAAAATGGCATTGTAAGGAATCTGTTGAGAAGCAAACTCATCATACATTGTAGTCGCTTCATGACACGCATAGGCTAGGTCAAAAGTGTAATCACGTTTCTGAGAATACAACATCAAAGAGACTTGCTCACTTTCCTTTATCTTATTGATTATTTTATCATGTTGGTCACTACGAATCGAGTCATATTCTTTTACAATCTCAGCCTGTTCTTGTTTATAGTATTCCAATTCAGTTCGAAGTACTGATATAGTTTGTTCCAAACTTCGTTCATTCAAAACAGCGAAAACACCTACAAAATGAAAAAATACAATAGATAATAAAAATACACGCTTCATATAATTGTTTTATTAGCTTAGTTTTTATGGAAGAAAAGTGAGACGTAAACGCCTCACTTTTCTATAATTTATTTTTGTCACATTTAATTATCGTCTAATCAAAGTAAAGTGACCTGTGTATTGTCTTTCGATTTCAGCAATGTCAATCATATACCAATAATCGGTTGATGGCAAATTAACACCATTGTAAGTACCATCCCAACCATCTGCATCATCACCTAAGTATTCTCCTACCAATTTTCCAAATCTATCAAAAATATAGACTACCGCATTTGGATAAACTTCTGCTAACTTACCAACAATCCATTGATCATGTATACCATCACCATTCGGAGTAAAGAACTCTGGGATGATGATTTCAGGAGGATCCAAAGTAAAGTTGAAGGATGATGTACATCCATTTTCATCTATCACACTGATAACATGAGAGCCAAATGCAAGGTTCTTAATAATATCAAAAGTTGTCATTGTTGATTTGTTATTATCCAACCAATAAGAGAAAACTCCTGTACCTCTCTCAGGATCAGTCACAACCTGGCGATCACGAATACCAGCCGAATCCATTGCTAGGATCTTTGGATTTGATGTTACAACGACAGTGAACTGATCCTGTGCAGTACAAGTACCACGTTTCATATCAACAACATAAAGTGATGTTTCAAGAGGAGTAACAACGGTTGTCGCTGTTGTTGCAAATGAAGGGACACCTGAAGTAGACCATTCATAGGATGCTGCATCATATGAAGCAGCAGAAATCGTCGAACTCTTAGCCTCACATATAGGAGAATCTCCTTCTATCGTTCCTTTCAAAGCTTCATCAACATTTACATTGACAATATAATTCTCTTTATTGTTACATGCTGCATTATAAGCTTCCAAATAATAGCTATAAACATATTGATGATTTGCGCTCTCTGAATATTTAGGTTTTACATTGATTACTTCACCTTCGTTCGTGCCTAAAATAGTATTATCAGAATTCCATGTGATAGTTGTACCTTCAGGAACAACGTTTGTTACTTTTAGTTCTACTTCTTCTCCTTCACAAATCGTAGGCGTTGCTGGCAATGTAACACTAATAGCAGGTATTACCGTTACTACTTCTATAGAATCAATTGTCTGTGTTCCATATTCAAAATGAATAGCGTAAGAAGCATCTTTGTCTGCTGTTACAGTTAAAACCAAAGTATCCTTTACTAACTTCAATTGATCTGACATGTCAATGGTAGAACCATTCATTGTCCTTTGAACCTTAACAAAATGATCTACACCTTCCTGACGGAATGCTCCAGTACCTGTCGTATCAATCTTCAATTCGTATTGCATATTGTAACATTGAACATCTGCCAACGATGTTTTCATTTGAAGAACAGCATCGACCCAAATATTCATTTCTGTTTCTGCGTTACAATAATTATCATCACTCATCTTAATGATGTACTTGTGATCTTTTTGAACGTCAGATTCTGTATGAGATCCTGCATTTTCTACTGCTGTAGCATCTCCATTATCATACCATTCGATATTCTGCAATTTACCATCAGATGGCTCCGTGAATTGAATAGTTAATGTTTGCGATTCTCCTCTTGGTACAATGTAAGGATTCTTGTTTTCTATCACCTTAATATATGGTTTAACAACTAATTGTCCTATTTCAGTCTTTGCTGGACATCCATAGCGATCAGCCTCAACCGTATACAATCCACTGTTAGAAGGAATCGTATTCTCTATTGTATAAGTTTCACTTGTTTGTCCTGTTATTTCCGAACCATCCTTTTTCCAAACTAAAGAATAATCTAATCCTAAAGGTGTAACAGTAACTGTGGATGTAAACTTATCATCTTCACACATTACCAATTCTGGAGTGGTATTAGTCAAACTAATTTCTGCATTTTTCAAGATGAAGAACAATTTTGTTGGACATCCATTTGTGAAATCAAGTCGATATTGTCCTTCTCCTGCAACAGAGAATGTCGAACTTGATACCGACGATCCAGAAGGGGATGTCAATTTATAGTCGCCAGAACCTTCATACTCAGGAGTAACTGAAACATTTCCTCCACAATAATAATAAGGTTCAATAGATGTCATTCCATCTTTGAATTCTACAGTGACATCTTTCGTCTTAGTAGCATCCGTCAATATTAATTTACCTACCAACGGACCTTCTCCTAATTGTACCACAATAGGATTCGTTTGCGAGCAAGTACCTGCTTTAACTGTTAATGAATAATTATATACATCTCCATAATCACCAGCGAATGCATGTGTGGTAAACTTCTCTGTAGTAGAACCATTTTCTCCATCACCTGACCATGCATAAGTAACAGGTGAAACATTGGTTTCTACCGTAGAAGAAAGAGTTGCCGTCATTGCAGGACAAGTATTAACTGTATCCGGTGTAATTACATTCAAAGTATCAATTGTAACAACAATTGGCATAACCTTAGAAACACATACGACTCCTGATGTAACATTGGCATTGTATGAATATTGTACATAATAAGTACCGGATTCATCTACATTTGAACTTGCTAACGTAGATGTACCTGCCGCATCAGAGAAATATTTATCAATATATGTTTGACCGGGAACTTCATTATTCAACGTCACAGTAGGTGGTAATTGAACTTGTTTTTCACAAACTGTTGCTGGAGTAGTGATAGTCAATGTTGGATTAGCATAAATTGTTACAATAATTTCACTTTCAGTACTCTCTGCACCTGTTGATAATAATTGTTGTGTTACATAATACTTATATGTGCTTGTTTTATCATCACCTGCACGCATATTGGAAGTTGGTGTTGGACCCGTAGGGCCTTCACTTAATTTAGAATGATTTTCATCATACCATATTAACTTATAAGATGAAGCAGGATTTGTTAATTCATTAATTTCCGCAGTCAATGAATTCGTTGTTTCACCTTCACAATATGAAACTGGAGTTACTTTTGGATTTGGAGCGTCGCTAATTACTACTTTTACAATATTAGTCTCACCTTCACAACCATCTACCGTTTGAGATACACAATAGAATACTGTTTGGTCTTTACCTACGCCAACAGATGGATCAACTGTTGGTGTAGGTGTTCCACCTAATGCCGTTGCATCACATGTAGAACCATTACTATTATACCAATTAATTGTTGAACCTGGTTCTTCTCCGCTATATACTTCAGCTAACTGTTCCTTAACATTCTTATCAAATGTACCGGCAGAATTTGCATTCGCTTTTAGATAAGTAACTTGGCTAACAGTCAACTGAGGAACGAATGTAACTTTCACGTCAAATACTGACGTATCACCATAGCAGACCTCATTAGAAGTTGGTATTGTGTAGGTTTGACGAACACCATAATGATAAGTTGTTGTTGATGAAACAGCTGTGTTTGGAGTTGGTGTTGTTGATACAGAAGAGCCATTCAAGAACCATTCAAAGTTGCTTGCATAATAATAGTTTGCATTATCATCTACTTTTGTTACAGTCAACGTCTGTGCGACATCATTTGCACAATAGGCTAGTTTATTAGCTGCAACATTTGGTTCCTTCACACCACGTACCTCTACATTAATCTTACGATATGCGCTGATATTGCTTGGATTATTTTTATCTCGCTGAGCAACTTCATACGTCGTCTTACCAACAGTACTAACCGAAGGTACCGTTGATTCATCTACACCATCTTTCCAAACCAATTCATAAGTTACACCAGCTTTTGCTTGATTAATTTTCACATTTTCACTAAGCGATGCAACTTTTTCACTATTGAGACAATAAATAGTATCATGAACAATAGGAGCAGGAGCACCCAAGATAGGAACTACAACAATTTTCTTCTCACTTGGACAAGTAACTTCAGAATTTTTTAATTCTTGATAAATCCAATAATAGAAAAACTCATCATCCGTATTTGCTAAATCTGGAGCTGGATTAACTCTACTTGTAGTATAACCAGTTGTAGGAGCGGTCATACTAGAAGACTGATCTTCTGCAGTGGACCCTAACACACCCGACCAATAAATACTTACATTAGGATCAGCTGCTTTCAACGCATTAACCTTTGCATCAATCTTTGAATAATCAGGTGTACCATCAGCTTTCAAATATTCATCGATTGTAACATTAATTGGATCTGGTGTAGAATTGAAATTAACTGTCTTTTCATCTGGTTTACTATCACAATAACCAGTAGCGGAAGCAATTGCTTCGTATTTACCAGCTTTGTATGTTACATTATCAACTGTGATAGAAGCAGCGTCATTAACTGGAGTAGTTCCATCGATAGTCCAATTTACTGTAGCATTTGCTGGTTTTGTAGTAGTTGTGATTTTTGTCTCATCACATTCTGGAGTAACCGTAACAATTACCTCTGCAGTAGGTTCTACAGTAA
This sequence comes from Paludibacteraceae bacterium, assembly GCA_024401435.1. Lineage (GTDB taxonomy): Bacteria > Bacteroidota > Bacteroidia > Bacteroidales > Paludibacteraceae > UBA1181. The sequence continues at coordinate 120,183 of JAKSLB010000005.1, read as the reverse complement.
AATCATATTTTACTGGGACACTAACACAATTAGGTGTTTTTGATTTGTCTGTTAATGTATAATAATAGGTATACGGAGTAGTATTACCTTCTAATGTAGACAAATCAGTTGCTGCAGGAGAAGAAGCAGTAGAATTTATATACCAATTTACTTCATATTTAGCCGAAGTAGGAAGTTTAGCTGTTGCATCCCCTTGACAGAATGGATTAATAGCAGCCAAATCTTCTTCAGGAATAGGGTTAACCACTATTTCATAAAGATTAGCATCACCACGGCAACCTGTTTTAGAATCAATAAGAGCATAATAATATTCAGCAGGAGAATCTGTTGCTAATGTAGAAGCAACAGAAGGAGCTGAAGTCATAGCTTTTGTTGTGTCCTCATCCTCATACCATTGAATTTGGTATCCAGAAATTGTCATTGTAGGATCAGCAGCCAAAGTGCCCTCACAGAATGGATCTGGATCATCTAATTTAGTTGTTGGTACAGGATCTGCATAAACAGTGATTGTATCTGTGATGTCGCAAGGCGTAACAGTTTGCACAGGGTCAAAATAGTCATGAAGAGAAATAATATATTTTGTACCAGACTCAGTCACGTCACTCCAATCAACTTCTATCGTAGGAGCTGTATTGTTCGTAGCATTACACTTTTTAGAAGTTAAAGCAGTGGATGAGGTCTTCTCTTTATACCAAGTCACATCATAATCATAATAATCATTACCATCCTTATCTATACCATGAATAGGGTCTTTCAATCCAATTGTTGCTTTCCCATCTTCCTTACAAAGTCTTAACTCTTTACCTTTCAAACGACCTTTGTCAGAAGTAAAAGTTCTTGTTTTATCTGGATCTGAACACTTAGCGCAATTAAGAGATGCTTGAATTCTCACGCTAGAAACAGACACATTTCGACACGGTGACAAAGCATCCACTTCCAATTCCGAAGGAACCTTAAGAGTTTCTAATCTTGACACAACAACACGGAAGAATACTTCCTTTGCGTTTTCTTTTAAAACTTCCGCAAATGCAGGATGATTAACAGGATCCGATATGACATAAACGCCATCTTTCAAATACAATTCTCCTGTTTTTTCTTCTGACATATTATACCACGTTATATCCTTTGCATCTTTTAAATCAGGATCATCATACGTATATTGAAACAAATAATAAGGATCTTCATAAAAATCTCTCACAGAATTCGTTACAACAGCATTTAATGTAAGCGTATCTCCTGTACATAAATTCATTGCATCTTTAGAACCACTAACCTGAGAACTAGCATCAATTGCCGGAGGAACACATACCTGGAAAGTAATATCATCGATTGCAAAATCACCTTTAAAGTTAGCTTCATAATCGTCTTCCAAACTGATGACTCTCAAAACAACAGTTTTTAAATCCATGGAAGAAACAAATGACATAGAATCTAACTTCCATCCCTCTGTTCCATAAAAAGTATGTTCAAAATGAGCTTGTTTTCCTGATTCCGATTCAATTGGTTTTCCTGTTGATTTATCAACCAACTCTACAGCAACTTTACCAACAGTTCCACTAGCATTAGTATTTAAAGGGGCAACCGCTACTGAGAAATGTATATTCCTATTCCTACACAAATCAGATATTTCAGTACTAAATATTTCTTTATTTTCCCAACCAGTACCTTTCAAATCCATCAACATCATACCACCCGTACCGTTTCCATAGGTATTATCAGATGAAACACCACCATATCCCGATGGATTAATTGTAGAAATTGCATAAGTTCCGTCATATACAGGTCCATATTTAATAGACAATTTTGATTTTCCCAATTGATCAGCAATACGAGGATGATCCCTGTTGTCTGTACCCCCCAAAAGATCTGTCGTTTTTACCGATACTTCTTCACCTTTAGCATTCCTATAATAATATGTATTACCAACAAAACGACCGAAATCATTATAATATATATCAGCCAAAGCCATAGGATTACCTGCATCGTCTTGACAACAATCACCAACTTCAATTTCAATTTCATCACTTTTTGATGCCGAACATCCCGCTAGTTGAACAGACAAAGTTGCTTTATATTTCCCCGGATTTTCAGGCTCAAAAACATATGTGTTTTCCTCTCCTGTTTTCGTCTTTCCATCAACAGTCCACGTATATTTAGTTCCCGCCGGATATGTCACCGATGACCGAAGCAATAATGGCATCTTCGGACAAGGTGAACCTGTATACGAAATAACAGGTTTAACCGTTCCTGTAACTTCAATATTATCAACACCTATAGGAATATTTCCTTTGCCTGGACGACCCAAATAAAATGTAATAGAGCCCGAAGCATCAGCTTTACCTGACAATTCTTTATGAACTTCAGAACTACTTATAGTTATAATATTTGCGTTAACATATGGAACAGAACCATCTTGCAAAGAAGTTGACCACATCACGGTCGGAGAAGTATGAACAACCTTTTTACTACTAGCCACATATTTGACATCTTCACCAATGACTTTAATTTCTCCTGTTGTCGTAGATGATGCAGCCACAGATGCTAAAATGGAAGCTTCATCTATCAAATCATATAAATCCAAAGACAAAGTAACATTAGAATTTGGTGCCAATCCAGAAATGCTGTAAGACAAGAAATATGCTTTATTATTAGCTGTACCTGCATTAACCAACATATTTGTTCCATTTCCCTCTGATAACATAGGAGATAGAATCTTAGGATTTGCATAAATAGAAGCGAAACCGTTTCCACTTTGCGCATCACCATTTGCCGATAATGTTTTCCATGATTTATCAGTAAATACAGCAGAAGGTGTACTAACTACCACAGAAGATATTCCCGTTCTTATAGCATTATTAATCGTTGCTTGAGATTCACATCCTTTTAATGCATCAGGTACCAAATCTTCATCATCACTAAACCACCCATCTTCATCATTTGACAACTGTGGATTACACAACGAAACTGAAGTTTCAAATTCTGTACTACTTATTACGCATCCACTGCTGGTTCCACCACCAGTGTTACCGCCACCACCAAACTGTGCAGCAGCATCACAAATGCTTAACATAACAAAGAGTGCCAATCCTATCCATGATTGCCACACGTGTTTTTCATTATACCCCTTATACATATCCGTTTTATTTAATTTTTCCTTATTCATAATTTTAATTACACACATACACTAGACTATAAAATCTTGTATATTAATCATTTAACATTATACACAATCTCATAAAAATTGCGCCGTAATTTACCACAATTTATTGAATCTGAAAAATTATTCTAAAACTCAAATAAAATAAATCAAAATTTCACTCCCTATAAAACAAAAAGCAGACGAAAAATCATCTGCTTTTTATCCTTTTTAATCAAAAATTATACCCTTGCGTCTTCCCCAATCTTATTCGAAATTAAACGATAAGATGAACAAACGTGACGTTAATTTTGACAACGTATTTGTATACTTCAAATCTGTATAATCAGCAATTTCAGGTCTGTCTCTCTGCAAAACATCACCTAATCCTAAATAGATTTTAAACTCAGGCGCCAACTTAAAATAAGGCAGATAAAAATCACAACCTATACCAAACTCAACACCATAATCTATCTGTTTTAACATAATAGTTGCTTCTGCATCTCGTCCCATATCCAATGTCATAGCTCCTCCCGCCAACAAATAGGGGCGATAATTGCGTTTCCTTTGTCCTCTAATCTTAAAATCTAACGGGAACTGCATGATATTAGACTGAATAATCAAATCTCCTTTAGGAGATAGATTACCTTCTGAATCTCTAAACTGAAGATGTCTTTCGTTAAAATACAACTGTGGACAAAATCGCAAGTCTAACCAACTAAATATTCTTAAATCAGAAATTATACCAACCGTAAATCCAGGTGTCATTTTCGTATCTTCGCCATACCATATTTCTTCTTCTGCATCCTCTGATGCTTTATACGGAATCGCAGCATTGGTCGGATTGAAATCCATCATATTTAATCCCAATATGAAACCGAAATGATATAAACGATTATCTGCATTCACCAGATTATTCATACGTCCTAGTGACCCTGCAGAAAACGATGCCATTGATACGGCAAGCAACAATATACTAAAAACAACTTTTTTCAAAACTCAAAAATCTAAAAACCTATTGGACAAACGGAACTTTGTTCCTTTTATTTTAAAAAGCGTTGCAAAATTATAAAAAAAAACGAAGTTATCCAATCGAATAGTACAATTACAAATTTTATAATATAAGCAGTGATAAAAAAAAGAATAGAAAAGGTTCTCTCTCCTATTCTCCTTTATATCTATTTCTATTATTATTTAAATGAATATCCTAAACCGAACGTTCCAAATATCGGGAACATATCAAATGAAATTGTTTCAAATTCAGGAACAAAAATATCATTCAATCCCCAATCTAAATCTAGAAACAATGAAAAACGTTTTGCCAATGTCCATTCTCCACCTATGGTTAATCCCCACTGGAATCGACGCATATCCTCGTTGAACTCAAACGACTGTGGTTCTTCCCCCACTTCAATTTTCGCTCCCGTCGGATTTCCTTCCCTCAAATAACCATTTTGCACCTCTCCATAAAATTCGCCTCTAAAAACATAGCCATAATAACAACCTATACGCATTCTTCCAACCTCTGTGAAATTAAAGGTTGCTGCTATAGGTAACGTCAACATCCACTGGTCTGCAGACATTGTAACATCTCCAGTCCATCTACCCATAATTGTACCACCATCATCATCCTGAATCGACATATTATAATCTTTCACAGTAGCCTTTGATGTCATACCTTTTCTCTCGAAACGAAGACCTAACATCATTTCCCATCGTTTATTAAATGGCATGTTTGCAAGTGCTTGAACAGAAAAGTTGCCTAATGGTGAAAAACCATTAATTTTTCTCATTTGTGCAGGTAATGGGAAAGGAACTGTTCCGCCCACTTCAAATCCAGTTCGAAACTCAAAATATGGAACAGGTCGATCGGTAACCTCCTTAACAGAATTAACATTTGTGGTATCCACACTTTGAATCGAATCATTCTGTGCAAAAGCACTCAACGAGCATATCGTCAAAAGTAATATTATAATATTTTTTTTCATCATTCAACGCATTATTTATTCAATACTTTTACAAACGATTTCAACCTCATCAACATACAACTCACTACCAACCGCGCCTGTAAAATCATCCCCTTTCAAACTTGAAGAGAATACGATACCAAAACTATATCCATACTTTTGCAATCGATTTAAATCTACACTTTGACCATTTTGTGCTTTAAATGGAAATGAGAAACGAGTCCATTGATCGGTAGCCTTTCTATCAGAAGCAGGCATCTGTGCCAATAACACAAGGTGTTCACTCGTCAACGAATTGGTACCATCCAACATAACAGCTTTTCCTTCTTTATCTGTATTTTCATAAAGAATAGCATAAATATTAAAATCATCCGTACCCTCTATTTCTCGATACTTTCCGTCTGTCATTTGTGGCCCTGGCTTGTATTTATACCATCCAACAACGGAATCTGGAACTTGTAAAAACGGAACACCGAAACGAGTTGCTGACAATGGCGATTTTAAAGCTTGCTGTACATTAAATGTTCCTAAGAAAAGGTTACCAGGTGCAATTGGCATTCCTGCAGCCTTACCGAAACTTCCAGCATATCGAGTTGTCATTTTGATAGCTCTTCCTTTGTATCCATCTTCCACCACAACAGAAGGATAACCCTCTGGACCAACACTTGATGCTAAACAAAATCCAGGATTTCCCGTATTCCACCATGACAACACATCTACCCCATCTACTACTTCATAGATTACATGATATTTATTTGATTCGTTTAGCATGTAATTTTCGAAGCTAAAATGAGTTGGCAATGACATCGCACAATGATATGTCACATTGTATGTACGTGTCCACTCACCACTTTCTGATGTAACTGTATATGTAACAACCTTATTATCAGAAAAATCCTGTACGGACCCACTTTTAGGGGAAATCGTTGCTCCTTTTGTCAATACAAATTCAGGTGCTCTCTTAGTTAAATCGCAACCTTGTTTAACAAAAATAGTGATATTGTTCATAATGCTGGTTACTTCCATCAAAGTATCAGCTTTCGTAATTAAATATTCCTTATCGCCAGATAGCTTACATTGTAGAATGTCCGCCTCCGACTCCAATGGTTCGTCTTGAATACAACCAACCATAGTAAGGGATGCCAAAGGAATAGCAAGTAAAATGTTTTTAATTTTCATTTTTCATCTCAAATTTGTGCTGCAAAGATATTAATATTTTTTAACAACAAAAACAGTAGAACTCAAAAATAGGCGCTCCTTCATCAACGCTTCAATCTCTTTGTTTCATATTTTTCTATATTCAAACGGGAAACCATTCCCTCACTACGTTCAAACACAAAGACTTTGTCAAAATTACTTCTATAGATATGCGCAAGAGCTACCTCTACCGCTTCAGAATTATAGGAGCTAGACATCAAAAAACTATTTTGAATTATAACCAACCATTGTTCATCGCAAGTAGGATTATATTTCTGTAATTTGCAATTTTTAGCAACTAAGCGTTGAGAAATACTAGAAATTGAAAGTGGTTTTACCTTTGTTGCTATAGCTGCATACCACAAGCCCTCATACCATCTTCCTGTAACATTCAATATTGTAATACTCTGAATCTTAGAATGTAACGAATGATATCCGTATTTTGAAGTCCGGTCCACTTTATATTTAATGCCTGTCGCTTCGGGAATATTATCCGATACGATTTTCGCTATAGATTCTGCCAATCCTTGACGGACTAACAATCTCGCTTCTTCATTTACCATCAAAACCGTCGGACTTATATCATCAGAAAAAAGGACTTCCACCATCAATTTATATTCACAGGTCTGCTCTACAATATGTTGTGCATCTTCCATCATATAAGTGAGGAAATCCTCGTGCGCTCGTAAATTAAATAGTTTATCTTCCCTTTCGTACTTTAATTCCGTCAACTCTATTCCTATTAATTTCCCTTCTGAACGCAATAAAAAATCAGGAGATTCAGATTTCTCCAATTCTCCTATAGGGAAATACGGATAACTTGAACGAAACATATTAATGATTGCCCACTCCTTTTTCTCCTTTTTCTCTTGATTATGACTCATCTCCACCATACCACAAATTTTTACACAAGAGGAATCCTGTTATTTGTAATTAAACGAAAGTTCATTATAGCAAACATAACTATTTATTTGCTTTTTTCAAAATTCTCTTGGATTATTTCATAAAATCAACCATAAAATTCATAATTCAAAATTTAATGGCTACTTTTGCAAACATCTGACAAAAAGGATTTTATTGGAAATGAATTTCACAAAAAGCATATTTCTTTTCATCTTTACAAATCTTGTATTCTGTAATTTATGGGGAAAATCACACGCAGAAGACACATTGAGAGACTCACTTGCCTCTTATTCAAAAAATTTCATTGGGTGCAAATACAAATATGCAAGCAAAGGTCCTAAAACATTCGACTGCTCAGGTTTTACCAGCTATGTTTTCAAACATTTCGGCTACACGTTAAGCAGTTCTTCTTCTGCTCAATATACTCAAGGAGAAAAAACAAAATTAGGCAAAACAAAAAAGGGGGATTTAATATTTTTCAAAGGTAGCAATGCAAATAGTAAAGGGGTTGGACATGTCGGTATCATCATTGATTTCACCCAAACGGGAGACACCGTTCGTTTCATTCACGCATCTGTCAATAAAGGTGTCACCATCGATCTTTATCCTGGTCTTGATTATTATAACAAAAGATTTATCGGATGCAGAAGAATCATTGGAGAAACAGACTCCTCAAATGATTTCATTCCTGACAAAGAAGACAACAAGCCATCACCGATAGATACGATAACACCATCTCCTAAAAAAGATGAAATTATTACACCAAAGAAGGATACGATTCAAAACACAAATGATCAAAAAGAAGATCAAACAAAGAATCCAACAGAAGATTCATCCAAAGAAAATGTATCGCCCAATAATAATCCATCGTCCAACTTTCACATCGTAAAAAAGGGTGACACGCTTTATCGAATAGCTCAATCATACGGTTGTAGTGTAAATGATATTATGAAATGGAACAATCTTAAAAACAACAATTTAAAGATAGGACAACAACTTATTGTTGGAGAAAGCAACACTCCTGAGAACATGGAGAAAAAGGATGTTCAAGAAGAAACAAACAAGGAGGATTCTTCCAATGACAATGCGCCATCTCCAAATGACGAAGACAACAAATCTAAAGATGAACAGAATTCACACAATCAAGACAATGATTCAGAAGGACTCATCAATAGCACAATTACTTACATAGTAAAAAAAGGTGACAATCTATACAGAATAGGAAAACAACACGGATGTACCAGCGAAGAATTAATGAATTGGAATCATCTAAAAAATGCAAATCTTTCTATAGGGCAAGAACTTATTATTAAAAGAAAATAAAAAGTGTTTAATCACTCTTTCTTTCATAGAAATATTGACCTTTCCCCTTTGTTTGTTTACCAAACTGAATAGCATTCGTTGGACAATGATGATAACACGACATACAATTCAAACAATCGCCCTTCCACTGGGGTTTCCCATCAACAAGTACAATATTATCAAGAGGACATAGAGAAGAACATTTACCACATGACACACAAGATTCTGTCACCTTAAACGGTTTATCCGATATAAGAAATGCATAAAACAAAGGTCTCAAAATGTAAGATTTGAAAAAAGGCATACTTCCCAAATCCATTTCAGAAAAAACTTGTCTGGATTTTATTTTAGAAATCACAGAAGACAATTTTTGTTCCGCATTATGTTTCTTCACCATCTCTTTTTCCTTCGTATCCAGATAGAAAAAAGGCAAATTCACATATGTTTCTGGCATAATCAAACTAGCACACGAACTTAAAGTCCATCCCTTATCCTCTATTGCTCGTTCGAAAAATCGTTTAGAATAACCCGTTTCATCACCACATGTACAGACAAAATAAACATAAGAAGGCTTAGAAGTAAAAACGATCTTTTTAATAAATTCTATTACATATTGAGGGGGTGCCCATGCATAAACAGGAAAGACGAAACCCAATGCTTCGCCATCCTCCAAATTATATTGAGAAAGATGACGAAGTTCATTAGGTATATAATACAACGACTCGTGTAACGAATTCGACAGAGTTTCTGCAGCCCATCGACTGTTTCCACAAGCAGAGAAATAAAAAATCATATGAAATTAAGGATGAACGTAAGTTCCAATATTTTCACCAGAAATAACCTTTTTTAAATTACCAACTTTGTCCATATTGAAAACGACAATTGGCAAATTATTATCACGACACATAACTGTAGCAGAGAGGTCCATTACTTTAAGATTCTTGTTAAGTATTTCATCATATGAGATATCGTCATATTTAGTAGCCGAAGGATCTTTTTCTGGATCGGCAGTATAAATACCATCAACACGAGTACCCTTAAACATAGCATCCGCTTCTATCTCCAAACCACGAAGAGAAGAACCCGTATCAGTTGTAAAATAAGGGCAACTAGTACCAGCAGCAAAGATGGTTATATAACCAGAATTTAGCAAATCGATAGCTCTATCTTTAGTATAAAACTCTCCTATAGGTTCCATACGAATAGCAGTCAACACCTTTACTTTCGCACCAATAGCAGACAATGCTGAATTAAGAGCAAGAGCATTGATAACAGTAGCCAACATACCCATTTGATCACCTTTAACACGATCATAACCTTTTTTGGCGCCGCTTAATCCACGGAAGATATTACCACCACCAATAACAATACCAATTTGAACACCCATATCTGCAATTTCTTTCAATTGAGAAGCATATTCAGATAATCTATTCTCATCAATTCCATATCCCTGAGCACCCATTAAGGACTCACCACTAAGTTTTAATAAAATACGATTATATTTCATACCGAAATAAAATAATAAAGTTCATAATAATGTGTAAAAAAACATACACATAATGCAAAACTACAAAATAAATCAAATGTAGAAAACAAAAAAGCCACACTAAAAAGTGTGGCTTTAGAAAATATGCGAATAAAATTATTCTGCAGATTCTTTTGGAGCTTCAAGCTCAGCAGCTGGAGCTGCAGCAACTTCGTCAGCTTTCTTTTTAGAAGAACGACGAGTTCTAGTGCTTTTCTTAGGAGCTTTAGTCTTCAACATACTTTCGTTGTAGTCAACAAGTTCAATGAAGCACATTTCAGCAGCGTCATCCAAACGGAAACCAGTTTTGATAATACGAGTATAACCACCTGGACGATTGGCAATTTTTTTAGAGATTTCACGGAACAATTCACTAACAGCCTCTTTGTTTTGCAAATAGCTGAATACAACACGACGAGAGTTAGTAGAATCGTCTTTTGATTTTGTCAATAATGGCTCAACATACTTCTTTAAAGCTTTAGCTTTAGCAGTTGTAGTGTTGATTCTCTTATGCATAATCAAAGAGATAGCCAAATTAGAAAGCAACGCATCTCTGTGAGCTTTTTGTCTTCCTAGATGGTTGAATTTTTTATTATGTCTCATTTTAATTAATCTTTATCTAATTTATACTTTGAGATATCCATACCAAATGAAAGATTCAAGGTATCCAACAATTGGTCTAACTCTGTCAATGATTTCTTACCGAAGTTTCTAAACTTAAGTAAATCGCTCTTATTAAATACGACTAATTCACCTAAAGTTTCAACGTCAGCAGCTTTCAAGCAATTAAGAGCACGGACTGAAAGATCCATGTCGACCAATTTTGTTTTAAGTAACTGACGCATATGAAGAACTTCCTCATCAAATTCCTCATTAGCACCCTCTTCAGCTGAATCAAGAGTAATCTTTTCATCAGAGAATAGCATAAAGTGATAAATAAGAATTTTAGCAGCTTCCTTCAAAGCATCCTTAGGATGAATAGAACCATCAGTGCTAATTTCAAGAACTAATTTTTCATAATCAGTTTTTTGTTCAACACGATAATTTTCTACTGCATATTTAACATTACGAATAGGTGTAAAGATAGAGTCAATAGCAAGAACTCCAATCTCAGAGCCAGGAATCTTGTTTTCATCAGCAGGAACATAACCACGACCTTTACCTATTGTAATTTCAATATTAAAGTTCGCACTTTTATCCAAGCGACAAATAACAAAATCAGGATTGAGGACATCGAAACCGGACAAATGTTTAGCAATATCACCTGCTTTAAATTCGGTACCAGAAACATTAATAGTTACCTTTTCGCTATCAAATTCTTCAACTTTCTGCTTAAAACGTACTTGTTTTAGATTAAGAATCACGTTAGTAACATCCTCAATAACTCCAGGAATAACGGAAAACTCATGATCCACGCCGTCTATCTTGATGGAAGTAATTGCAAATCCTTCCAAAGAAGAGAGCAATATACGTCTTAAAGCATTACCAACAGTAATACCATAACCGGGTTCTAGCGGACGAAACTCAAACTTTCCGTAGAAGTTATCCGCTTCCAACATTATTACTTTATCAGGTTTTTGAAATGCTAAAATTGCCATGGATCAGTTATTATTTAGAGTAAAGTTCGACGATCAATTGTTCTTTAATATTCTCTGGGATATCAGCTCTTTCAGGAAGATGCAAGAATTTACCAGACAATGAAGATCCATCCCACTCTAACCATGCATATTTGCTATGATTGAAACCAGTCAAAGAATTTTCGATGACTTCAAGAGATTTAGATCTCTCACGTACACCAACTACTTGACCTGGTTTGATTGAGTATGAAGGAATATTAACTACCTCACCATCAACAACGATGTGGCAGTGTGATACCAACTGACGAGCAGCTGCTCTTGTAGGAGCAATACCTAAACGATATACTACATTGTCAAGACGAGTCTCTAACAATTGTAACAAAACTTCACCGGTAATACCCTTTGTTGCAGAAGCTTTCTCGAACAAATTACGGAATTGTCTTTCTAAAACGCCATAAGTATATTTAGCTTTTTGCTTCTCGTTCAACTGAATACCGTACTCAGAAGATTTCTTTCTTCTATTTACGCCATGTTGTCCGGGAGGAAAATTTCTTTTTGCCAAAATCTTATCTGGACCGAAAATTGGTTCTCCAAAACGACGTGCAATCTTAGTTTTTGGACCTGTGTATCTAGCCATTTTTTTTAATTATTAATTCAAACCTTGAACCGTGCAGCCGCGATTGCAGAGAGGATTTATTTGCAATCTTTCACAATGCGAGATTCGAAAGTTGTTTGTAATAAATATAAAATATTATACTCTACGTTTTTTAGGTGGTCGACAACCATTATGTGGTAGTGGTGTTACGTCGATAATTTCCATAACCTCAATTCCTGCACCATGAATGGTACGAATTGCAGATTCACGACCATTACCTGGACCTGTAACATATGCCTTAACCTTTCTTAAACCTAAATCATATGCTGTCTTAGCACAATCTTGAGCTGCCATCTGTGCTGCATATGGAGTGTTCTTCTTAGAACCACGGAATCCCATCTTACCAGCTGATGACCAAGAAATAATTTGACCTTCAGAGTTTGCTAAAGAAACAATGATATTGTTAAAAGATGAATGTACATGCAATTGTCCAATTGCGTCAACTTTTACTACCTTTTTTTTGGTTGCTACTGCTTTTTTTGCCATATCTTAATTAATTAATAGCGTTAGCTAACTTTTACTTAGTTGCTTTTTTCTTGTTTGCAACTGTCTTCTTCTTACCCTTACGAGTACGTGCATTGTTTTTAGTGCTTTGACCACGCAAAGGCAATCCATTACGATGACGAATACCTCTGTAGCATCCGATATCCATCAAACGCTTAATGTTCAATTGAACTTCTGAACGAAGATCTCCTTCTACCTTAAACTGAGCACCAATAATCTCACGAATCTTAGATGCTTGATCATCTGTCCAATCCTTTACTTTGATGTCTTTATCAACACCTGCTTCTGAAAGAATCTTTTTTGCACTACTGCGACCTATACCAAAAATATAGGTTAAACCGATTTCTCCTCTTTTATTCTGAGGCAAATCTACTCCGACAATTCTTATAGCCATATATAAACTAAAATTTTCTGCAAAGATAATAAAAATTTTTATCCTTGACGTTGCTTATACTTAGGATTTTTCTTATTAATTACATACAAACGTCCCTTTCTTCTTACAATTTTACATTCTGGGGTACGTTTTTTTAAAGATGCTCTTACTTTCATATCTGTAGTTAATTATTTGTATCTGAATGCAATACGACCTTTTGATAAGTCATATGGAGACATTTCAACTCTTACCTTATCACCTGGAAGAATTTTTATATAATGCATACGCATTTTTCCAGATATATGAGCAGTAATCTCATGTCCATTTTCTAACTCTACGCGAAACATAGCATTAGACAATGCCTCTACTATTGTTCCGTCTTGCTCTATTGCAGCCTGTTTTGCCATATATTAAATCGCTTTACTACCTAATATTTGTTCGATAAACTCAAATGACGACAAAATGTCTGTTTTCCCTTTTCGAATAGCAACAGTATGCTCATAATGTGCAGAACACTTATGATCTGCTGTTACTGCTGTCCATCCGTCTGGTTGTAAATACAAATCCTTTTTTCCTAGATTAATCATTGGCTCGATAGCAATAACCATTCCGTCTTTTAACAGAGGTCCATTGCCTCTTCTACCATAATTTGGTACCATTGGTTCTTCATGCATGTCATGACCAATACCATGACCGACAAATTCACGAACAACAGAATATCCTTTTGATTCACAATACGTTTGAACCGCATTACCAATATCTCCTAATCTACCACCCACTTTAGCAACTTCTATACCTTTATATAAAGATTCTTTAGTTGTTTTGAGTAGAGAAAGAACTTCAGGAGAAACTTCACCAACACAAAAAGTGTAGCAAGAATCTCCATGAAATCCATTTTTTAGAACACCACAATCAACAGATACCACATCACCTTCTTTTAAGATGTAATCTGAAGGGATTCCGTGTACAATCTGATCATTGACTGATGTACATATCGAATTAGGAAATCCAGAATATCCTAAAAAACTAGGAATTGCATCATTAGATCGAATAAAATCCTCGGCAACTTTATCAAGTTCCAAAGTTGTTACTCCTGGTCTAACAATCTTACCAACCTCTGCCAATGTACGAGCAACCAAAAGATTGCTTATACGCATCAACTCAATTTCCTCGTCTGTTTTAAGATATATCATAACAAAAATTAATATGCAGACATACCTGAACGACCACGAATATGACCAGACTCCATCAAGCCATCATAATGATGCATTAACAAATGGCTTTCTACTTGTTGTAATGTATCCAAAACCACACCCACAATAATCAATAGAGATGTACCTCCAAAGAAATGTGAGAATTGATTTGATACACCAAACAAACTAATGATAGCTGGCAATATAGCAATAATAGCAAGGAAAATAGAACCAGGTAATGTAATCTTTGACATAATATCATCAATATACTCTGCCGTTGGAGTACCTGGCTTAACATTTGGAATAAATCCATTATTACGTTTCATTTCCTCTGCCATTCTTGTTGGATTAATCGTGATTGCTGTATACAAATAAGTAAATAATATAATTAATACAGCAAAAGAGAGATTATACCAAAATCCATTCGTATTACGCAACATATTGATCACGAAATTACTATCATTCGTATCTGTTAATACCCAAGGCATAACAGCTAACGGAATGAACATAATAGCTTGAGCAAAGATAATTGGCATAACACCTGCTGCATTAACTTTTAATGGAATATAGTTACGTACACCAACTGGACTTGTTTTGCCATTTTCGACTCTTTTTGCATAATGTACAGGTACCTTTCTGATTCCTTGAACCAAAAGTACAGCAGCTGCAGCAACAACAAAAAGAGCAATGATTTCAATTAAGAACTTGATCAAACCACCACCACCTTGGTTGCTGACACAAGAAGCGAATTCCTGAGTAACTGCACCAGGGAAACGAGCTATGATACCAACCAAAATGATAAATGAAATACCATTTCCTACACCTTTATCTGTAATACGCTCTCCTAACCACATTACAAACATACTACCTGCACAAAGAATAATAGTTGAAGATATTCTAAACCACATTCCTGCAGGAAGAGCAGCACCAGCTGCCTTCATTTGCATTGCTAAGTTAACCAAATAAGAAGGTCCTTGCAATAACAAGATAAATACAGTCAAATATCTTGTATATTGTTGAATCTTCTTACGTCCACTTTCACCTTCATTTTGCTTCTTTTGGAAAGAAGGAACAGCAATTGTTAACAACTGAATGACAATAGATGCCGAGATATATGGCATAATACCAAGAGCGAAGATAGAAGCATTAGAAAAGGCACCTCCTGAAAACATATCCAAGAGGGCCATTAATCCTGAGCTTGTTTGTTCACTCAATTTTGTCAATGCAGCAGGATCAATTCCTGGAAGGACAATAAATGAACCAAAGCGATATATTAAAACGAATAAAAATGTAATCAATATTCTTGTTCTAAGATCAGGAATATTGCAAATGTCTTTTATTGTTTTAATAAGTTTTTTCATTTTTCAAGAATTACAACTGAACCACCAACAGCTTCAATTGCAGCCTTAGCTGACTCTGAAAATGCGTGAGCAGAAACAGTTAATTTAGAAGTCAATGTACCTGAACCCAAAATCTTAATCAAGCATTTTGATGAAACCAATCCAGCTTCAACTAAAGCATTAACATCAATTGAATCAATCTTTTTAGCATCAGCTAATGCTTGAAGTGTAGAGATATTAATAGCTTTATATTCTACACGATTAATGTTCTTAAATCCGAACTTAGGCAAACGACGTTGTAATGGCATTTGACCACCCTCGAAACCGATCTTCTTAGAATAACCAGAACGAGACTTCGCACCCTTATGTCCACGAGTAGAAGTTCCTCCCAATCCAGAGCCTGGTCCACGACCGATTCTCTTTCTTGTTTTTACGGATCCTTCTGCTGGTTTTAAATTACTTAAATCCATTTTTTAAAATTTTATACGATTAAATAATTACTTTTCAACAACTACTAGATGTTTTACAGCTTCAACCATGCCTAAAATGACAGGATTTTCTTCATGTTCAACAACTGAGTTTATTTTCTTGAGTCCCAATGCTTCCAAAGTAGCCTTTTGCTTCTTAGGACAACCGATTTTACTTCTAACTTGTTTAATTTTAATTTTTGCCATAATTTTCAAAATTAACCTTTAAACACTTTTTCCATTGAAACACCACGATTTTGTGCAACCGTATAAGCATCACGCAACTCAGACAATGCTAAAATTGTAGCTTTAACCAAGTTGTGAGGATTTGAAGAACCCTTAGACTTTGCTAACACGTCTGTAACACCAACACTTTCAAGCACAGCACGCATAGCACCACCAGCCTTTACTCCTGTACCGTGAGATGCAGGTCTCAATAAAACTTGAGCACCGCCAAACTTAGCCTCTTGCTCGTGAGGAATTGTTCCTTTTAATACAGGAACCTTTACAAGATTTTTCTTTGCAGCTTCAACCCCTTTAGCAATAGCTGCTGTAACTTCACCAGCTTTACCAAGTCCGAAACCAACAACACCATCTTCGTTACCAACAACAACGATAGCTGCGAAACTAAATGTACGACCACCTTTAGTTACCTTAGTTACACGATTAATGGCAACCAATCTATCTTTTAGTTCCAAATCGTTAGTCGATTTTACTTTATTTCCAATTTCTGCCATAATCATTAAAATTTAAGTCCACCCTTACGAGCAGCGTCAGCTAATTCTTTAATTCTACCATGGTATAAATAACCATTACGATCGAAAACAACTTCTGTAATGCCAGCTTCAATCGCTTTCTTAGCAATGATTTCACCAACTTTTGCAGCTTGCTCTTTCTTAGCAACCTTTTCAGTCATACCAAGAGAAGAAGCAGAAGCCAAAGTAACAGCACCTTTCTCCATGTCGTCATTAATCAACTGAACATAGATTTGCTTGTTACTTCTG
Source organism: Paludibacteraceae bacterium (assembly GCA_024401435.1). GTDB lineage: Bacteria > Bacteroidota > Bacteroidia > Bacteroidales > Paludibacteraceae > UBA1181. Next base: position 103,040 of record JAKSLB010000005.1, on the reverse strand, counting down.
AAAACAGTCATACGAGGACGTGCTGCAGAACCAGAGATCTTTGCACGGATACCCTTCTTGATTTTTAATCTTCTTTCTATTTTTGAAGTCATAATAATTTCTATTTAATTAAATTACTTAGCACCAGCTGACTTACCAGCCTTACGACGAATCTGCTCGCCAATGAACTTAATACCTTTACCCTTATAAGGTTCTGGTTTACGGAAAGTACGAATCTTTGCACAAACCTGACCTAATAATTGCTTATCACAACTTTCAAGTATTACCAAAGGATTTTGATTTCTTTCACTCTTAGTTTCAATCTTAATCTCTTTTGGTAATTGCAAGAAGATATTATGAGTATATCCTAAAGCAAATTCGATAACTTGACCTTGGTTAGATACACGGTATCCAACACCGACCAACTCTAATTCTTTCTTATAACCTTGAGATACTCCAACGATCATATTGTTCACTAAAGCACGATACAATCCATGCATAGAGCGCATTTCTGGTTCATCAGATGGACGAGAGAATGAAATAGATCCATCCTTAATTTCCATCTTTATTTCAGGGTTAACACTTTGTGTTAATTCACCTTTAGGACCTTTTACAGTTACAACATTATCTTTAACAGAAACTGTAACTCCTGAAGGAATACTAATTGGTAATTTTCCTATTCTTGACATTTACAATTCCTCCTACATTAATAGATGTAACATAAAACTTCACCACCAATTTTCAAATCGCGAGCCTCTTTATCTGTCATAACGCCCTTTGATGTTGAAACGATGGCAATTCCTAAACCATTCAAAACTTTAGGCATGTCCTTGTAACCAACATATTTACGCATACCTGGAGAAGAGATTCTCTCTAAACCTTTGATAGCATTAACTTTGTTGATTGGATCATACTTCAAGGCAATTTTAATTGAGCCTTTTGTTGTACCTTCACCCTCGAACTTGTAATTCAAGATATAACCCTTATCGAGCAATATCTTAGTGATTTCTTTCTTCAAATTTGAAGCAGGAACTTCAAGCACTCTGTGTTTAGCTTGAATAGCGTTCCTCATTCTCGTTAGATAATCTGCTATTGGATCTGTCATAATAAAAATAATTAAATTGATCAGGTAACCCTGACAATATTTAACACTAATTTTTTACCAGCTTGCTTTCTTTACACCAGGGATTAAACCTGCAGAAGCCATTTCTCTAAATTGAATACGAGAAATACCAAATTGACGCATATAACCCTTTGGTCTTCCTGTCAACTTACAACGATTGTGTTTACGTACAGGAGATGCGTTTTTTGGAAGAGCTTGTAAGGCCTCGTAGTTACCCTCGGCCTTTAATTGAGCTCTTTTTTCTGCATACTTGGCGCAAAGTTTAGCCCTTTTTACCTCGCGGGCTTTCATTGATTCTTTTGCCATATCTTATCTTTTAATGTTTTTAAAAGGTAATCCAAATTCTCTTAACAAAGCATAACCTTCTTCGTCTGTCTTTGCAGAAGTTACAAAGGTAATATTCATTCCTAACATTTTTTGTATAGAATCAATATTAATTTCAGGGAAGATGATTTGTTCTTCGATACCTAAAGTATAGTTACCCATACCATCAAATTTAGATTCAATTCCCTTAAAGTCACGTATACGAGGAAGAGAAACACGAATTAATCTCTCTAAGAACTCATACATTTTTTCTCTTCTTAAAGTTACACGAATACCAATAGGCATCTTCTTACGAACTTTAAAGTTAGAGATATCTTTCTTTGACAATGTAGGAACTGCTTTTTGTCCTGTAATGGCAGTCAACTCATTGATTGCAACCTCAATAATTTTCTTGTCAGCAACTGCTTGACCTAGACCTTCATTGATAACAATCTTCTCAAGAACTGGAACTTGCATAACAGTCTTGTAGTTGAACTCCTTCATCAAGGAAGGAACAATACGCTCAGCGTATTCTTTCTTTAAACTAGCTGTATTCATATTACTCAATTACCTCCCCTGATTTTTTAGAATAGCGAACCGTTTTTCCTTCTGCGTTCTTACGACGTCCAATACGAGTTGGTTTGTTGCTCTTTGGATCGATCAAACTCAGATTAGAAATATGGATAGGTGCTTCTTGTTTAACAATACCACCTTGAGGGTTTTTTGCACTTGGTTTAGTACTTTTAGAAACGATATTGATACCTTCTACGATAGCTCGTTCCTCTTTTACAAGTACCCTTAAAACGTGACCAGTTTTTCCTTTATCAGAACCTGTGTTCACGTAAACCATATCACCCTTCTTAATATTTAATTTACTCATCTTTGTAAAATTAGAAATTAAAGCACTTCGGGTGCTAATGAAACAATTTTCATGTTAGTAGCACGGAGCTCTCTAGCAACTGGACCAAAAATACGGCTCGCTCTCATTTCACCTGCACCATTCAAAAGAACACATGCATTATCATCAAAGCGAATATAAGAACCGTCTTGACGTCTAATCTCTTTATTGGTTCTAACAACAACTGCCTTAGAAACCGTACCTTTTTTCATATCACTTGAAGGGATGACATTTTTTACCGCAACTACGATAATATCCCCTACAGTAGCATAACGTTTACCAGTACCACCAAGAACGCGAATACATAACGCTTCTCTTGCTCCACTGTTATCAGCTACGACTAATCTTGACTCTTGTTGTATCATATTACTTAGCTCTTTCGATGATTTCTACTAATCTCCATCTCTTAGTTTTGCTCAATGGGCGAGTCTCCATAATCTTTACAGTATCACCAACATTGCACTCGTTTTTCTCGTCGTGAGCGTGATATTTTTTCGTCTTATTGACGAACTTTTGATAAATAGGGTGCATTTCTTTGTACTTGATAGTAACTGTAATGGTTTTATCCATCTTGTTACTAGAAACAACACCTTGTCTTTCTTTTCTTAAGTTTCTCATTTTGATCAAGCTCAATTAATTATTTATTTTCTCTCAGACTTAACTCTGTGTACATACGAGCAATATTCTTACGAATAGCTTTAATTTGAGAAGGGTTTTCTAACGGAGAAACTGAGTGATTCAATTTCATACGAACCAAAGCATCCTTCTCTGCTGCAAGTCTTTCTTGTAACTCTTGAGTTGATAACTCTTTAATATCTGCTATTTTCATAATCTATCACGCGTTTTGGTTTTGAGCATCATAATCTCGTCTTACAATAAACTTAGTAGTTACTGGTAACTTTTGAGCAGCCAAGCGTAAAGCTTCTTTTGCTACCTCAAATGGTACACCTTCTACTTCTATTAGTATTCTACCTGGAGTAACTGGCGCTACAAATCCTTCTGGGTTACCTTTTCCTTTACCCATACGAACCTCTGCTGGTTTCTTTGTATAAGGTTTATCAGGGAAAATTCTAATCCAAATCTGACCCTCTCTTTGCATATAACGTGTTACAGCAATACGAGCAGCTTCAATTTGACGACCTGTAATCCACTTTGACTCCAATACTTTGATACCGAAAGATCCAAATGCTAATTGGTTACCACGTTGAGCGATACCCTTCATGCGACCTTTCTGTTGTCTTCTGAATTTTGTTTTCTTAGGTTGTAACATTTTTCCTTAAATCAAATTAACAGAATTATTTTCTTTTTTTCTTGAAGCCTTGTTGTTTAGCTGCTGCAGGAGCGTTTCCGCCTCTATTTACTTCTTTTGAAGCAGCAAAGTTAGGTGCCAAATCTTTCTTGCCATAAACTTCTCCACGGCAAATCCAAACTTTTATACCAATTAAACCAACCTTAGTCAAAGCTTCAGCCTGAGCATAATCAATATCAGCTCTGAATGTATGAAGAGGTGTTCTTCCTTCTTTATACATTTCTGAACGTGCCATTTCAGCACCATTCAAACGACCAGATACTTGAACTTTGATACCCTCAGCACCCATACGCATTGTAGAGGCAATAGCCATCTTAGTTGCACGACGGTATGCAATTTTTCCCTCTACCTGACGAGCAATATTACTTGCTACAATCATCGCGTCTAAATCAGGTTTTTTAACTTCAAAGATGTTGATTTGAACATCTTTATCAGTTACACCTTTCAACTCTTCTTTTAATTTCTCTACCTCTTGACCACCTTTACCGATGATAATTCCTGGACGAGCAGTACATACGGTAATGGTAACCAACTTTAAGGTACGTTCGATAACTATTTTTGAAACGCTAGCCTTTGCAAGACGGGCATTCAGATACTTTCTAATTTTAGCATCTTCTAAGATAGTATCGCCATAATTTTTTCCTCCGAACCAATTAGAATCCCAACCTTTGATGATTCCCAAACGGTTACTTACTGGATTTACTTTCTGTCCCATCTAACAATTAATTTTGGTTAGCATTTGAATTTATAGAATCTACATAAATAGTCACATGGTTAGAGCGTTTACGTATTCTGTAACCTCTACCTTGTGGAGCTGGACGAAGTCTTTTTAAAGTCTTTGCTTCGTCAACGAAAATTTGACTAATATACAACTCTCCGCTATCAGCCTTTTTATCATTTTTTTGTTCCCAATTGGCAATGGCAGAACGAAGCAACTTCTCTAAACGGTTAGAAGCATCCTTCTTAGAGAACTTCAAAACGCCAAGTGCTCTATAAGCCTCCATGCCTCTAATCATATCAGCGACAAGACGCATCTTGCGTGGTGATGTGGGAACATCATTTAATTTAGCGAAGTAAAGCGACTGACGAGCTTCTTTTAATGCTGTTGCCGAGTTTTTCTTTCTTACACCCATTTTATTTTACTTTTTTTTAATTTCTTTTCACGGTTTATTATTTCTTCTTATTTCCACCGTGTCCTCTAAATGTACGAGTCAACGAAAATTCTCCAAGCTTATGACCTACCATATTTTCGGTAACGTACACAGGAATAAATTTATTTCCGTTATGAACTGCAATAGTATGACCCACGAAGTCTGGAGAAATCATAGAAGCACGAGACCATGTCTTAATAACAGACTTCTTTCCGCTCTCATTCATGGCCAATACCTTCTTCTCCAGTTTTACACTTATAAATGGACCTTTTTTTAATGAACGACTCATAAAAATTACCTTTTAAATTACTTTTTCCTTCTTTCGATTATATACTTGTTAGAAGCAGCCTTTGGTGATCTAGTCTTGTATCCCTTAGCCAACAAGCCCTTACGAGATCTTGGGTGACCTCCAGATTGACGACCTTCACCACCACCCATTGGGTGATCTACTGGGTTCATTACTACAGCACGGTTACGTGGACGACGTCCTAACCAACGTGAACGACCAGCCTTACCTGAACGCTCCAATGCGTGATCAGAGTTTCCTACTGTACCAATTGTTGCCTTACAAGTACAAAGAATCATTCTAGTTTCACCAGAAGGTAATTTTACGATTGCATATTTTCCTTCTCTCGAAGTTAATTGTGCAAATGTTCCTGCAGAACGAACTAAAGCTGCACCTTGTCCAGGACGCAACTCTAAGTTGTGGATAACTGTTCCTAACGGAATGTTCTGTAATGGCAAGGAATTTCCTACTTCAGGAGCAGCTTCATTTCCTGACATTAATTGTTGACCAACTTCCAAGCCATTAGGTGCAAGAATGTAACGTTTTTCTCCATCAGCGTAAAATAACAAAGCAATACGAGCTGAACGATTTGGATCATACTCGATTGTTTTTACTACTGCTGGAACACCATCTTTGTCTCTTTTGAAGTCAATTACTCTGTACTTTCTCTTGTGACCGCCTCCGATATAACGCATAGTCATTTTACCTGTGTTATTACGTCCACCAGTCTTTGTGATTCCTCTTACAAGAGATTTCTCTGGCACACTTGAGGTAATTGTCTCAAATGTTCCAATAACTTTGTGTCTTTGCCCTGGTGTTGTGGGCATAAATTTACGAACAGCCATTTTTATTAAATATTGCTATAAAAATCTATTACTTGACCTTCCTTTATGGTTACATACGCTTTCTTATATGAAGGAGCATTTCCCTTAAGGATACCAGTTTTTGTATAACGACATTTTGCTTTTCCTTCTACTTGTGCAGTGTTAACAGCAATAACTTGAACGTCATACATTTCCTCAATGGCTTTCTTTATTTCTATCTTATTAGCCTTTGGGGAAACACGAAAACCATAGCGAGAGTTCTTCTCGCCAAGGTTTGTCAATTTTTCGGTTAATATCGGTTTAATTATGATTCCCATCCTTTCAACCTCCTAATCTTTTAAATTATTCTCAATATTTGCCAACGCACCTTCTGTTAATAAGATTTGCGAAGCATCCAAAATTTTATAAGTGTTTAATTCTGAAGGAATTAAAACTTTTGCACTTTGAATATTATGAGCGGACAAATATACATTCTTTTTTGGTTCTGACAAAATCAAAAGAGACTTTTTAGCTTTTATTGTCTTTTTAGTATCCTTATCCTTAATATCTTTTGTTTCGATATTAAAGTTTTTCAACATTGCAACAAAATCTTTTGTCTTTGGCTCTGCGTAATCTGCAATATCTTCTAAGATAATGATAGCATTATCTTTGATCTTTGCAGACAAAGCTGATTTACGTGCCAATTGTTTTGTCTTTTTATTCAACTTGAAGCTATAATCACGTGGTGTAGGACCAAATACACGTGCACCACCAACCAATACAGGAGAATTGATATCACCACGACGTGCGCCTCCTCCTCCTTTTTGGCGACCTAGCTTTCTGGTACTACCAGATATTTCACTTCTTTCCTTAGATTTGTGCGTACCTTGACGTTTGTTTGCCAAGTATTGCTTAACATCCAAGTACATTACATGTTCATTTGGTTCAATACCAAAGATGCTATCGCTCAAAGAGACCTTTCTTCCTGTATCTTTGCCGTTAATATTATATACACTAAGTTCCATTACTTATTTACAATTACGATTGAACCTTTAGCTCCTGGCAATGAACCTTTCAAAATCAAAAGATTATTTTCAGGAATAACTTTTAAAACTTGAAGATTCTGAACTGTAACAGACTCTCCACCCAAGCGACCTGCCATACGCATTCCTTTGAATACTTTTGCAGGGTAAGAACATGCTCCAATTGATCCTGGTGCTCTCAAACGGTTATGCTGACCGTGAGTTGTTTGTTGTACTCCACCGAAACCATGACGTTTTACAACACCTTGGAATCCTTTTCCTTTTGATGTTCCTACTACATCAACAAACTTAGAATCAGCGAACAAATCAACTGTGATTTGATCTCCTAGTTTGTACTCGGTCTCAAAACCCTTGAACTCGGCCAAGTGTCTCATTGGTGCTACTGACGCTTTCTTGAAGTGTCCCATTTCTGCTTTTGTAGTGTGCTTTTCTTTTTTCTCTTCAAAGCCCACTTGGACAGCTTCATAACCATCTTTCTCGATAGTCTTAATTTGAGTAACCACACAAGGACCTACTTCGACAACAGTGCATGGAATATTTTTTCCCTCGGCACTGAAAACGGATGTCATTCCGATTTTTTTTCCTAATAATCCTGGCATTTCAATAAAATATTAATTACTATGCAATTTCTACTTCTACTCCACTTGGTAACTCCAATTTCATCAATGCATCAATTGTCTTAGAGGTTGAGCTATAGATATCAATCAATCTCTTGTATGATGAAAGTTGAAATTGCTCTCTTGATTTCTTGTTTACGAAAGTAGAGCGGTTAACTGTAAAGATACGTGTGTGTGTTGGTAATGGAATTGGACCACTTACAACTGCACCTGTAGTCTTAACTGTCTTAACGATCTTCTCTGCTGATTTATCAACCAAGCTGTGATCGTATGACTTTAATTTAATTCTAATTTTCTGACTCATCTCTTTGAATCTTATATAATTAATTACAATAATTCTACTTTACCTTTAGCTTCTGCAACTACTGTTTTTGCAATAGAAGAAGAAACTTCAGCATAATGAGAGAACTCCATTGATGAAGTTGCACGACCTGATGTAATAGTACGTAAGTCTGTTACATAACCAAACATTTCTGCCAAAGGCACTTTTGCTTTTACAATACGTGCGCCTGAACGGCTAGTCTCCATACCCTCAACTTGACCACGACGTTTGTTCAAGTCTCCGATTACATCTCCCATGTTCTCTTCTGGAGTGATAACTTCCAATTTCATAATTGGCTCCATCAAGACTGGTTTTGCCTTTGCACATGCCTCCTTAAATGCAAGGTTTGCACATATTTCGAAAGACAATTGATCTGAATCGACTGGGTGATAAGAACCATCCATTACAATTACTTTCAATTTCTCTAATGGGAATCCTGCTAAAACACCATTGTGCATTGCAGCTTGGAATCCTTTTTGAATTGAAGGGATAAACTCCTTAGGAATATTACCACCCTTAACAACATCTTCAAATTGTAAGCTTCCTTCAAATCCTTCATCAGCAGGACCAACAGACACAACAATATCTGCATATTTACCACGACCACCTGATTGCTTCTTATAAAGCTCACGATGTTCAACTGTTTTTGTAACAGCTTCCTTGTAGTTAACTTGAGGACGACCTTGATTACATTCAACCTTGAACTCACGTTTCAAACGGTCAATAATGATATCCAAGTGAAGCTCACCCATACCAGAGATAACTGTTTGTCCAGATTGTTCGTCAGTTTTAACTGTAAATGTTGGGTCTTCTTCAGCCAACTTAGCCAAACCATTACCTAACTTATCAACATCAGCTTGAGACTTAGGTTCAATTGCAATACCAATAACTGGATCTGGGAAGTCGATTGACTCCAATACCATGTGGTCTTTTTCATCTTCACCACACAAAGTATCACCAGTACGAATATCTTTGAAACCAACACCAGCACCGATATCACCTGCAGAGATTGCATCAACTGGATTTTGATGATTTGAGTGCATTTGGAACAAACGAGAAATACGTTCTTTCTTACCTGAACGAGTATTGAAGATATAAGAACCTGCATCGATTTTTCCTGAATATACACGGAAATAGCAAAGACGTCCAACAAATGGGTCAGTTGCAATCTTGAATGCTAATGCACAAAGAGGTTCATCTTCATCTGGATGACGAACAACTTTCTTTTCAGGATCATCTACAGCACTACCTGAGATTTCTGCTGTATCCAATGGACTTGGCAAATATGAACAAACAGCGTCCAACATTGTTTGTACACCTTTATTCTTGAATGAAGAACCACAAATCATAGGGAATATCTTCATTGCAAGAGTTCCTTTTCTAATCGCAGTTCTAATTTCATCTTCAGTAATAGTAGAAGGATCATCGAAGAATTTTTCCATCAATGCATCATCACATTCTGCTACTGATTCCAACATTTTATCTCTCCATTCTTTTGCTTCATCTAACAAATCAGCAGGAATCTCTTCAACTGAATATTCAGCACCCATGGTTTCATCATGCCATAGAACAGCTTTCATTTTAATCAAATCAACAACACCTTTGAAAGAATCCTCAGCGCCGATTGGAATTTGAATAGGACATGGATTTGCTCCTAAAACTTCTCTAACTTGAGAAACTACGTCAAAGAAATTAGCACCAGAACGGTCCATCTTATTTACGTAGCAAATACGAGGAACTTGGTACTTATCAGCTTGTCTCCATACTGTTTCTGATTGAGGTTCAACACCACCTACAGCACAGAAAGTAGCAACAGCACCATCCAAGATACGAAGAGAACGTTCAACCTCAACTGTAAAGTCAACGTGTCCCGGAGTATCAATCAAGTTGATTTTGTATTTTTTATCGTTGTATTTCCAATAAGTTGTAGTAGCAGCAGAAGTAATAGTGATACCTCTTTCTTGCTCTTGAGCCATCCAGTCCATTGTTGCAGCTCCATCGTGAACCTCACCAATTTTGTGAGTCAAACCTGTATAAAACAAAATACGCTCTGACGTAGTTGTTTTACCAGCATCAATGTGAGCCATGATACCGATGTTTCTTGTATAATGTAAATCTGCTTTAGCCATTTTTTAAATTCTTTTAACGGATTAAAATCTGAAATGAGCGAAAGCACGGTTTGCTTCAGCCATTTTATGCATATCTTCTTTTTTCTTGAATGCTCCACCTTGGTTGTTGAAAGCGTCAGCGATCTCAGCAGCCAATTTCTCAGCCATTGAGTGTCCACTTCTCTTTCTAGAGAATAATATCAAATTTTTCATTGAAATAGATTCCTTTCTTTCAGGGCGGATTTCGGTAGGAACTTGGAAAGTAGCACCACCTACACGGCGTGACTTAACTTCCACTTGAGGAGTGATGTTCTCTAATGCTTTCTTCCAAATTTCAAGAGGAGTTTTATCCTCATTAGGAAGTTTTGATTTTACACTATCCAAAGCTGTGTAAAATATATCGTATGCGATAGATTTTTTTCCATCGTACATTAAATGGTTTACAAATCTCGTAACCATTACCTCATTAAAGACAGGGTCTGGTAAAATAACCCTTTTCTTTGGTTTTGCTTTTCTCATTTTAACTCAAAAATTTTTCGTTTTTGTTTTGGTTGCTTGTTGCTTCAACGACTTCGCCTAGTCATTTACTCAACCTTGAAGTGCCACCAGTAAAACTAAAACTTGTTCTACTTAATTTTTACTTACTTTCGTTCTTATTTCTTTCCTTTTGCAGGAGCTGCTGCTTGACCTGGCTTAGGTCTCTTTGCACCATACTTAGAACGACGTTGTGTACGACCATTAACACCTGCAGTATCTAATGTACCACGAACGATGTGATAACGTACACCTGGAAGGTCTTTTACACGTCCACCACGTACCATTACGATTGAGTGCTCTTGCAAGTTATGTCCTTCTCCAGGAATATAAGCATTCACTTCCTTTTGGTTCGTCAAACGTACTCTGGCAACCTTACGCATTGCAGAGTTAGGCTTCTTTGGAGTTGTAGTGTATACACGAACACATACACCTCTTCTTTGTGGACAAGAATCCAATGCTGGAGACTTACTCTTGTCTGTAAGAACAGCCCTTCCTTTTCTAACTAATTGCTGAATTGTAGGCATTTCGTTTTTTAATTTTTATTATTTTACTTTTAAAATTAGACACTATACTAATTGTGGCGCAAAATTAGAACTAATTTTTGTCTCTCACAAATATTTTTTAAAAATTCTTTTCTTTTTGCAAACATTCTCATTTCCAGATGGATATTTAGCATTCTTATCTTCGTCATAATTTGAAATACTATCTTTTTATCAAACTTTTTATTACCTTTGCACCCGCTTATATATATAAGGTATAAAAAACATAAAAAATAAATATATTCATGCAAGAATTAGCTAACAAGTACAACCCCACTGATGTTGAATCAAAGTGGTACCAATATTGGTTGGATAACGGCTTTTTCAAATCAAAGCCAGATAGTCGCGAACCTTACACAATTGTTATTCCACCACCAAATGTCACAGGTGTTCTTCATATGGGACATATGTTAAACAACACCATTCAAGACATTCTTGTACGTAGAGCTCGTATGTTAGGCAAAAACGCATGTTGGGTACCAGGTACTGACCATGCTTCTATTGCCACAGAAGCTAAAGTGGTAAACAAATTAGCTCAAGAAGGTATCAAGAAAACAGATCTTACTCGCGAGCAATTCTTAGAGCATGCATGGGAATGGACTCACAAACATGGTGGCATCATTCTAGAGCAACTAAAAAAATTAGGTGCTTCGTGCGACTGGGATCGTACTGGTTTTACCATGGATGAAACTCGCAGCAAAAGCGTCATAAAAGTTTTTTGTGATTTATACAACAAAGGTCTTATTTATCGTGGCGTTAGAATGGTAAACTGGGACCCTAAAGCATTGACTGCTCTTTCCGATGAAGAAGTAATCTACAAAGAAGAACATAGTAAACTATACTATTTAAAATACTATGTTTCTGATGACGATATGTCAGGAGCCACAGGTTCCGACAAAGAAATTATTCACAAGGACGCAAAAGGACGTTATGCTGTCGTCGCTACCACTCGTCCTGAAACCATCATGGGTGATACCGCCATGTGCATCAACCCAAAAGATCCAAAAAACAGATGGCTAAGTGGAAAGAAAGTAATCGTTCCTTTAGTTAACAGAGTTATTCCAGTTATTGAAGACGAATATGTAGACATTGAATTCGGAACAGGTTGTCTAAAAGTCACTCCTGCACATGATGTAAACGACTATATGTTAGGAGAGAAATACAATCTTGCAACCATCGACATTTTCAATGATAACGGAAGTATAAGTGAAGCTGCTGGTATGTATGTCGGTCAAGATCGTTTTGACGTAAGAAAACAAATTGAAAAAGATTTGGATGCTGCAGGTTTACTAGAGAAAACCGAAGACTATACTAACAAAGTTGGATACTCTGAACGTACTAACGTAGTCATCGAGCCAAAACTTTCTATGCAATGGTTCTTGAAAATGGAACATCTTGCAAAAATTGCTTTGGAACCTGTAATGAAAGATGATTTGAAATTCTATCCTTCAAAATATAAAAACACCTATCGCAATTGGTTAGAGAACATCAAAGATTGGTGCATCAGCCGTCAACTTTGGTGGGGTCATCGTATTCCTGCTTACTTCCTTCCTGAAGGTGGTTATGTAGTTGCTGAGAGTGAAGAAAAAGCCTTAGAACTAGCAAAAGTAAAAAGTGGCAATTCTTCTCTAAAGATTTCTGACCTTCGTCAAGATGAAGATTGTTTGGACACTTGGTTCTCATCATGGTTATGGCCTATTTCTTTATTTGATGGAATTAACAATCCAGGTAACGAAGAAATTAAATATTACTATCCTACTAGCGATTTGGTTACGGGACCAGATATTATTTTCTTCTGGGTTGCTCGTATGATAATGGCTGGATATGAATATGAAGGTGACATGCCTTTTAAGAATGTTTATTTCACAGGTATTGTTCGTGACAAGCTAGGTCGCAAAATGTCAAAATCTCTTGGCAACTCACCTGACCCTCTAGACCTTATCGAACGTTTTGGTGCTGATGGTGTCCGTATGGGTATGATGCTTTCTGCTCCTGCAGGAAATGACATTTTATTTGATGAAGCTTTATGTGAACAAGGTCGTAACTTCAACAACAAAATATGGAATGCATTCCGTTTAGTCAAAGGATGGGAAGTAAAGGCAGACCTTGAGCAACCTGAGTCAGCACAAAAAGCAGTAAAATGGTTCAAGCAACAATTGAACAAAACAATTGCTGAAATCAATGATTGCTTCGATAAATATAGAATCAGTGAAGCTCTTATGGCTGTTTACAAGTTGTTTTGGGATGAATTTTCTTCTTGGTACTTGGAAATGGTTAAACCAGCTTACCAGCAACCAATCGACAAAGAAACCTATGATGCAACACTCTCTTATTTTGAGACATTATTGAAACTTCTTCATCCATTCATGCCATTCATCACGGAAGAGTTATATCAAAACATCAAAGAACGTGATGTGAAAGATAGCATTATGGTTAGTTTATTACCAAAAGTGGAAGATTTCTGCGAAAAGAACATCAACAGAATGGAAAGCACAAAGCAAATCATCGCAGGTGTCAGAAACATTCGTGCCAACAAAGGTATTTCTCCTCGTGAGACATTTGATTTATATTATAAAGGTGAATGGGACAACAAAAACGACTCTATTATAAAGAAATTAGCCAATATTAATCTCATCGAGGAAAATAAGGGCGACATTTCTGGATCTTCTTCTACCTTTATGGTTGGAACCATTGAAATTTCCATTCCTCTAGGAAACAATGTTAATTCAGAGGAAGAAATCAAAAAAATGGAAGAAGAGATCAAATACCTTGAAGGATTCCTTATTTCTGTCAATAAGAAATTAGGTAATGAGAAATTTGTTGCTAATGCGAAACCAGAAATCGTAGAAAACGAGAGAAAGAAAAAAGCTGACGCAGAAAGCAAAATTGCTTCTTTAAAGGAAAATATTGCAAAGCTTAAATAAAGAAGTGTAACAATCTAGTAACTAAAATCCAGAGCGAAATAACCTCTGGATTTTTTTATAGAAAAATTTCATGACGACAATTAGATATGTGAAAAGAGGGTGTATCATTGAACTGAACCCCGAAAGTTGGACAAAAAAACTTTCGGGGTTCAGTTCACATTGATATACTCTCTTTTTATTTGCACCAACGGATTTGCATATAGAATAAAAAACTAAATTTGCAAAAAAAACAATGAGTAATACAAACCAACAATTAAGAGATTGCAAATACGAATTTATAAGATTAATTGCCATTTATTTTGTACTCTGCAATCACACACTTTCACTAATACCCAATGACGGAACATTATCAAGAGACTTGTTTTTAAACCTACTATTCACATTTACAGGAAGTTGCAATGCTCTTTATTTTTTTATTAGTGGAAGATTCGCCCTTCAAAAAACCTTAAAAACTGACGAAGAATACAAAACTTTTTATTTCAAAAAAGCTCTGTACTTAATACTTCCACTAGTATTTTATATGATGATACACTCTTTTCTATCTCACTATAAAGAGACAGGATCGTTCAATGGATTAGGAATCAGAATCATTACTGACATACTATGTCATCATAATGGACTTCATTTTTGGTTTATGATGTTCCTTACTGGTAATATTTTAATCGCTCCTTTTATGGCAAAAGTATTCGACGGATTATCAAAAACAGGAGCTATCATTTTTGTAACTTTAGGTATTCTACACAATACGCTTATCGCCTACACGCCCTATTTTGCGAACGTGAGCTATAATTGGGTTTTTCCTTTCGCTCAATGGTCTATTTACTTTTACATAGGTGTGTGCATAGATAAGATCATTACCACCAAGAAAGAGAAAAACATAGCTATTATAGTTGGAATCATCAGTTTAATAATTATTACCTTAAAACGATACTTTTTCTCGTATCAACAATTTTCTCATGATTTAATGCCATCATTCACCTTCTTTTGCATTATGTTTTATCTTGTATTGCAAGAGATAGATGTTAACAAATGGAGTGAAAAAGTCAAAAGTGCAATACGTTTTATGGGTAAACGCACCTACGGAATATATTTAGTACACATGCTTGCAATATGGCTCACAATTAGAATCTGTCCTAACAAATGGAACATACCCGATATTCCATATCATTCTATTATTGTAATAGTATCATTTATTGTCAGTCTTATCTCTAGTTACTTAGCCGACTTGGTAATTTTCAATCCCATACAAAAATTGTGTGAACGTATAAGGAACGGCAAAAAGAAAGAAAATTAATATTTTTAAAGTACGCAATAGCAGAATAAAATCCAAGGGAATAAACATACAAATATCCATGGAAGTTCGTTCTCATAAAAGCCTAAAGAGTTTTATAAAGGTGACTAAACACAATTAGCCACCTTTCCTTTTTTTTTCTATTCTTGGGGAAACGAGACAAAAAAGAATATCATTGCAAGAATCTTGCAATGATATTCTAAAAACACTAACCTTGTCGTTAAACTAAGTCTAAAAACCATAACAGTTATTTAGACCTAGTCATATATAGAATGTAAAATCATCCTTATTTATCTTCTAATGCTTTCCAAGCGAAGGCTGCAATAGCAGCACCCACGAAAGGACCCACAATGAAAATCCACAAATTAGCCAATGCAGATCCGCCTTGGAAAATAGCAGGAGCGATAGAACGCGCAGGGTTCACAGAAGTACCCGTATAACGGATACATACCAAATGAACTAATATTAAGCAAAGGCCTATTGCCAAACCTGCGAAGTTTCCTGCACCTTTCTTTGAATCAGTTGTACCTAAAACAGTAAACACGAACACAAAAGTAAAGACGATTTCAGCTAATAAACCTCCACAAGTTGACACTCCATTCTGAAGATCATTTGCGCCCGTTCCTTCCATTCCTGCATTAGAAGTCAATAAATAAAGAATAGCAGAACCAATGAATGCTCCGATTATCTGGAACAAAATATACATTCCTGCATCCTTAGTTGAAATTCTTTTTGATAACAAGCATCCCAATGTAATAGCTGGATTTATATGACATCCACTAATTCCACCGATAGTATATGCCATTGCAACCACAGCCAATCCGAATGCAAAAGCTGTTCCGACAACACTTGCTGTATCAGTGCCACAATTTAGACTTACAGCAACACCACAACCCATTAGTACTAACACCATAGTACCAAACATTTCTGCTAAATACTTTTTCATTTTACATTTAAGAGCTACTACAACTCTCCGATTTTAGTTTAACAATTCTATTTTAGTTTAATTACGTGACGATTAAAATCTCCAACCTAAAGTTGCAATGATATTATGATTTTTCAAATTCATATTGCAAGCAGTTTCATCCTGAGGTAACATACCAAAGAATTTTGCGTTTTGATTTCTGAAAACATATGCCAAATCGCAATAGAAATGATCACCTTCATAACCAGCACCTGCAGTTATGTAATGTGTTTTCTGAGGCAAAGACAATGCTCTGTACAAATATAATTCTTCTGACATATATTCATCATAATCAATAGGACTTGTCATAAAAGCAAAACCTGCGCGTAATGCAAATTCTTCTATGACCTTAAATTCAGCACCTAATTTCAATGAATGAACGGCATTAAATTCTTCTTTCATTGTTTCTGATTGAATTTCCAATTTTCCGTCAAGATCATCCATACGCATAGTGGAATAATTATCAAAATCATATTCAAGTCCAATCAATGCTCTATTTGCAATAACAAAGCCTAAACTTCCTTGCAATTTAAATGGAGAACTCAAATCATATATATAATCATCATATTCTATTTCTGGTTGACCAGGATATTGGTCATTATAATCTAATTCAACAGAATATTTCTCTCTTATACTATATAATGTTGGAGTATGGATAGCGAAACCGATTCTCATAAAATCTGTTGCTTTCACAATAGCTCCGAGTTTGAAATTAACACCTGTACCGTCTGAATGAAGGAAATTGTTATAAAAGAAATAACCACCATCTTCATTCAAGGAAGTTTCATCATAAAAGTTTTTCTGACTGTAATCAAGTGTTGCAATACCCAAAGATGCACCTAAAAACACACGATTACTAATATTCATACCATATGAGAAATCCCACTGTCCGATATGTCCAGATTCAATATAACGAGATGATTTATCAAAATTATCATTCAAGCTAAAGTTTGACCCAGCATTTCCCTTTTCATCATATCCAATCAATCCCAAGTCCAATGCTTCATTAAAAGCATTGTCTGGAGAATGAACTGAGCAGAAAGCGTCAGACAACGAACTTCCCGAATAATCATAACTTTTTACCGAAGAATAACGAGAGAAATTTCTCAGACGATTATAAGTAATTCCAAAAGAGGAAGTAATATAACCATGTTCGCGTTCTTCATGATTTTTAAAATTAATCACTAAAGAAAAATTATTCAAACAGAAGTTTACATCCTTATCATTATCCAAATACAAATTTGGAGAGAATGTCAAATCAAAGCGTTTATAAACGCCTAATCCCGCTGGATTATCTTTTGACACAGATGGATTTCCACCCAATGCACCAAATGCACCTGCCATAGCAGAATATCTTGCAGTTCCCAACACTGGGTCCATTTGAGTCATATTAAGAGCATCATATGTGCTCTGCGAGAAGCTAGCAACCGATAGTGCTAATGCTCCTAATACAATTATATACTTTTTCATATTCTTTCATTTATTTATTAAACTCAATTATTAACGACGTCCACCTCCACTTCTTGATCCTCCGCCAGATCTTGAACTACTCGAAGATCCTGAGCTATATCCGCCAGAACTAGATGATCCTGAAGAATAACTACTTCCAGAAGACCCACTTCTATAGCTTCCTCCATAAGAGTTTCCACTATAGGA
Organism: Paludibacteraceae bacterium; assembly: GCA_024401435.1. GTDB lineage: Bacteria > Bacteroidota > Bacteroidia > Bacteroidales > Paludibacteraceae > UBA1181. Next base: position 85,187 of record JAKSLB010000005.1, on the reverse strand, counting down.
ACCACTTCTAGAACTTCCGCTATAAGAAGATCTTGAAGATGAACTTCCAGTACTTTTTTGACGAATTGTTGATCCAGAATTATACGAAGATCTTGAAGAATTATTTGAACTAGTTGAACGACGTACAGAATTTCCTGTATTATAGTTAGAGGAACTAGTTGATCCAGAAGAATTTCTTCTTATCTCAGTATTTGTTCCTGTAGATCTAGAAACTGTACCATTTGATCTCGTTACCGTCGAACCATTCGATCTTGCTGATGATGAAGATGTACTAGATCTTGTAACAGTTGATGATGATCTAACAATGCTTCTTGTATCTGAACGTCCACTGGAAGCCACACGTCTTTCGGATGATGAAGAACGAATACCATCTGTTCTTCTTCCCTGAGTTCTGGTAAGACCCAATGAATGATGTCCTCCATAATAGGAATTATAATGGTGTGGATAATAGCAAGAATAATGATATGGATGATAAAAACCATAATGATTATAACCCCATCCATAATAATAGCTATAATATGGTCGATAATAATATGGTCTGTAATATCCGTAATATCCCCAGAACGGATCATAATAATAAGAATACCATGAATATCCGAAAGTAGGACCATACCACGAATAATTGTATGGATATCCCCAAACATTTTCTACATATATCGTAGAATTCTCAACATTGTTTTCATTTTCACTTTCTGTTGGGGTAACAACATCATAATCCGTACCATGATACTTGTTAAGACGCTGTGTATATTCATAATCATCACTACCCATAGCGATCAATGTGCTATCATTCTGTTTTGGAGTAGCAGAAGGAGATTCAACAACTAATGCACCATTATCAAAATAAACATTTTGTTTCTCTTTCGTTTTCAACATCAGTGTCTTTTCCAACTCTCCATTAACGCCAAGAATACGGATTGTGTCCATTACATAGTCATCCGTTGACTTTATCGTTGTATCTATTACAAGGAGAAACTCATCAGCGACTAAATCATATCTTTCCAAGTTAGGAGATTTTATAATCACAACATTTTTTCTTTCTTTTTTCTCCTTCTTTTGTGCCTTCTTTTCTGCGTTTTTCTGAGATTTCTCAGCATACACTTGACCGCCCTTTTGCGTTGACGCGTAGATGTCGTCATATGCAAAAGAAGTATTCATCGAAACCAACCCTATGATTGGAATCATGAACATTCTAAGTTTATTTACTATTTTCATAAGCAGTCCTCCTATATAATTAATATGAACAAATAGTTTTCTTATTTATTAAAGCTATAAAGAATTGAAACAACCTTTTTTTTCAATTATCTTTTTTAACTTTGCCGTAAAGATATTAAAATGCGTATTTTTACGGAAAAATAATATACGAATCCGACTATTTTATCGACGAATAGACAAAAAGAATTATGAAATATTTAGAAATTCATCTCGACATTCCCTCAAAAGAATCTTTTATTAAAGATTTATTAGCAGCCCAACTATCCGAAATCGGCTTCGAAAGTTTCGTTGACGAAGATAGTAATTTAATTGGATATATTCAAAAAAAACTTTTTAATCAGACATCTTTAGAGACTCTCATCGATCATTTTGAATACGAAAAAGGTATTACCTTCAACATTATAGACGCAGAAGACAAAGATTGGAACGAAGAATGGGAAAAGAATTGTTTTCAACCGATTATTATTGGCAACGAATGTGTAATCCACAGCACCATGCACAAAGATTTCCCTAAAGCCAAGTATGAGATTCTCATAAATCCCAAATTAGCTTTCGGTTCTGGTCATCATTTTACCACATCTTTAATGATTCGTGCCATTTTAAGAACTGACTTACAAAACAAATCAGTACTCGATATGGGTTGTGGAACAGCAATTCTTGCCATTTTAGCATCTCAAAGAGGAGCCAAAACAATCACTGCCATCGATATCGATGAATGGGCATACAACAATGCCATCGAAAACATTCAACTCAATCAAATATCAAATATCAATGTACAATGTGGCGGAGCTGAATTGCTGAATAAAGAATCCTTTGACATCATTTTAGCCAACATTAACCGAAACATACTGCTCAATGACATACATGTTTATTCCAGTGTTCTCAAATCACAAGGAACATTATTTCTTAGCGGATTCTACGAATCTGACATCGAAATAATTGAAAAAGAATGCAATAAATATGGGCTAAAAAAAGTTTCTTATGAAATGGACAACTCCTGGGTTGCTGTTCAATTCCAAAAAAACTAATATTTTATTATATAACTTTAACATGATACAAAAAACGCCAGAATTTGAATTAGCGGAATCACTAATTCAAGAAACCAATCACCACCTTTTTCTAACAGGAAAGGCAGGAACAGGAAAAACAACATTCCTAAAGTATTTAAAAGAGGAATCTCCTAAAAGAATGATAGTTGTAGCTCCAACAGGTGTCGCAGCCATTAATGCGGGAGGTATGACCATTCACTCTTTTTTCCAAATTAATTTCGGACCTTATCTTCCCGGACAAAAGTCTGTTGAATTACAAAAAATAAGGAAAGAAAAAATTGCAATCATACGTACGCTTGATTTACTAGTCATCGACGAAATCAGTATGGTAAGAGCGGATCTTTTAGACGCTGTCGACGATGTACTTCGCCGTATCAGGAGGAACTCGAAACCTTTTGGTGGAGTTCAACTCCTTATGATAGGAGACACTCAACAACTGACACCAGTTGTAAAAGACGATGAATGGGCATTATTATGTTCAACATACGAAACACCCTATTTCTTTAGTAGTATAGCCTTAAAGAAGACACAATATGCATGCGTTGAACTCAAAACAATTTTTCGACAAGAAGATGAGCATTTTATTCATCTCTTAAATCAAGTTCGTGAAAACAAAGTTAACCAACAAACAATTGATGAACTAAATCTTCACTACAAACCCAACTTTCAACCGAAAGATGATGAAGGATACATTCAATTAACCACTCATAATTTTTCCGCACAAAGAATTAACGAACGACGACTCAACATTTTAAGTGGAAAGGGGAAAACATATGTAGCAAAAACAACAGGAATATTCCCTGAAAGTAATTATCCAACAGACTTCCAATTACTATTAAAAGAAGGTGCGCAAGTAATGTTCATAAAGAACGACTCTTCTCCCGAAAAACGTTTTTTCAACGGAAAAATCGGTTGGGTAAAAGCATTAAATGATGATTCTATTATTGTTACCGATAAAGAACAAGACATTACAGTCAGTCGTGAAATATGGGAAAACATTCGTTACGTCATCAACAAAGACAACAATGAAATTGAGTCTCAAATAGACGGCACCTTCTCTCAATTCCCACTTAAGACCGCTTGGGCTATCACCATTCATAAAAGTCAAGGGCTTACATTTGAAAAAGCAATCATTGACGCAAAGGATTCTTTTTCTCACGGACAAGTGTATGTGGCACTCAGTCGTTGCAAAACATTAGAGGGTATGATTCTCAGTTCCCCACTCTCTTTAACTTCCATCAAGCATGACATCAGAGTTGAATCATTCAATTCTCAATCAAAGGAATTAACTCCCAATGATGGTCAATTGAATGAAATGAAAAAAGAGTACCAATTGGAAATGCTGAACGAGCTGTTTTCCTTCAACGAAATACTATCCGACTTTTGCGTTTTTCAAAGACTATTAATAGAAAACCTATACAAAGATTATCCTAATCTAATAGACCAATTAGATAAACTTAAAAAGGACATAAATGAAAACATCACAATTGTTGCAGACAAATTTCAGACACAGTTAAAACGACTAATGTATGAGCAACAAGATTTAATCGACAATCGAGTAAACAAAGCAAGCGTTTATTTTTCTGAGAAAATCGAAAACATTGTCATTCCTATTCTTGAAGATTGTTCTGCAGTAAATAGTGATAACAAAGAGATTTCAAAAAAACTAGCAGAAATTATCACACAAATAAAAACAGACATTTCCGTCAAACTATCCACTCTCAAAAGTTGTATTGATGGGTTTAATGTCAACCTCTATTTCTCAGCCAAAAACAATGCTGAACTTGATGAAATTTTCCGCACAAAAGAAAGCAAAAAAAATCAAGTTCCCAAAAGCAATACAGAAGATATACGACACATAGAGCTCTTCGAACTATTACGTTCTTGGAGGAGAGAAAAGGCAAGCGAACAAAATGCGGCAGCATATTTAATATTGTCACAAAATGCACTAATAAATGTCAGTAACCTATTACCCACAACTGACAAGGAATTACTACTCATCTCAGGCATTGGACCCAAGACTGCTGAAAAATATGGGAAAGAGATATTACAAATTGTAGAAGAATGTATCATTCAATATGATTACCAAAAAGAAAACATAGAAGAACTTTTGGCAAATAGCACTAAAAAGAAGGAAATTGCAGAAAAAACAGACAAAGAAAACACATTTGCCATTACACTTCGACTATATAATGAAGGATTAACGATTGAACAAATTGCAGAAAAAAGAGGATTGTCAACATCTACAATTGAAAGTCATATTATTAAACATATAAAAAATGGAGCCCTTCCTATTAATGCAATGACAAGCCAAGACAGATTAGATATAATAAAAGCCTATATTCAACAGCATGCTACTTTATCCAGTGGAGAGATTTTCAAGGAGTTAAACGGAGAATATACTTTCAATGAAATTAAACTTTCTCAATGGCAATTGGGAAATCAATAAAAAAAGTTTCGTGTCGTATCCAACGTACGGCACGAAACTATATAAATTATTTTGCATCCCATCCCAATGCAGAAGCACCTAAAACAGCAGCATCTGCATCCTTCATTTCAGAGAACAACACCTTGACCTTGTTTTTAAAGATAGGCATTAAATTATCTTCCATTGCCTTTTTCAATGGAACCATAAGCAAATCTCCAGATTTTGCCAATCCACCAAAAAGAACGATAGCTTCAGGACTACTAAATTTAATAAAATCTGCTAAGGCTTCACCCAACACTTGTCCTGTAAATGCAAAAATATCTTTTGCTATTTGATCACCAGCTTTGGCTGCATCAAATACGTCTTTTGATGTAATTTGATCTGCAGGGATCTTACGAAGTAAAGAATCCTCATTAGCTCTCTTTTCCAAAAATTCACGAGCCGTACGAGCAACACCTGTTGCAGAGGTATAAGTTTCCAAGCAACCCTTATTACCACAACCGCAAGGGCGTCCGTTTTCTCGACGAACAATCACATGACCCAATTCACCAGCGAATCCATCATGACCATAAATCAATTGACCGTTAGCAACAACACCACTACCAACACCAGTTCCTAAGGTAATCATTATGAAGTCTTTCATACCACGAGCTGCGCCATAAGTCATTTCACCAATGGCGGCCGCATTTGCATCATTGGTAAGAGCAACAGGAACGCCTAATTTTTCAGACATCATCTTAGCAAATGGAACAATGCCTTTCCATGGAAGATTAGCAGCATATTCAATATTTCCTGAATAGAAATTAGCATTAGGAGCACCAACTCCAATACCTTGAATTTTATCCATTCCGCAGTTATCTGCAACTAATTTTGCAATACCATCACACAAAGCATTCATATAATCATCCAACACCTTGTAAGATTGTGTTTTTATCGAATTGGACGCCAATACTTGTCCTTTTTTATCAACAATACCGAACACCGTATTGGTACCTCCGATATCAATACCCACAACATTGGGTTTCAAATCATTTTTCATAAATTTTATTTTTAATTATCTATTTCTATTTCTTACTAATTTTACAACCTTTAAATCCATACCATACCAAATATATATAACATAAAATTGGTAAAGCGAAAGAAGAGTGGATATTCCATTCATCAGCTATCGATCCTTGTAGGGGTGGAACAATAGCTCCACCTAATATCATCATAACAAGTAAAGAGGACCCTTGAGATGTATATTTGCCCAATCTACTAATTGCTAATGTAAATATATTGGAGAACATAATAGAATTAAACAATCCCACAGAAAGAATTGCCCATAACGATACACTTCCTTCTGTCAATAACATTAATATCAACAAAGCAATATTAGCTACGGCAAAGATTCCTAATGTTTTAGATGGGGAAGATTTTGCAACCATAAACATGATATAATTCAACACCAATGAAACAATAAAATAGTAGATGTTCTTTTCCATAAAGAAATCTTTCATATCCTTAATTTCCAAACTCATAGATGTTGAAAATGCGAAAAATATCAACAATAAAGCACCAATAGCCGTTACTGCCATTAACGGATATTTCTTACTTGATTTCATTTGGCTCATAGAAATAGAACCGATAAAACGGCCAATCATAGCGCCCCCCCAATAAAAAGAAAGGAATGCACTTGCTGTTTGATCTGAGAAAGCATGACATTCTCGCATATAATTCACTAGATTACTTCCTATTCCAACTTCCGCACCCACATAAAAAAAGATAGCCAACATACCAAACACCAAATGAGGATGTTTTAATGCTCCAATTCTACTTATTTCGTTATTCCCCGATTCTGGCATTACATTTGGAATATTAGTAAAGAATATCACCCCAGCCAGAATTAATAATACACTAGAAAGGAATAAATATGGAATTTGCACAGCTGAAGGTGCTTTTACTGCAACATCAGCAGAATCGCCCATCATTAATTTGAAAATCACATATCCTCCAATAATTGGCGCCAATGTAGTACCCAATGAATTAAATGCTTGTGACAAATTCAATCTGCTAGAGGAAGTCTCTGGCGTACCCAATACAGACACTAAAGGGTTGGCTGCAATCTGTAAAAATGTAAAACCTGCACCCAACAAGAACAAAGAGAACAAGAAAAAAGGAAATGTCGGATTCTCTGAACTGGCTTCTAAAAAGAACAAGAAGCATGCTATGGCTGAAATCATCAGCCCCAACACTATCGTATTTTTGTACCCTATCTTTAAAATGGGATCTCCATATGCAGCAGAAACGATAAAATATAATAAAGAAATAAAAAAATAAGCCATAAAAAAAGCCAAGACCACCAAATTAGATTGAAAATAATTCAATGCAAAAACATCTTTCAAATAAGGTGTTAAAATATCATTCAAACATGTGATAAACCCCCACATGAAAAATAACGTAGTCAATGCGACTAACGAAACTATATATTTCTTTGAATCCGTTTTTTCCATATCTTTTTAAATTAAACATTTCCTTTTAAAAATCAACTTGCAATTTAAAATTAAATCGTCTTCCTGTTAAATGATTTGGAACCGCATATTGTTCTCCCGTCACCACTTTTATGTAATCATAGGAACTAACATTCGCAATACCAAATAGATTAAACACATCAAAATTTAGAGACAATACTTTCATCCAAGAAAAAAACTTTCTATCCATTACCCTATCAACACCTTTTCTTAATTGAAATATTGCACCTATATCAACACGTTTATAATCATCCATACGGAATACTGATTTATATTTATCACTATTAGGAGGACCGAAAGGGAAACCATCAGCCCAAATCAATTTCAGATTGAACTTTAATTTATCATATCCAGGGAAATAATCTTGGAAAAATAGTGAAATGTCATACAATTGGTCCGTTGGACGATCAATATACGAGACATCATCACCATAAATATTTTCCATTGTTTTCATAAAAGACAATGAAATCCAAGAATCCGTACCTTGAACAATTTCTCCAAACAATTTCAAATCAACACCAGCCGCAAATCCATCCGCACAATTTATTCCCTTATATTCAATCTGCGTATTATCAACCGAATACGGAATAATCCTATCAATATATTTTCCATATAATTCAGTAGAGAACTTAAATGGTCTACTCAATATCTTAAAATAATAATCAGATCCGAAGAGCAATTGATAAGATCTTGGCGATTTAATTTTGTTATTTAGTGTTATAAAACTATTACCATATTCGTCCGTCTCTTGTTTTTTAAACTCTTTGTATAAAAGAGATTGGTAATATATACCTGTGGCAACACGTATTCCCCAATCAGGATATTTTTCAGGGAACCAAGCCAAGGAGAAACGAGGGCTAACCAAAAACTCATTGTTGAAATCCCAATAAGAGAAGCGAAGACCACCTGTTAAAGTCAATTTACCCGTTAAATATTTTCTGGTATATGTATCCTGAATATAAGCCATCAATCTATTACTTTGTAGACTCATATTAGATGTTAAATTGTCATACAAAGTCATATGATTTTTATTGAGTGGCATTGAATATCCAACAGAATCGTGTAATTCCCATTCTGTAATTTCATCATCTATCATTTCTCGTTGATAAGTTGTCCCCCACTTTAACTGATTAAATGGTAATTTATGAGTACCCAAAAGGGAAACATTTGCAACAGCCATTTGTAAATAATTTCTAGCATGTTCATGGTAAGCGCCTACACCTTCAGAAGCCTCAAGCACACTGTTTTCTGCCTCTCCAATAAAATAAGCGCCCGTAATATCATAAGCCACTTTTTCTGATGTTTTAAATGCAGAAGACGACAACTCAAATTTAGTTGTCTTAGAAGGTTCATACGCTAATGATAACGATCCGAAACAGGTTAAAAATAAATCTTTTTCCTGACCATCAAAATAAGTTGTAAGTCGTTTGGTTTCGATCCATGTTCCAAATGAAGAGACAGACGAATCAGGTCTATATATATATTCATTTCTAGATATATTACCTAAAAAGGACAACTTTAATTTTTTCGTAAAATCATAAGTAATATGTGTTTGATAATCAATATAACTTGGATCATAATCAGCTTCTGTATCCATGGCACCTAACATATATGAAGATGTTTTATAACGGAACCCATGCATTTGAGAAAATTTATTTGTAGAATGTCCTACGTATGCAGAAGCTCCAAGTAGTCCAATAGATGCAGAGCCCTCAAAATGAGAAGGTCTTTTGTATTTGATATCCAATACAGAAGACATTTTATCGCCATATTCAACGCCAAATCCACCAGAAGAAAACGAAACAGACTCAACCATATCAGGATTAACAAATGAAAGTCCTTCTTGTTCTGCAGAACGAATCAACATAGGACGATAAACTTCTATTGAGTTTACATAAACACTATTTTCATCATAATTTCCTCCACGAACAGAATACTGAGAACTAAGTTCATTTTTCATGGAAACACCTGCTTGTGTAGATATAAGAGCTTCGATTCCGCCACCTGCCGCACTAGGCATCGATTTTAATTTAGAAACATCCAACAATTCAATGGTATTATCTTGTTTTCGATAAACGTTCAATTCGAAATCACCCAACATTTCAGATTTTTCCCTCATGGTTATCACCAAATTAGACGACTTCTGATGAGGAAGAAATCTTTTTGTCACTTCTTCATAACTGACACAAGAGAAAGCCACCTCTATTGTATCATTTGGAACATCACATTCGTATGAAAAGGAACCATTTTGATCCGTTACAGTTCCTTTGTTCACCTTCTTAATAAGAACATTTACATACGGTATCGGATTGTGTGACTCATCATAAACATGTCCTTGAATTGTAAAAGGACGAGCAAAGATTTGTGTAAGCAAACCACCCACAAATATCATTATGAACAAAAAGCACAATCTTTGCATAAGTAAACTATTTATTGATAATTATATCTTCTTTTGATTTCGGTCTTTCATTAATTCGCCAAGAAAAATTCTTTAATAATTTTTCCTCTTCTGGAATTTTATCAGGAGGATACATGACGCCCTCCGAATCTGGCGTCATTATAATTTTATCTAATTTATTCTTCTTCGATAGGAAAATCGACATTTCTGATCCTTTTGCCTTATTGATTCCTATCAAAAGATCCTTTTCATCCTTTGAATAATACAAAGAAATAGCCTCCCCCAACAAATCCACACGATTTAACTTATTATTACTAATATATGCATTAGCCTCTTTCCCTGACAATTGATTATATTGTTCGTCACCTTCATCCGATATAATGAAAGCCTTCTCTGGTATATGAATTTTTTCTGGTGACTTATCTTTTATATATATTTCAATGATATTTGCTCCCGTCATTTGATTACCTTCTGACCATATAACAGGATCAACATACATAATCGCCATCGAATCTTGAACAAAATATACTAAAGAATCACATTTCCCCTGTAAATCTTTTCGAAAAAACCGTACCGCATTATAAGCTCTGATTTCATCATGCGTAGAATCTATTTCACAATAGCGGAAAGTGTCAGCTCTCATATAGAAACTATCCTTATCAGAATAATCAATCAAATACGGATTACCATTTACCAAAACGTAAGCAGGAGATGTACTATCACACTCCATATACTCTCCCCTTATAATCAACTTTTGTGTAGAGTCTTGGACTTCTGCTTCATGATAAGCCTTTACTTTACCTAATTTTGAATCAAAATACATAGAGTCAGCCGTCATTCGTCTTCCTTTTTGATAATTAATGACAGAATGATTATACAAGCGACCTTCGTTCGAATTTGTATAAGTCCAACCCTTTGTTGTGTGTACATTATATGTCTTTCCCTGAATCAAAGAAGGACCTAACAACGTAGCCTTACTACTATTTTGATTATACCGTAAAGAATCAGCATAAATAGTATAATCAGGATGAACTAAAACTACAGAATCCTTAAACAAATATGATTTTGTCTCTGTATAATAGTATCCTTGATAAGAAGTTAAATGATAATCTGTATCATAAACCTCCCCACCTCCAAAATAATACCCATAATTTTGATTTCTGTAGAAATCCAAATACTTTGTTTTCAAAGAAGAGCTACCCGAACGTAATTCCACATTACCACGGATTCGCATAAGTGTTGTATTGCCATCATAAAACATACTATCAGAAAGCATCGAAGTCTCTGCATTCTGAACAACTCTTACATGGCCAAAAGCATCAAATGAATTAGTTCCCTCATAATAATAGGCACTATCACAATACATTAACACATCTTCATGTCGGAAACGAACATCCCCCCTTAAAACTTGGCAATCTTTACCAGTTTGTTTGTCAAAAGCCAATTCTTCACAACGTTCCAAAATAATATTCGTCTTCTTTTGGGCAAATGCCAAAGAAGAAATCATCATTACAAGAACTAAAATAAAGAACCGTCGTGTCATAATTGTATATTACTTTACCCAACCAGGATACTGAAAAGTACAACTACGCCACTTTTCATCAATTTTCACATATATTTCTTTTTGTTTTGAGCGAATCCATTCCTCCAAAACCTCCTGATTTTTTTTCTCTTGATAAGCCGATTTTATCAACATGTAATCAGTCTCCACAGTCGCCTTATGAGATTTAATCAATGATTTAACTTTTGCAATGGCAAAAACTTCCTTTCCCTTAGAATCAATCATTGTGAAAACTTTCGACACTTCGCCTTCTTTTAAATCATACACTGCACGTGCGACTTCTGCTGGCAACTCTTGCATTTCAAACTTTGACGTACCATTTTTGTGGTTGGTCATCAATCCTTCACTATTTTTTGTGTTTTTATCAACTGAATACAAAGGAACAGCCTGCGAAAAGGTTAATTCTTTATTAGAAAGAGCTAAAGCAACACTGTCGATTCTACTTTTTGCAGCATTTTTTTCCGACAATGTGGTTTTAGGTTTTAACAAGATGTGACGACAATTAACTTTATCTCCTTGTTTGTCTATCAATTGAATAATGTGAAAACCAAATTCAGATTCAACAATTTTAGAAACTCTTTTAGGATCGGATAGTGAAAATGCAACATTTGCAAACTCTGGAACTAACTGAGCCTTACCCATATATCCCAATTCTCCTCCTTGTTTTGCAGATTCAGTATCTTCAGAATACAAAATAGCCAATGTCGAGAATTCAGACTCTCCAGATTCTATTCTCTCCTGGAATTCTCTTAATCTTGATTTTACAGACTCTTTAGATTCCGCACTAACTACTGGTTCCACTGTTAAAATTTGGACCTCTAATTGAGTTGGAATCGTAGGTATACTATCTTGTGGTAAAGAATTATAAAATTTTGCAACTTCCGCAGGTGTCACCTTCACATTTCCAACAATTTTTTTCTGCATTTGTTGTATAATCTGCTGATTAGAAATCATCTCTGTTAAATCCTCACGAAGATCTGAAACCTTTTGACCAAAATATTCTTCCAATTTTTCTTTGGAACCAATTTGACCAACCATATAATTAATTCTCATATCAACCTGAGTACTAACAGATTTCTCGTCCGCATATATACTGTCAATTTTTGCTTGATCTAAATATAATTTTTGAAGAGCAATCTGTTCTGGAATCACACAATATGGATCACCTTCAATCTCAGTGCCCTCATAGCGTAATTTTTGACGATATTCCTCTACATCTGATTTTAGGATAGCCTCATCCCCAACAATCCAAGCAACCTCATCAACAATATTATTTTGTGAAAATGTCAAATTTGACAAACAAGAAAAAAACAAGAAAAAACTAATATGTATTTTTTTCATATTCACTTACTATTTATAACGTTTTGCATCACCATTTTGAATACCAATCTCGTATAAACTTTTTTTATAATTACGTAGGTATTCATTTTTACTTTGTTCTATTAAAATGGAACGAATACGAGATTTTGTATATTCAAACGGCTGATAATCACCAATTTCAATAAAATCTTGCACATATAAGAAAACGGTATGTACAGAATCAGCCACTGTTATCAAATGATTTTTTTTCAAATCTTGATTACATAACATCAAGGGTGAATTTTTTTGTACTTCAGACAATGGCAACCAATCATTAGCAAAATATTCAAACTTAGCTGCATTTTTAACACTCACAGAAGAAATTAAATCTAAATTATCCTCCGTAGGATTTGTCATGAGAGATTCTATGACACGCAAATCTGGCACATTAGAATATGCAACAAGTATCATACCTTTCAATAAAGGCTCTGTTAATTCGAACAATGAAGGATTTTCTTTATAATAAACCTTTAATTGTTCATCAGACATCTGATTTGCATAATGTTCATTTACTAATTGAAGTTCATATTCATAAGTCACCAAAGATCGTCTGTACACCTCTACCAAAGAATCCACTTCTTGAATATCATCAATCGAAGAACTTGCTTTTTTATACATAAGACGATCCGATATCCAATTTTTAATATATGTATCGACTACAATTGAACTATCAGCTTCACTCAATTTATCAAAATTTATGTTTTTTCGTATATCATCTTCAGTAAGTTTCTCCTCACCTACTTCAGCAATAACCTTATTCGTGTTTTTTTTCAAAAAATTAAAATCTAAAGAACACGAAGAAATAGAAAAAAGCAAAAATAAAACGCTTATGAATCTTTGTAAACTCATTATATTATTTAACAGTGTTTAGTACATCCTTATTGACTGTCACATCATACTTTTTGCGAAGCTCTTTTATCCACTCTTCTTCAAGATAAGTCTGATAATCAGCCGTTACAAGACCTTTTACATCTGTATATTCTTGAGGAGCAGAAATAACTGAGCCACGAGTAGAAACAAATGGATACGAATCACTTGAATAAGTAGCCGTTTTGTAAATTTTATCATCTACAGCAGGATTTGCACCCTTAGGATATGCACCTTTTTCTATTTTCACGAGAGTCACTTTATCTGTTATAAACTCTTTTCTAATAAGGTTCTCTGCCTCTGACTCTGTATTCGTTTTAAGAATCTTTTCTACCTTATCATATACCTCTTTGTTTACGCTACATACTACCAATCCCTTAAATCTTGGTTCAGACCATGTGTATTTATCTTTGTGTTCATTAAAATATTCTTCCAATTTCTTTTTACTAGAAGACGCCTTGTTCCAAACTTTATCACTACTGATTTCAAACAATAATAATCCGTCACTATATTCCTTCAACAAATTTCGATATTCCGCATTTGTAGCAGCCACAGTTTCTAATTCCTTTTCAACAAGCAATTCTAATATATAAGAATTAAATACCTTATAGACGATATCACCGTTTTCAACCCCTTCCTGTTTTGAATCTATAAAATTAACAACATTTTCTTTTACTTTTTTAGATCCTATTAGAGGAAGTCTATCTTTCATATATGGTACAAAATCATTCTGCGAATATACATTTCCGTAAAATGTATACATAGGCTCTGTCATAAGTCGATATAAATTTTCTCTTCCCTCTATAGACTGTTCATCAACCAATTTTTCAAATATGGACAATGAATTTTCATACACACTGACGCCAAATTTATCTTGCAACTTTTTCATAAATGAACGAGAAACAGCTTCTACACGATCTGACTTAGAAATCTTAGTCGCCAAATATGGTTTAAGGTCTTCTATAGTAGTAAATGGAACCAAATCTGTCAACTTGATAATATGATAACCAAATGCAGTTCCACACATTCCTACCTCACCCAAAGATTTCATCAACTTCACCTGAGATGTGATTTGAGGAGGGAAAAAGCCATTAGAGACAAATCCCAAATCACCACCTTTCCCAATAGTGGCTTTATCATCAGAAAATTTGGCAACCAAACTTTCAAAATCAGCTCCATTTTTTGCTAATGAGAAAATGGAATCTGCTTTTATTGCACTTTGTTCTCCATCATTTTTTATCATTATGTGGGATATTCTCCAATCCTTGAAATTTTCCAGTTTATCAAATGTTTTCACAATATGGTATCCAAAGCGTGTACGGAATGGTTTGCTATAAGTTCCTATGGGTGTGGAATAAACCATATTTTCAAAATCATATACCATATCGAAAACATTGACATAGCCAAGCGAACCACCATTTTCTTTTGACGGACATTCCGAATACTCTTTTGCTAAAGAGGCAAAATCTTCACCATTCTTAAGCTTATCATAAATCATATTTATCTTTTTCCATGCCTCCGTAGTATCCTTTGAACATTTCACAAGAATATGACTTGACAACACTCCATACTTATAACGTTCAAAAGCCTCTTCCAACATTTCACTTTCTGATTCCTCATCTTTTAAATAAGGTGCAGACAACTGCATTCTGTATTGTTCATATTCATGCTTATAAGTTTCTCTTGAATCATAACCTTGGCGTTTTGCTTCTGCCACCTTCAATTTGTAATTAATAAACAAATCGACATATTCATCCAAGGATTTTTTTTCCGATGTGGCAACAGAATTATTTTTATTATAAATATATTCAAATTCAGATTTGTATATATCCTCTCCTGCAATATTCATTATAACAGGATCTTGAGCCATAGAAGACGCAGAAAGAAGAGTTAAACTTAGAATGGATAAAAACACACGTTTCATACGATAATACAATAAAATATATAATAAAGTATCACTTTTTTTAATTAACGTACAAATATAAAAAAAATTACGTTTCTCTCTAAGTGAAACGTATTAAAAAAAAAGAGAGGTTAAAAACCTCTCTTCTATCACTGAATTAGAATTTTTTCTCTCTGATTCTAGCTTTCTTACCAGTAAGATCACGCAAGTAGTACAATTTTGCTCTACGAACCTTACCAATTTTGTTTACAACAACCGAATCGATAAATGGAGAATTCATAGGGAAAATTCTTTCAACACCTACACCTCCAGATACCTTGCGAACTGTGAAACGCTTTTTGTCTTCGTGACCACTAATACGAATTACATCACCACGGAATTGCTGAATTCTTTCCTTGTTACCCTCAACAATCTTATAGGCTACTGTAACAGTATCTCCACTTTTGAACTTTGGAAGTTCTTTGCCACAAGCAAAAGCTTGTTCTGCAACTTTAATTAAGTCAACCATCTTTGTTTCTTATTTATATTAAACTTAGCGCAATATTACGAACACCTACGTTTCATAAGAGATTACGCAAAAACGCTGCAAAATTATAATTATTTTTTCTTTTCACAAAACTTTTCCGTTTCGTTTTAGAAAACGATATTAACAATTTTACCAGGAACTACAATAACCTTTTTTATTGATTTACCATCTAAGAATTTTGCTGTTTGTTCATCTTGCAAAGCAACTTTCTCCACCTCTTCTTTCGACATATCACAAGGTAAAGTCAATGAAAAACGGACTTTCCCATTAAATGAAATTGGATAATTAACAGCATCCTCCTTTAAATAAGACTCATCATAAGCAGGCCATTGAGCATCACATACAGTAGAATTATTACCTAAACGACTATACAATTCTTCTGCGATATGAGGAGCAAACGGTGCAATCAAAACCACTAATTGCTCTAATATGCTCTTTGATTTACACTTAAGTGATGACAACTCACCAACACAAATCATAAACGCAGCAACCGAAGTATTATAGGAGAAGTGTTCTATATCATAAGTAACTTTCTTAATCAACTTATGCAAAGACTTCAATTCTTCTTTTGAAGGAGCCTTTTCTTCAACTACAAATTTGTCACCTTCAAAATAAAGTCCCCAGAATTTCTTCAAGAAACGATGAACACCATCAATACCATTTGTATCCCATGGTTTGGATTGTTCTATAGGTCCTAAGAACATCTCGTACAAACGCAAAGTGTCTGCTCCATAATGATCAACAATATCATCTGGATTAACCACGTTGAACATACTCTTAGACATTTTCTCCACAGCCCATCCGCAAACATATTTGCCATCTTCCAAAACGAACTCTGCTGTATTATACTCTGGTTTCCATTTTTTGAAAGCTTCTGTATCTAAGACATCATTACTTACTATGTTCACATCAACATGGATTGGCGTAGTATCATAATTATCTTTTAGACCTAATGAAACAAACGTATTTGTTCCTTTTATTCTATAAACAAAATTAGACCTACCTTGTATCATTCCTTGATTAATCAACTTTTGGAATGGTTCATCCTTAACAACATATCCTAAATCATATAAGAACTTATTCCAAAAACGGCTATAAATCAAGTGACCTGTTGCATGTTCTGATCCACCTAAATATAAATCCACATTTTGCCAATAAGCATTTTCTTCCTTACCAACCAAAGCAGAATTGTTATGGGGATCCATATAACGCAAATAGTATGCTGAAGAACCAGCGAAACCAGGCATTGTGTTTAACTCGAAAGGATATCCCTCTTTTGTACACCAATTCTCAGCATGTCCTAATGGAGGTTCTCCTTTTTCTGTTGGTTTAAAATCTTTCACATCAGGTAACTCCAATGGCAAATTATCGTCTGATAATGGATATGGTATACCATCTTTATAGTATATAGGGAATGGTTCTCCCCAATATCTTTGACGACTAAAAATTGCATCTCTCAATCTATAATTGACTTTAATTCTTCCTAAGTTGTTCGCCTTTACATATTCTTTAGCTTTTTGAATTGCTTCTTTAACTGTTAAGCCCGTCAAAAAACCAGAATTTGTCATAATTCCCTCTTTGGCATCAAAGCTTGCTTCTGACACATCACAACCTTCAATTAATGGGATGATAGGCAAGTTGAATTTTTTCGCAAAAGCGTAATCTCTTGAATCATGTGCAGGAACAGCCATAATTGCACCTGTACCGTATCCAGAAAGAACATAATCACTAACCCAAATAGGAATTTCTTTCCCTGTCACAGGATTGATTGCATAAGCACCTGTAAACACACCCGAAACATTACGATCGGAAATCCTTTCTCGCTCTGTTCTACGTTTTACCATATCCAAATAATCTTGGACTTCTTTTTGGCAAGAGGATGAAGTTACTTTTTGTACATATTCCGATTCTGGTGCCAAAACCATAAAGGTAACACCATAGATTGTATCAACTCTTGTTGTAAATATAGTAAAGCATTCCTCAGAATCTTTAATTTTAAATCTTAATTCTGTACCTTCACTTCTTCCAATCCAATTTCTTTGAGTCTCTTTTAGAGAATCCGTCCAATCTATTTTATCCAATCCATCCAAAAGTCTTTGAGCATAAGCCGAGACTCTTAAACTCCATTGACGCATAACTCTTTGTTCAACAGGAAATCCACCACGAACCGACAATCCTTCACTTATTTCATCATTAGCTAAGACACAACCTAATTCTGGACAGAAATTAACTTTTGTATCGGACAAATAAGCTATTCTATAATTCATCAACAATTCTTGTTGTTCTTTTTCAGACATAGCATTCCACTCAGAAGCAGAGAATTGTTTTTCTTCAGAACATGCGACATCAAGATCAGCAGAACCATTCTTTTTAAAATATTCAATCAACTGAGAGATTGGTAATGCTTTTTGTTTATTATTATCGTAATAAGATTGGAACATTTGGATAAAAGCCCATTGTGTCCATTTATAGAAAGAAGGATCACAAGTACGAACTTCACGATTCCAATCGAAGCAAAAACCAATTTTATCTAGTTGTTCACGATAGTGATTAATATTATTTTCAGTAGTAATAGCGGGATGTTGTCCTGTTTGAATTGCATATTGTTCAGCAGGTAAACCATAAGAATCGTAACCCATTGGGTGCAAAACATTGAAACCACACAAGCGTTTATAACGACTAAAGATATCTGAAGCGATATATCCTAGAGGGTGACCGACATGTAAACCTGCACCAGAAGGATAAGGGAACATGTCTAACACATAATATTTAGGTTTATTCTTATCAACCTCAACCTGATAAACCTTATTTGACTGCCAATATTGGCGCCATTTTTTTTCAATTTCAACAAAATTGTATTCCATCAGAAAATATATTTTTTTGCAAATTTACAGATAAAAATAGAATAGACAAAGAGCAACAAAAAAAAGGAGACCATAAAGGTCTCCTTTTCAGTTAGATTATAGAGAAAATATTAATATTCCCACAAATCATTTTCGAAATTTGACAATAAGGTTTTAACCTTTTGTTGATCACGTCTGATATCTTCAGCATTTCTATTATACTCCAACAAGTTTCTGTTGTAGATATTAGATTCCTTATAGATATAGCTTGAAAAACGTCTCTTAATGAAAATATCATCAAAAGAAGGTCTTGCACCATTGTTCTTGTCGGTAATCAAAACTTCAGTCTGAGCTAAGAATGGTCTCAAAGTCTCAAATGGTACCCAGAATAGAGGGAATTTAGTAAGACCCATTTCAGTTTCTTTTACCATGATAGGACAGAAAGCAATTATTCTTGCATTGAAAGTAGATGTAATTTTATCGAAATACCAAACTTCTTTTACATAGAATTTAACGATATCACGATTAGGAACATCTGTTTCGTCAACAACAATAACAGAATCGTTAGTCAATGAATCAGCTTTGATAGTGTGAATGATATCAAACTTGTCAATCAAGTCCTTGAATGATACGATGTGTTCATCTGTAAAGATTTCACGCGTATCAAGATATTCATACACATTGATTTTACCTTCCTGAACAAGTCTAAAAATCAGAGTAAAGAAACTTTGTCTGTTGTCTTGAGCTTCTTCAGGATAATACAAAGGGAAATTCATTTTTTCACGCAAATCGATGGTCCTATAGACTACCTTTTGCCAAAAGATATCATCCGCACGTGGATTAGGCATTTCAATTGGCTCAAGACCATCCTTTGGACCGCTTGTTGGCATATTAGCATCGACCTCCGTTGACAATTCACCTAAGTCATCAAAGAAAGCGTCTTCCTCAACCTGTGCATAAACAACATTTACAGATAAAGCAGCAAATCCAACAAACAAAAATCTAAAAAACTTACTCATAACTTTAAACTATTTAGTCAAATCAGCAAAAATTATTGAATTTTAACCTCCATTACTGGTAAAATACGTTTTACATTATCCTGACCAATACAATTGGTGTTAGTAACGAATACGTTCTTACCCTTAACCATTTTCTTAAATACTTCAGCTTGACGATCTGTTAATTGATCACTATTAGACTTTTCAACAATAGTATTACCCATTGAGTCTGTGTAATATAAACAGAAGTCTAACACTCTATACTTAACGTCCAAATCTGCATCTGGTAATCTAGCAACAAGTCTTCTTGCAGTAAGCAAAAGTTTTTTGCTAATAGCTTTCTTACCATCATATACATCTTTAGTACCATTCTCTTTTGTAACCTCAAGCATTGCTAATGGATCTGGCAATTTCTTTACACGGAACTCTTTTTTAGCAATGAAAGTAGATTTACCATCAACCACAGCATTAACAGAGATAATACATGGTGTACCTACAGTTGCAGGTTTGATGCTCCAACCTTTGGCAGTTTTTGAATGGTTTCTACTATTAGTTACATTAATTGAAATATCTGATTGAGAACAACCAGGAACAGAAACACTGATTGGGTTATCAAATCCTGCATAAAGAACGTTCATCAAGTCAGCAGATACTGTAGCAGTTGGTTCACCAACTGTATACTCACTAGTGAATGGATACTCGATCTTTTCACCATCTTTCTTAGTAAGAATCATCTTACCAGAATATTTATGATTACCAACTGTGTTACAAGCAAACTCGTAACGATCTTTACCAGCAGGCAATGTACTACCACCAATAACTATTTCAGGTTCCTTAGTAGAGTCTGTTGCAGCCAAGATGATATGAGCAGAATATTTGTTACCACGCATAATGTAACTAGAGTTTGGAATTGCCAAAGCTTGGATTTTGTTTACACGGAAATCTCCTGCATCCATAGCACCAATTAAATAAGCAAGACCTTCAGCTTCAGTCATCTTAACATCATTCTTGATTTTGTTCAATACGGCAAGAGTTGCGATAGCAGGCATATCCTCGAATACACCATTTTCCCAAGATCTCTTATCACCATCTTTTGAACGAAGTTCATCTGTAGCAAAAGTGTTTCTGATAGACTCAGCCTTAGATGTATCAATACCAGCCATAAACTCACGGTATGCAGCCATTTTTTCAGCTAATATTTTACCGTTTGTTTTGCCATCAACTTTTTCAACCAAACCAATTTGACTAGCAACGTTCAAATCACCATTCATAGACTCATCTAGTTCAGTAGCATTAGGATCACCCATAATAGTAGTGATGATTCTATTTTCCAAACCAGTAATATAATCACAGAATTCATCAGATTGAGCGATTACGCTATCAACTTTTGGTTTCATTAAATTAGCTTTGATAGAATCTGAATGCAAAAGAGAACCAAATTCACCATTTAAGTTAGCCAATTTACCATCGCTAATCTTAATACTCTTCTGCATGGATTCATTTACCAATGAGTATCCATTTAAGATTTGGGCAGACACGTTCAATGCAAGCATCGCAGTCAACACCAAGTACATCATGGATATCATCTTCTGTCTCGGGGTCTCCGGACAATTTTTTGCACCACCCATAGTAAACTATTTTAAATTAATTAAACACTAAACAATTAACTCTCTAAAATTAGTTTCTAAGGGTCATTGCATTAAGCATATTTCCATAAACAGAGTTCAAGCTCTTCAATTGAGAAGCTAAAATACCAACTTGTTTCTTGTATTCTTCAGCCTCAGCAGCAGAACCATTCAAAGAAGCCTCAATAGTCTTAACAGCAGAAGCCAAAGTCTTCATAGCCTCATTTTGTTCGTTAACAGACTTAACTTGAAGTTCGAATACTGAATTAATAGTTGAAATATTCTTGTTGATACCATCGATTTGATCTGCGAAGTTCTTAGAACCTTGAGAAGCAGAACCGATGCTAGCAGCGATATTTTGATAAGAAGAAACCAAAGAATCAGAAGAATCTTTCAAGTTCTTTTGAGAAGCTGCGAAAGCACCAGCTGCAGAAGAAGCAGCAGTCAAATTTTGAGTATATGATTCAGCAGCAGCAGCAGCAGATGACAATGAATTCAATTGTCCAGCTGTTTCATTCAAACTTTGAATACCGCTAGTCAACTTAGACATTTCATCATTAACTAATTTACGAACTTGTTGAATTTCAGGCAATGAATTATCTTCTTCAGCTTTCTTAATTCCATCTTTTTTCTTGCTACCTGTAGCCTCTTCTTCACCAGAAGCTAATTCTGGATAAACTAAAGACCAATTCCACTCTTTATGAGGTTTATCGAATGCAGACAAAGCAAAAAGGAATGCCTCAGTACACATACCAGCTGTCAACACAGGACCTGCACCTGGCCAGTGCATAATCTTAAACAACGCACCAATAATAACGACTGATGCTCCCAAACCATAAGCCAATCCAGTAAACTTCTGATAGGCTGGAGAGTCTTGAAATGCTTTTTTTTCTTCCATTTTTAATACTGTATTAAAAGTTAATAATATTGTTAATTCGTTTTTCTTTAAATTTATTATTCGCCGATATAAGTACGAACACATCTGAAACCTAAGAAAGATCTATTTTCATTTTGATATTCATATGTACGAACACCACATTGTAAGAAAATACCAACATCTTTCCAAGAACCACCACGAATAACTTTTCTTCTCATTACGTCCTTATCTGAACTCTTTGCGTTATATTCATAACTTGGATTCAAGTCATGTACGAAAGAATAGTTAGATTCGTGATAAGCAGAAGAAGTCCATTCAGCAACATTACCAGCCATATCGTACAAACCGAAATCATTAGGTGGATAAGAAGCGACCTTAGCAGAAATCAAATAACCATCATCTGTATAGTTACCTCTCTGTGGCTTAAAGTTTGCCAAGAAACAACCTTTTGCAGTACGGATATAGTTACCACCCCAAGGATACAAAGACAAATCCTTACCACCACGAGCAGCATATTCCCATTCAGCTTCGGTTGGTAGACGATAATCTTGTACACGAACACCCTTGTGAGCTACTTGGTATGAATTAAACAAATATGATCTCCAATGGCAGAATGCCTGAGCTTGTTCCCAAGACACACCAACAACAGGATATTCACCATAACCAGGATGTGAGAAATATAACTTCATATAAGGTTCGTTATATGCATAAGTATAATCTCTAATCCAGCACAATGTATCAGGATAAATATTAACACGCTTTTGAGAAACGAAATCAGATCTGTGTTTCAATTCACGATAAACAGTAATATTTTCGATTTCACCTTTTTCATTATAAATCGTCGTATCTTTCTTAACCATTACATCTGCACTATCTTTAGTTTTACCTAAACCTGCGATACTACGATTATATCTACCTAACAATGGATCAAATTTGTTTTCTTTCTTTGCAGCTTGAATATAGTCAACCCAAGAATATTTATACATCAAAATAGTTGCGTTAAATTCAGGAGCAAAATCAATTTTGTCTTCACCTTGATAATACAAACTATCCAAAGCCATCTTTTGGTCTTCCGTTGGTTTATCCCAAGGAATTTTTTTCTTATAATTCAAATAAGGTTTTTCTAACTCGTTTCCATTCTTGTCTTGGAAAATCTTGTACGTTTCGTCTACTTCAGACAATTTTTCACGAGCGATAGAATCCTTCACCCATTCAACGAATTGTTTGTACTCACCATTGGTGATCTCTGTCTCATCCATCCAGAATGCATCAACAGATACCGTACGCGATTGCGATGTCATCGCCCAGTTTGCATCTTGGTCATTCTGACCCATGGTAAAGGAACCTCTCTTAATGTAAAGCATTCCGTATGGAACGGGCTCCTTCCAAGACTTGTTGTAAACTCCCACCAATTCTCCATTTTCTCCACTACATCCAGCGAGAAGGACGGCGACTAATGAAATAATTAACAGCTTTTTCATGATATACACTACTTTTATCTTTATCATTTTTTTTTGTTATTTACACTATAAAATTCTCTCACTTTTATATTTATTTTTTTTAGCAAATTGTGGTTTGAAACAATAACGCAAAGAGACTTCATGACTTCCCCCCGACCTAATCATTTTCGAAGTTGGCAAATCATAAGAATAACCTAACCGAAGGCCCTGTATTATATCTATTCCAAAAAGGAATATAAAAGAGTCTCCGAATCTATAAGAAATTCCACCTCTTATTCTTTTAGAATATTCAAGAAGTCCAGTAACATCAGCTTGCCACGTAGAAAAATCAGTTTTAAACTGTGCACTCGGTGTAACTGTCCATTCTGGATTGTGTGTCTTAAATGTATATCCACCTAACAAATGATAAGTTCGAGGAACATACATCATATATTTTTCAGATCCCATATCAATTTTCGGTGCATTTAAATGCAATGCCGATAAACCAATATAATAATTTTCCGAACGATACATACAACCAAAAGAAGCATCAAAAGTAACATCACTATATTCTTCAGCAGTAAATCCTTCAATAAAAGGATCTGTTGACTGATGATACTCATCTCCCTCCATCAACTCACCATCACCACCCGTTAAATCAACACCATCTTTATCAAACTTTTGATTGATGAATCCCACATTCAATCCTAAACTTAATTCTCCCTTCGTTTTAGGAAGACTAAATTTATATGAATATTGTAAAAGAACGCTTTGGTTTTTGAATAAACCTATATCATCACTTGAAAAAATCAATCCAACACCATGTTTTGTATCTCCTATTCTAAAAGGATAATTCAGAGAAAAAAACAAATTCTTTGGTGCATCATCAAATCCAACCCACTGCAACCTATAAACTCCTCCAACACTCATCAACTCATCTATTCCAACCGCCGCTGGGTTTATTGCTGATTGATATTCCATATATTGACTAAACTGCGGGCTTTTTTGCGCCAGAACATCAACAAACGAAATACTCAACATTGTCAGGACTAATATAATCCTCTTCATACTTCGCAATTTAGTCACAATTAAAAACAACTACAATATTAGTATTTTTTACAATAATTTACAAATGGAGAGCCAAAAATTAAATAATTTTATATTTATTTTTTTTCAACATCTCTCATTTTCAATTCATTAATATTCTTCTTCATTAAAGAAAAAATCCTCTTTGCTTGGATAATCAGGCCATATATCCTCTATGCTCTCGTATACATCACCTTCATCTTCCATTTCTTGGAGATTTTCAATTACCTCTAAAGGAGCACCTGATCTTACTGCAAAATCAACCAGCTCATCTTTGGTTGCTGGCCATGGTGCATCTTCCAATTTCGAAGCCAATTCTAATGTCCAATACATCGCAATCAGTTTTTATTTTTACTTTATTTCTTTTCTCTACTATTTTTCCGTAGAGGTTTGCAAAAATATAATTTTTTTTTTTGCCAACAACTATTTTTCAAAAAAAATAGTAAACAAATGTTATTTTTTATTTTCCATTACCGAAATAACGTAGGAATATAAAATAAATTGTATGATTGTGGTTGTAAATCTTCATTGAAAATTAAAATTCCATAAAAGAAAAGTTCCAAGCAGACCCTTACGCCCTTGATTTGTTTCATTTCGTTCCACAACATCTCTCGTTCTTTAGTCTTATATATGTCTGATATCATAATCACTGTCGAACTCGAATAACGATCGGATGCATATTCCAATACACATCTTACATCTTCGTCAGATGCCTTTCGTCCAAAATAATATAAATCAATCAGATTTGACTTTATTAATTCCGTAATTGCAGGAGAAGAAACATCTTCATTTAGTACCTTAATATTAGAGAATTCTGCTCTTTTAAAATTTAATCTAGCTAATGATGATAAACCAGCATCCTTCTCTACCGCATATACGCTACACTTTGAATCTGGTGCTGCCATATACATCGTTGACAATCCAACAGAAGTTCCTATTTCTAATATATTCTTCGGATGAAAATAGCGGGACAATCGGAACAGCAATTGATCATACGAAGGTGATATGCTACCTTGTTTCAAAAGTGAAGATATCTTCACTTCTTTTTTTTCGCCCTCATTTCCAACCATCAAGGTTTTGGTCGTTTTTTTTAAAATTTTCCGCATATTTTCAATCTGACTAAACCGATAGAAAGAATTTCGATCCTCAATAATCATTGTCACCAGATAAAACATATACGGAGAATGAACGCCATATCCTCTCCAATGTTTGGATTTAAAGAAATATTTTATGTATTGCCAAATAGAATGCATTTTTCTCAAAAAAGAGAGGGGACAACATCAAAGCCCCCTCTACCATAATAATATATAGGTATAAATTATTCTTTTACACGCTCTATATACGAACCATCACGTGTATCAACTAAAATAGTTTCTCCTTCATTAATAAACAAAGGAACACGTACAGTTGCACCAGTTTCCACAGTAGCTGGCTTCAAAGTGTTAGTAGCTGTATCACCCTTCAAACCTGGCTCTGTATATGTAATCTTCAATGGAGTTTTAACTGGCATTTCAGCGAAAAGAACTGATTCTGTTGATGCATCAAATACAACTTCAACAATGTCACTTTCTTTCATATAATCAACACCAGTTATCAAATCATGAGCGATAGGAACTTGTTCGTATGTCTCATTATTCATAAAGATATAATCTTCTCCCTCTTTATACAAAAATTGATGTTCACGACGTTCTACGCGAACATCTTCCAATTTTTCACCAATGTTGAAACGACGTTCCAAAACACGACCATCAACAACATCTTTCAACTTTGTACGCATAAAAGTATTACCTTTTCCTGGCTTTACATGCAGGAATTCGATACAGAAATAGAGCTTGCCGTCGATACGAACGCAAGTACCATTCTTAATGTCTTGTGCATTAATCATATTAAATCGCTTTATTAATAAATTATCTTTATTTTCGACTTGCAAAGTTAGTGCAATTCTGTAAATTTCAAAATACTAACGTCATAAAAAGTTACAGAATAAAAAGAATAACAGAAAGATTCATTATCTTTGCACCGCAAAAATAAGCGTTTATTTACAAGTCATTGTAAATATACAAATTGAAAATTATAATAAAAAAATAGCAATAGAAACGATGAATTTTGTTGAAGAACTCAAATGGCGTGGCATGATTCAAGATATGACGCCAGGAACAGAAGAGCAATTAAAAAAGGAAATGACAACAGCTTACTTAGGAATCGACCCTACAGCAGACTCTTTGCATATCGGTCACCTAGTTGGTGTAATGATGCTTCGTCATTTCCAACGTAGCGGACACAAACCTATTGCCCTTATTGGTGGTGCAACAGGTATGATTGGGGATCCTTCCGGAAAATCTCAAGAACGTGTATTAATTGACGAACCCAGATTACGTCACAACCAAGAGTGTATAAAAAAACAACTTGAAAAATTCCTCGATTTCAATAGCAATGCTGAAAATGCAGCTGAATTAGTCAACAATTACGATTGGATGAAAGATTTCACATTTCTTGATTTCATCAGAAATATCGGAAAACTCATCACTGTCAACTATATGATGTCCAAAGATTCCGTAAAACGTCGCTTCACAGGAGAGAATGGCGCTGACGGTATGTCTTTCACTGAATTTTCTTACCAATTACTTCAAGGATACGATTTTGTTTACCTTAACAGTCATAAAAACTGCAAGCTTCAATTAGGTGGTGCAGATCAATGGGGTAACATCACAACTGGTACAGAAATGATTCGCAAAGTAACTGGAAACGAAGCATTTGCTCTCACCTGTCCTCTTATCACAAAAGCAGACGGAAAGAAATTCGGCAAAACAGAATCTGGCAATGTTTGGTTGGACAAGAGATATACTTCTCCTTACAAATTCTACCAATTCTGGTTAAATGTATCTGATGAGGACGCAGAAAAATACATTAAAATTTTCACAAGTCTTCCTCATGATGAAATCAACGCTCTAATTCAAGAGCAAAAAGAGGCTCCACATTTACGTCCTCTTCAAAAAAGATTAGCAAAAGAAATCACCATCATGGTTCATTCTCAAGAAGATTATGACGCAGCTGTAGAAGCTTCCAACATTCTTTTCGGTAATGCAACATCTGATTCTTTGAAGAAACTTGATGAAGAAACACTTTTATCTGTATTCGAAGGTGTCCCTCAATTCGAAATTTCCCTATCAGACTTGAACAACGGTTTGAAAGCATCTGATTTATTCACAGAAAAAGCAAACATATTTGCTTCTAAAGGAGAAATGAGAAAACTCGTTCAAGGCGGTGGTGTTTCCATTAACAAAGAGAAACTTACAGAAGCTGACGGCATCATTAATAGTAGTTTTTTACTTAACAACAAGTATATTCTTGTTCAAAGAGGCAAAAAAAATTACTATTTAATCATTGCTAAATAACTGACACTCAAAGCGGAGAAAAGCAAGTCTCCTTTCTTGTCAAAAAAAATCGCAAAAAAGAGACTTTAAATTTTGGAGATAAGAAAAAAGGTTATACCTTTGCATCGCTTTCGAAAAGAAAGCACCGAGGATTGTCTCATGGTGTAATGGTAGCACTACAGTTTTTGGTACTGTCTGTCGTGGTTCGAATCCGCGTGAGACAACTTTCAAAGCCCTGATTTATTCAGGGCTTTATTGTTTTTAGGAGTCTTACTATTCTCCATGAAATCCGTCAAATCCGAAATGAATACATAATCAATGACAAACAGCAGCAAGCACAAACGGATAATATGCACCGTCAATCTGTAACAGCAAACCCGATTCACCTGCCGCAACACCTATGTATGACTTTCCCGAAACCGACGTCATGACCACATCGGGATACTCCATAACGTAAGTGAATTCATACACAAACTGTTCCGTCGTACCACAACTTGTTCCATAATGCACCAAACAACCTCTATTATCATCGAAAAAATACAAATAATAAAGGGGATATAAAGGTTCTGCCACAGACGTGTTCCCTGTTTTGGGCTTGTAATTGCTCACAAATGTCCTTCCTGCCACACAATTTTAAAAAAACATGCCATTCTGTTTGATCACAGAATTGAATTCAGCATTTTTGAACGTAATGCTATCTATCTGCATGGTGGAACGAGAATAAAGGCTCTCTCCTCCTCCCCACACCGTCATTTGCTGTGCAAACATATTTGAGACGAAGAAAAGAAACAACGAAACCGAACATACATTTTTTTCATATTCAAAATCATTTTAATAATTACAATATCATACAAATATATTAAAAGAAAATTAACACACATTATAATTTTAAGGAGACACTTAACATCACAAAGAAATTTTAAATTATATCGGTTGATTTTATTCTAATATCAATTTAATTTGTAATTTTGTACCCGTAAAAAATGCGGCAATAGCTCAGTTGGTAGAGCACTAGCTTCCCAAGCTGGGGGTCGCGGGTTCGAGTCCCGTTTACCGCTCCCGTGGGGACGAATTGCATTCGCCCCTATTTCATAACCAATCACATTCACTTCTATTTTATACAGAAAGACTTAAATCTCCACGCTTAATTCTTAATTCTAATTTCAGATATCTATCTTTGTAAAAAAATTCAACAAGAGTAAAAATGTTCGATTTAAAGGAAGAATTAAGCAAAAGAATACTCATTCTCGATGGAGGTATGGGTACCATGATTCAACGTTATGGTCTAAAAGAGGAAGATTACCGAGGCAACTTTGCCAATAGAAGCACTGTACAACAAAAAGGTAACAACGACCTACTCTGCATCACACAGCCTCACATCATTCAAGAAATACATAAGCAATATTTAGATGCTGGTGCCGACATTATAGAAACGTGTTCTTTCAATTCTCAACGCATTTCTATGGCTGATTATAAAATGGAAAGTCACATACAAGAACTGAACGTAGCAGCCGCACAAATTGCTCGAAAGATTGCAGACGAATACACTATAAAAAATCCAAGCAAGCCAAGATTTGTTGCTGGTTCCGTAGGACCTACCAATAAGACTTGTTCCATTTCGCCTGACGTAAACAACCCAGCTTTCCGCAATATTTCTTTTACAGAAATGAAAGCCGCCTATAAAGAGCAAATAGGTGCACTTATCAAAGGCGGTGTGGACGCTATTCTTATAGAAACAATATTTGACACATTAAATGCAAAAGCAGCCATTTCTGCAGCAAACGAATGTATTAAACAAAGTAACAGAAATGTCTATATTATGCTATCAGCTACTGTGGCTGACATAAGTGGAAGAACACTTTCTGGGCAAACGATTCAAGCATTCATCAACTCAGTTTCTCACGCCAATGCATTATCCATCGGATTAAATTGCTCCTTTGGTGCAAAAGACTTAAAAAAATATTTAAAAGAAGTCAGTGAAAATGCACCTTGCTTTGTTAGTGCATATCCGAATGCCGGTCTTCCTAATCAATTTGGGCAATACGATGAGACACCAGAATCAATGGCTAACCAAGTCAAAGAGTACATAAGCGAGCGATTGGTCAACATTATTGGAGGCTGTTGCGGCACAACACCTGCCCATATTGCAGCTTATCAAGATTTATTAATCAATTCCGTTCCAAGAGAGATTCCTTCCACCAGTCATCATCTAAAATTGGCAGGATTAGAACCGCTCGAAATCAAATCTATAAATGCAAGTCTTGACACACCACAAGAACGTTCTCTATTTGTCAACATTGGAGAACGATGCAATGTAGCAGGCTCCAAGAAATTCTTACGTCTCATCAATGAGAAGAATTATGAAGAAGCACTTTCCATTGCCAGAAAGCAAGTTGAAGATGGAGCTCAAATAGTAGATGTGAACATGGATGATGCCATGTTGGATGCCAAAACAGAAATGGTCAATTTCTTAAATCTAATAGCATCAGATCCAGATGTAGCTAAAGTACCTATTATGATTGACTCTTCCAAATGGGATGTCATTGAAGCCGGTTTACAATGTGTACAAGGAAAATGCATCGTTAATTCCATATCTTTGAAAGAAGGAGAAGAAAAATTCATAGAAAAAGCGAAAGTCATTCAGTCGTATGGAGCAGCTACCGTTGTCATGGCATTTGACGAAGAAGGCCAAGCCTCAACATATGAAAGGAAGATAGCCATCTGTGAAAGAGCATATAAACTATTAACGGGTATTGGATTTTCCGCAGAAGATATCATCTTTGATCCCAACATTCTATCCATTGCAACAGGAATAGAAGAGCATAATAATTATGGCGTTGATTTCATTCGAGCCACAGAATGGATTCGAAAAAATCTTCCATACGCAAAAATCAGTGGTGGTGTTAGTAACCTATCTTTTTCTTTTAGAGGCAATAATCCGATAAGAGAGGCTATTCATTCAGTTTTCCTCTACCATGCCATACAAAAAGGGATGGATATGGGAATCGTCAATGCAGGAATGTTACAAGTATACGAAGACATTCCAAGTGATTTACTTGAACTAGTAGAAGATGTAGTTTTAAACAGGAAGAAGGACGCAACCGAGCGACTAATAGCAAAGGCAGATGAAATAAAAAACAGTCAAGAAAGCACACAAGCAAGCGAACATCTTGAATGGAGAAATTTCGAATTAAAAGAAAGGTTGTCATATAGCTTAATAAAAGGTATTGGAGATTATTTGGAAGAAGATTTAAAAGAAGCTTTGTCAACTTATTCATCTGCAGTAGAAATTATAGAGAAGCCACTTATGAACGGAATGAATGAAGTGGGTAATCTTTTTGGAGAAGGGAAAATGTTCCTTCCTCAAGTCGTAAAAACAGCAAGAACTATGAAAAAAGCTGTTGCCATACTTCAACCTTATATCGAAGCACAAAAGGAAGGTTCAACTCAAAAAGCAGGGAAAATATTAATTGCCACTGTCAAAGGTGACGTTCACGACATCGGCAAAAATATCGTATCCGTCATTTTAGCTTGCAATAACTATGAAGTTATTGATTTAGGCGTTATGGTTCCAACAGAACAGATTATAGAAAAAGCCATTTCAGAGAATGTCGACATAATTTGCCTTAGCGGACTCATTACTCCATCCTTAGAAGAAATGTGTCGTGTAGCAGAAGCAATGGAAAAAGCGAATCTAAAGACGCCTCTATTAATCGGAGGTGCGACCACTTCTGACATTCACACAGCAGTGAAAATAGCACCTTGTTACAAAGGAGTTGTCATGCGTATGAGAGATGCCTCGCAAAACACGTATGCCATAGCACGATTACTCAACAAGGAGACTCAAAAAGAATACATTGAAAAATTGCAAGCAGAGCAGGAAAAGCTTCGCAAAGAGCATCTTAAAAAAGAAGAAAAGACAATCAATTTTGAAAAAGCGAAAGAGAAAAAACTGAATTTGTTTTAAGTCGTATCGTTATCATATAAAAAAGGTGCATTTATTAAGATGCACCCAATTAACATAAAACACGACGAGACCTACCTTATAAGGAGATGATTACATGTTAGCAATCATCTCCTTCATTTTTTCAACAAGAATTTTCCACTGATATTTTTTCTTTTCTTCTTTAATATTTGTCAAAAAAGCATTTCTATCCGTATTTTCGAGGAATCGGATTATAGCATCTGCAATTTCACCTGGATTTGGATTAACAACATAACCGACTTTACCATCTGGGACAATTTCGGGCAATCCACCGACATTAGTCACCACTAAAGGCTTCTCAAAATGATATGCAATTTGAGCCACTCCACTCTGAGTAGCCGACTTATAGGGTTGAACGATTAAATCTGATGCACAAAAATAAGTAGCAATACTGCTATCTGGCACATAATCAGATATCCATATAATATTGTTCAACTTCAATGTTGTCTCCAAATTTTTATACTTCTCCTCATTTCCATAAAATTCTCCAACCACTAAAAGTTTTATGGGTTTAGACGAGATTCGAGAATCTGCCATAGCTTGCAACAACAAATCAAGACCCTTGTAATCTCTAATAAAACCAAAGAACAATAGATAAGTACAATCCTTGGACAAGGATAATTTTTCCAAAGCTTCTTCTCGACTTATTTGAGACCCATAAATATCATAAATAGGATGAGGAGAAATGACTTTTGACTTGATTGATCCGATACACTTTTCCACATCATTCATCACGAAATCAGACAATGCGACAAAACCATCCATACATTTAAGGAAATAGGGCGGTAAATATTTGTCGATAATGGAAGATTCGTGAGGAGTCATATTATGAATCAAGCCAATCAATTTCGCATTACATTTCTTTTTGATCACTTTAGCGATCGTGCCAAAACATGGAGCAAAAAATGACATCCAGTAAGCAAAGACAACCACGTCAGGATTTCCTTTAGAAACATCTTTCCCAACACGAATCCAATTAAACGGATTGATAGAATTAACAGATCTGGATATATGCAAATTTGGAGCAGACGATTCTGACGAATATTGAGTTTTTCCAGGGAACAAAAAATTAGGATATTGCAAAGTGAAAGTTTCAACTTTTACATTTTCACCTTCCTCAACAAATTCTTTGGCCAATCGTTCATTAAATGCAGCCAATCCACCTCTATACGGGAATGCGGTACCGACAATTGTTATTTTCATACCAACTTACACAATTTAACGACAAGACAACCCTTTATCCTCAGGCTTAAAGAACTTTTGGCACAACCATTTAGCAAGGAAAAATCCAATCAAAGTACCAATAATATCAGCTAACCAATCAGACCACTCTCCCGATCTAGGCGGAAAGAAATTTTCCTGAAGCAATTCAATCAGACCACCAAATAGAATCGGATAAACGATTCCCCATAATAACATCCATTTGTCAGAGAAAGAATAACGTTGTCTATATAACTCATAACATAAAATCATTGACAACACCACATAAGCGCCACCATGCATAATTTTATCTTTCAAATCAAAATCTGGAAGATTTAAATCTGGCAACTTCGGTACAATACTCATATAAAGGACGAACAGTGAATATACCACTGACATTCCATAGATTCTAAAAAAACGTAACATTCGTATTTAATTTGAATTTTTTATTAACAAACATAAATAAACACATTCCTATCACAACTCCCATCACATCTGCAATCCAATCAGACCACTCCGCAGAACGAGGAGGAAAGAAAAATTCTTGAACGAACTCCATTATACCGCCATAAAGTATTGGTAAAAGTATGCATACGCAAATACATTGCAAACGAGAAAGAGTTTTTTCTTTTGCATATTTAGTCGTTTCCATACACAAAGTAAACGTCAAAAAGACATACGCAAACACATGTCCTAAAAAATCTCTTAGTGACAATAAAGTAAATGGCGCACTACTCTCTGTTTCATAAATAATTTTATTGTTTTCTGACAAATAAAAGACATCAGGGACAGTAGGTCTGACGCACAAATAAAATATTGCGAATACAATAAAGATTGAAAATTTATAATTTTTCAGAACATTCATAATCATACAGAAAAAACATGTCAAAGTTATAGTTTTTAATTACCTTTGCAAAGCTTTAATAAACAGAAATAAATTTAATATATAAAAAAAAATAAAAATGAATACAGTTGTTAGCGGCATCCGTTCAACAGGAAATCTTCACCTTGGTAATTATTACGGTGCATTAAAAAACTTCATACGCATGCAAGAAAACAATCGTTGTTTTTTCTTCATTGCAGACTATCACTCCTTAACCACGCATCCCGATCCAACCATTTTATATCCGAATGTAAAAAGTGTTCTTACAGAATATCTCGCATGCGGATTAGATCCTGAGAAATCAGCCATATACATTCAAAGTGATGTACCAGAAGTAGTTGAACTTTATTTAATGTTAAATATGCACGCCTATTTAGGAGAATTGACAAAAACAGTTTCTTTCAAAGACAAGGCACGCAAACAACCAGAGAATGTCAATGCTGGACTACTTACCTACCCTACATTAATGGCAGCAGATATTTTAATACACAATGCAGACCAAGTACCTGTAGGTAAAGACCAATTACAACATTTGGAAATGACACGAAACTTTGCAAAACGTTTCAACAACTTTTACAAAGTTGAATATTTCAAGGAGCCAATGGCATACAATGATGGTACAGAGCCTATCAAAATTCCTGGATTAGACGGTAGTGGTAAAATGGGGAAATCTGAAGGGAATTGTATTTACCTGGCAGACGATGCTAAAACAATAGAAAAAAAGGTAAAAAAAGCGTTAACCGACCAAGGACCTACAGAAATGAATTCACCAAAACCCGATTGTATAGAAAATTTGTTCACCATCATGAAAGTTGTATCCACACCAGACACAGTTCAATATTTTGATGAAAAATGGAACACTTGCGAAATACGTTATGGTGATTTGAAGAAACAATTGGCAGCAGATATTATCGCCGCCACGGAACCTATCCGTGAACAAATTGCCTATATTGATGCACATCCTGAGATTTTGCATAAAGCAGTAACTCGAGGAAAAGAGCTTGCAAGAGAAAGTGCATCCAAAACGATCAAAGAAGTAAGAGAAATCATGGGATTTAGAAACTTTTAAAATTATGAAAAAAATTAATTATAAAGGATTTGTTCCGTATATTGCAGCAATTATATTGTTCTGTATTTTTGCATTATTATATTGCTTACCAGTACTTGAAGGGAAAACATTACAAGCTGGAGATGAAAACAATTGGAAGGGTGTAGCAGAAGAAGTAATAAAATACAAATCTGAGACAGGAGAAACATCATGGTGGACAAATTCATTGTTTTCAGGAATGCCAACATTTCAAATAACAGGAAGCACTCCATCCAATCATATTACAAATCATATTTTACAAGACATATATCATTTAGGATTCGATAGCGCTATAGGAATTATCATTGGTTATTTAATCGGATTTTTTATTATGTTATTATGCTTTGGTTTTTCACCTTGGTTAGCGTTTATAGGTTCATTTGTAATAAGTCTATCTTCCTATTTCTTTTTAATTATTCCTGCAGGTCATTACACAAAAGCTTGCGCATTAGG
Organism: Paludibacteraceae bacterium; assembly: GCA_024401435.1. Taxonomy (GTDB): domain Bacteria; phylum Bacteroidota; class Bacteroidia; order Bacteroidales; family Paludibacteraceae; genus UBA1181. The sequence goes on along the minus strand of JAKSLB010000005.1, from coordinate 49,521 downwards.
ATATTTACCTGCATTTTTCGGAGGAATCCACGCGATTTTCAACCACAAGCAAAAATTAGGATTTGCCATTAGTGTCATAACTGGAGTTATTTCCATAACATTACATCCTCAAATGACCTTTTATTTATGTATGCTAACAGGCATATTTATTATAACAGAAATACTAATTCATATTAAAGGGAAGGATTGGAAAAATCTTCTTACAAGCATAGCTGTTTTTTTATTCATAGGACTACTAATTGGCGGAACAAAACTAAGTTGGTTTCAAATGAATTCAGAATACTTAAATGAAACAATGAGAGGTGGACATTCTGATTTAATAAAAACAAGCGATAACGAAAACAAAGCTGAAACATCGGGCTTAGATTTTGATTATGCAACAGCATGGAGCTATGGTATAAACGAAACTTTCACACTTTTAATTCCCAATTATATGGGAGGAGCAAGCGGATATAATTTAGGAACAAAATCAAATCTATATAAAGAGTTGACAAATGCTGGCATTTCCAAAAATTCAGCCAAACAAATTTGTTCAAATGCACCAACATATTGGGGAGAAAAAGCCTTTACAAGCGGACCTGTATATGTAGGAGCAATCATTTGTTTTTTATTTGTACTAGGATTACTTATTATCAAAAGTCCATACAAATGGGCTTTACTCATATCCACTATTTTTTCCATCACATTAGCATGGGGAAGAAATTGTCCTTCTTTATCTCATCTTTTTTTCGATTATTTTCCAATGTACAACAAATTCAGAGCTGTTGAGAGCATCTTAGTAGTCGCAGAAATAACAATTCCTCTACTTGCTTTATTAGCTATTCGACAACTCAACATAGACAAAAAAAATGCGAAATGTTATTTGAAACCTGTATTCATCTCTTGTGGAATAACAGCTGGATTGTGTTTGTTTTTTGCTCTATTTGGAAGTTCTCTACTCTCCTTCACATCATCATATGACGAAAGTTGGAAGTCACAAGTAGGTGAACAAATATATGAAATGATACAAAACCAACGAGCAATAATGCTATCAACAGATGCTTGGAGATCTTTTTTTTTAATAGCATTTGCTTGTTTTTTTATTTATTTGTATTTAAAGAACAAATTAAGCAACAAATATTTTACAATAGCATTATTCGCACTATTTTTAATCGATATGATACCTGTAAACAGACGTTTCTTCAATTCGGAAAATTTCGTATCGAAGAAAAGCAACGCCTCATATTTTGCTGAAAGAGATTGGGAAAAGCAAATACTCACAGACAAAGATCCTGACTTTAGAGTGCTGAATTTAACTAGCAATACATTTAATGATTCAAGAACAAGTTACCGTTTAAAATCTATTGGAGGTTATCATGCTGCCAAATTAAGAAGATATCAAGATTTAATTGACGCTCATATAAGTCAAAACAACATAAACGTTCTTAATATGTTAAATACCAAATACATAATCACGAAGAACGGTATCATGAAAAATCCAGAAGCCATGGGCAATGCTTGGTTTGTCAACGAAGTAAAATATGTAAATACGCCAAACGAAGAAAGCGAAGCTTTATGGAATATAAACTTAAGGACAACAGCTGTTGCAGACAAACAATTTAAAGATATTTTATCCACTTCAACAGAAGGTAATGGAGATATTCATTTAACCAAATATGCTCCAAACAAATTGGAATATTTTGCGACTACTGAGAATAACCGAGTTTGTGTTTTCTCAGAAATTTATTATCCTCATGGATGGCATCTATATATTGATGACAAAGAACAAAATTTAGGTCGTGTCAATTATACATTAAGAGCTTGCTTAATTCCAGCAGGCACACACAATATAAGAATGGAGTTTGTTCCTAAGGGGCTCACTACAGACAAATGGTCAATGGGAATTCTAATTATTGCATTACTTTTAAGTGCAGGAGCCCTAGGGTTACATTTTTACGAAAAATTAACAAAACCCGACCTTTAGAAGATTGCCTTTTAAATAAATAATACATAAATAAAATGAACGTACCTCCCCACTTTCCACATTCTGATAATAAACGAAAAACGTAGTTAATTTCAGAAATCGATAACGTTCTATGACGTTCACTAATACCAACTCCTAATCCTAATCGTTCCACAAAAGCAAGCGTTGTTCGCTTTTGTGGAATATTATGATAAACGCCAATTTTGGGGAAATAATAAATAGGAAAACCCGCTTGTCGTATTTTATAAAAAATATCCTTTTCTTCTCCTCCCAACAATAAAGTGGATGTTCTTCCTAACCTTGTATTAAAACACCCGACTTGTTCAAATACATTTTTTGAAATACCCATATTAGCACCAATAGGATACTTGCCTTTTTTAAAAACAGAAACATTTTCTCCCAAATTTAATGCAGAAACATACGATCTTGACCACGGATTTAACCAATCAGGTTCTTCCCCTTCAAAGACAGGTATTATTGCGCCACCGAAAGCCCCTGCGTCAGGATAAGAACACAGACATTGATGTATATTAAGCAAATACGATTCTGTCACATATGCATCATCATCTAAAAAAATAATCCAATCACCCGTCGACTCTCTTATTCCACGATTACGAGCAAACGACAATCCTTGATTTATTTCTAATACATATTTATAATTAGAAGGTTGATAATCTGTTTCAAAACGAGCACATTCTAATTTAGTATTATCTGTTGAATTATTATCAACTAAAATTAATTCCCAATCTTCGTGAAACTTGTTTTTTATTAAACGAGACAAACATTCATATATATATCGTTCTCTATTATATGTACATATTACAACGCTTAATTTCATGACAAAATATGAGATAAAAAAGTATTTGAATAATCTTTGTTTTTAGAGTATTTATATGTCAATTTATGTATTGAACTTCGATCAATCACTTCTTTCCATTTTTTTTCCGAATATGGTTCACTCAAAATAAATTGTAAAGTATGTGAATCAACATTGGGAATGTATGGCATTTGATTAAACAACTTTCTACAAATAGGATTTTCAGTAACAAGCAAATAGAAAAATATATGAAAAATGTAATAATTTTTCAAATAAGATTCCTTTTCCCAATATGAAAATAACAAATCTCTACATAACTTCATAATAGGATGTCCCTTTTGCGCTAAAATAAACCAACTTGAAGACGCGCAATATGTTTTTGACAACATAGAAGTTCTAAAAACAAAAAAATGATTGTCTGTTACATACGATGGTAAATTATCTGTTAAAAGAACGGTTGAATCCATCCAAATACCTCCATGTTCATATAGTAAACAACATCTTAACACGTCAGAAAATTGTGTAAACGAAATCTTTCCTTTTTTGTATTTTTCAATAACCTTTTTTGGCATAGAAACATACTCTAACATATTTTCTTCTGTTAAAATTTTAACTTCATATTCATAAGCATATTTTTCTACAGAATTAATGCACTTTTGAACTATTTCAGGTGCCACATTTCGTCCTTGAAGCCAACAGATCCATATAATGCGTGAAGGATTTTTGTCATAATCATCCTCGACATCACTCAAATAGATACTTGAATATTTTCGTTTTAAATACTTATATACACGTTCTGTTTCTATTTGTTCTATTGCACCTCTATTATGAGTAAACCAAATTGGGCATAAAGATTTTTTCAGTTCTTTACAACAAACATACCATCCTTTTTTTTGTAAAATGGTTTTATATTCAGAAATTGTTCTCATAAACTAATCACTTTAATCTACTATAACATCACAATATTTACGATAACATCGATCACCAGTCTTTACAATACGGGTTTTATAATCTTTTGCATTCCAATTCTTTACTGGAGTCATATATGAATCAGAATAGATATCTGTCAACCATTCATGCGTTTTCACAGGCATGAAAATTTTCAATCCAAGGAATTCTCTGCGTTCAAAATCCGTTTTAGGAACATAACTTCGATCACAAGGAAATCCATCCGTCACGTTAGCTTCTTTCCAATCTTTAAACTCATGGTTACGAGCTATAACACTATATAAATCATCACCCTCTTCAAAATAATAAAACATATCCAAATGAATTCCTTCATATATATATGTTTCTTCAAAAACCTGTCCAGAATCTTTAAAAAAGGATTGTTTATATAATTGGAAACCTGCATTTTTCATCACTTCATGCATATTTTCTGGAATTTCAGAATTCAAAATACCTAAGTCTATATCAGGATCGTATGATATAAAAGTTTTTTCTCTATAAGCTCCTAACAAAACTCCATACGTTAGAAATGCACGCACACCAATCTGATCAAGTGCTTGGTCCGCCTCTTTTAGCATTTTAAGTCCATTCTTTTTCATACGACGAGACTGTATCTCAAATTTACATCGATTGATAAGATCAACTACCGGCTTATACAATCCAATTATAACCAACAACCTAACTATAATATCTCTCATTTCAAAATATTTTTTTTTAATTAACCCCCAACGATGAACGTTTATTTTTACACCCAATCAAAACTCTTTTATTAATACATTCAACCGCATTGCAAATTTAAACGAATAATTCGAAAACACATTTATGAATATACAATTATGGAAAATGAAAAATCAAATTTAATTATCTCATTTTTATTACCTTTTCAAATTTGATTTTCGAATCAGACAATCTTCATTTTCTATTATTTTTCAAGAGGATGTCCAACTTCCATCTTCGATGCTATCTTTGATTTCAGTTCGCTGGAACTTACACCACTTGTACGAGATAGAACAATATGCTCCTTTCCATGATCCTCACACCATTGAATCGCTTTTTGGAATCCCTCATGGCATTGATCAGGACCCGTCACAAAAACATCGAAATCGATTTCCTTGACAATCTCATCCACATCCTTGTAAGTTATCACCTCATCGACATAGCGAATTGCCTTAATCATATATTTGCGATCTTCTGTTGAATTTAGAATCTTCGCCGTAGGTTTATATTTTAGGATGAAGTCACTATCCTGTACTGCAACAATCAAATAGTCTCCCAATCCCTTTGCTCTACGATATAACTCAACATGCCCTTTGTGAATCAAATCATAAACACCCACCGTCAGCACCTTTTTGTACTTTCTTGGCTTTATATTAGACAATTGAAAAATCTTCGGCAAATCAATTCCATACTTTTCACAACGATGTTCAAACTTTTGGAAATCCTTTTGACGATGTTGATACAACCACCAATAGTAAATATTATCAGGTAAATGGTCCTGTATCGTTATTGTCATCCAATGCCAAAGCTTAGCAAAGAAAGTATTGGAATAGATAACCGTCTGTTTCGGTGTCACCCAATCCGAACCGTATTGAAACTCCAAATACTCATCCACCTTCTCTGGCACATTGAGTTCAACTCCCTTGAAATTCCACGTCACAGTATTCTGTAAATACTTCTCGTGGATAAAGTCAGAACCACCCGTATGACGCACATCTGCACTGATTTTACGAAGCACAAACACCTTGATGTACTCATTATTGCGTTTTAGGTAATACAATCCCCTACGCTCATAACGCACCAATTCGAACCCCACCTCCACCATCAACCACAAAACATCCTTAAATCGTTCTTCATCTTCCTTAAGAATATAGATATCAAAGACAGGTTTCCATGGTTGAAAATCGTTATTGCGAACAATACCGATCAACGTACCAAAGGCTGGACCCCAATTGATATCTATCTTGTCCAAACAAAGGGATAACACATGTAAATTGTCTGACATTACCTCTTTGTTGATGACCTTATTTCCGAAGAACAATAAGTGACTATTGTATTCTAAAAATCCTTTGGAGGTTTTGATGTGTGCCATATTATGATCTTTTTTTATTACATACACTCATACCCCATTCATAAACTCTATTAATTACAGGAGTATCTATTCCTTTCTCTTCGGCCAATGTTTTGATAAAATAGAGTCCATAAGGGAAATCTTCAACAAAATACCTAGATTCAAAATCAGGAATCCACCCACCTTTAACCTGTTTCATCGGAGATGTTATATTCTCAAAAGCAGGAATATTGCGAATCTTCCTACACAGACTTTCCGCATCATGACTTTCGTAGTATTCCAACAAAGAAGGGATTGCGTTTTTTGCGACCGGAAGCACATCAAGTAAACGCATGAATTCAGCATCCATATCAATAAGAATCTGACTAGATTCAATCGTCCACTCTTTATAAAATAAAATATTGTGATCATATAATTCGCCATTCCAATCCTTCCACATATCATACAATCTACCTGTATGAAGAATCGGATTACTATTAGTCAAAGAGGCTTCATAATATGATGATAAAAGTTTCACTGGTGTTAGCCACAATCGTTCGACAAAAGAGCGAAAAGATTCCACATCACTTATATTTTCATGTGCGATAAACAACTGTTGTTTGTATCCAAGCAGATTGGCAGAATGTCCATACTCTTCCAAACGAGCGATAAATGGCACACGTTGAAATCCAAATAATCTTGTTCTCTCACCAAGAATTCTATGAGCGAAGAAAAAGAAACCTGTACTACATACAATGGAACCCACAACAGATTCTCCAATATAAGGCTTAATAATTTCTAATGTGTTCTCTATCGCATATCCAGGAAGACAAAGCAATATGATATCACAAGCTTCTAAAACTTCTTGAGGATTATCACTTATAACCTTTATATTGCCCTCATATACCTTGCCATTAAGGTCTTTGACAATCAATTGACGAGTCCATTTTTCAGGAGAGCGCGTGAACACATTCACGTTTACATCACTTTGCGAACTTAAGACACCAGCACACACATGACCTAACGAACCACCTCCGCAAATACATATTCTTTTCATTTGGTCAAATCTTTAAGTACTTGAATAAACCGGTTGTTATCTTTCTCGTCACGCACTGCAATGCGCATAAATCGATTCGGTTCAATGCCCTTCTTCGCCAAGCATGCACTGACCAATATATTATAATCTTTTAAAAGAATGGCACAAAGTTCCTCCACTTCATAAGGAGGAAACACTTCCAAAAAGAAATAATTGGCTTGAGAAGGCATCACATGAATATATGGAATCTTCTCCAACTCTTGTTGAAACTTATCACGAATACGAATAAAGGTATCACAAGCTTCCTTGTACTCCATGCGGTACTTCGGGAAAATCTGCATAAAAAACTCAGCGAAAGAGTTGATATTCCAAATGCTCACACGTTTCTTCATCGCAGCAAGAAGTGCTTTGTCTCCACTACATAGAATGCCTAAACGAAGACCTGGCACGCCATAACTTTTGGAGATGGATTTCACTACCATCATATGAGGATTCTCCTCTAACAATATATTTTCGACACAAGAATTTTCTGTATAGCCTACACTAAAATCTACAAAGCTCTCATCTAAAACCAACTTGATTTTTCTTTTTTTTGTCCAAGCTATGAGTTTTAATAATCCCTTCTTGTCTATAAAATTACCAGAAGGATTATCAGGATTAATTAGCAAAAGCGTATCAATTGGATGGCAACTAAAGAATTCAATTAAATCATCCTCGTCATAACGAAAATCAGTCTTTTCTGAGACAAAAGGCACTAATTGCTCTTCCGAGAGTCTATTTGGATACTCTTCAAAAGTAGGACGAATCACACCTACTTTTCCCTCAGTGCTTTCCATCAAGACCTTAATTAACTCTGCCGCACCATTACCAGGAATAATATACTCAGGCTTCACGCCCCAACACTCACCAGCCAGAGAACTATTGACAACCATACCTGACGGATACTCTGTTACTAAAGTCGGGAAAAACTCTTGCATTTCACGAATGATGCCGCAGTCTTTAAAGCAAGGATTCACTAAATAGCAATAATCAAGCATATTAGGGAAACGCCAGAAACCACCGTAACGACTGTAATATTGCCGCAAAAATTGTTGGTCTACTGTTAAATTCAAATCATCAGACATACTCACGCTTTATCATGGAACTTATCAACCGATCAAAATCTATTGAGTCACTCTCTTGTTTCATTCACTAAACTAAATCAAGTTTTATATTAAGGACTTCAACTGCATAATACACGCAATAAAAACCTTAATATGCACAAATATACACAAATCAGATTTTTTATCAAAGGATTTTTCTCTAATTGTATTCCCTAAAAATTAGAACACAGTTTCTCTTATTATACAAACTTCACTTATACATTTAGCGAACAATAATATTATATATTCCCAAGTCTGTATTTTCATCACATGAAAATCAAAAAAAAAGAGGATATGCTTCTTATTCTGCATATCCTCTTCTCCCTCATTATTATTAACTTACAACACAATCTTCTTCCTCTATTTGACAATAAAATCTTTGTGGAAGAAATAGGGTAATCCTTGTGCTACATAGTGTTTTACATATCCCCACCAATGGGTTTTCCCTGGTGCTACCAAATAATATAAATTTCCTTCATTAAAGTCTGACGTATAATGGAAATGTGACAACTTCTTCATCGCATCCATTTGCGGATTTATATTATTATAAGCTATATCTTCTGATCCTGTTGCACAAAATATTGCAAACTGATTATCTGCCAATCCAGAACGCTCAACTACATTGTTCAACTCCCTTGCGGCATCCTCTCCTGTATCTCCATACCAGTAATTCCCACTTAATGGCATGTGATATCCTACTATGTCCAAACAATTTGCAAACACATTCCATGCCGACAATCCACCCATTGAAAATCCTCCGTAGGCTCGATGCATTCTCGATGCTTTCAAATCGTCTAACGATGTACTGTTAGCATAGGTCGAATATTTACCTTCCACAAACGGCACCACACTCTGTCGAAACTCTTTCCAAAACGTTGCTGCTTCACATTTATTAAATGTTGGAGTTACAACAATCATCGGCTCTATCTTTCCTGCCTTAATCAAATTGTCTAAAATATTCTGCATCATCACATCACTTCCAAATATGGTTGTTTCGTTTTCTCCTCCTCCATGCATCAAATAGAATATATTGTATTTCTTGTTCTTATCATATCCTACTGGTAAATATACATACAACGTGTTGTTCCCATTGATTCCATTGTATGTCTCCTTGACTATCGTTCCTTGCGCTCCATAGCACGTTCCTAAATAGGCATCCATGTCACGATAGCTCAAATTCTTATCGTATACAAAATCATCAGTTATCAATCCTCCTTCTCCTATTGTCTCATCCTCCAATTGGAAGGTAATGCTATCCAATAACTCATGCGTCGAGAACAATATTTGTTTATCCTTATATCCATACGATGCAGGATCCTTAAACACAATACTATCTAATAATTCGTCTGAAGCATAGACCAATTTCCCTTTTTGGAATAAATTTATCTTCTTTAAATCATACCATGGTTGGAACGAGAACCAATCCACATCAAAGAAGGATTCATCAATCACTAAGCGAAGAACATGCGTTCCTGCTGTTATCTCTTTCGTAACTCCCGATACGCCTTTATAACTATCCCAGTCTCCTGTACTTCCAACTATTTTCGTATCCGTTATCTCTTCCCCATCGATTTCAAAATGGAAAGCTGCATCATTATTGTCAGTGGCTGCATATACAGTATACTTGTATTGCATTGTCTCTTTAACTTCTACCGTATATTCCAACCATTCTCCTTTTACTGTCCATCCGATGCAGGTACGTTCTGAATTGGATTTCACATCCACTCCCTCATCTGTTCTTGCTCCCATCTCTTTATTCTCCTCCTCTTCATCATGATAGGCATATCCTTCTCCTCCTTCATCAAAATTCTCTGCTTCTATTTTGCCGGGTATTTGTGATAGAATTCCATTATATGCTTCTTGTGGACCTCTCACCTTCATTTCAAGCGAAGATTCGTCTTCATTTCCTTTTACATCAGTTGCGACGGCCTTAATTGTGTGACTTCCTTTACTTAAGTTCGATATGGAAAGTTGATACGGAGATTGAGTTAAGCTTTCTATCAATTTTCCGTTATCGTAAACTTCCACCTTAGATATGTCATTTCCTCCTTTTGCATCTACTTCAAAAAGTACATTTTCATCATCAGATGACACATCATTAGATGAACATTTTATTGAAACCGAAACATAATTTTCATCACATATGGGTGCATTCTTTTGTGCATACTCCTTATACCACTTGAAACATGCAACTCCACAACCTTCTTCAGGGAATTGTTTGTCTAAAAATGCAGCTTGAACTTTCCCTGATTTCAAGAATTCCTTCATATCCACATAATCATCCGTACCTGTCAACGTCATGGATATATTCCCATAATAATCCTTCATCGCTTTAAAGGCACTTCCCCATTTTGATGTTGATGCTGTTCCCCATGTCCCATAATTACCATCTGTTTCATAGTTACCATCATATTTCAATTTGGGGGTTCCATCTGCATTATACACGATATTACCTGGTGACCAATCAATTTCAGTCACCGCTACTGGTTTTGATGTTACACCAGGGACTTGGCTTTTAAAATTGGAAATAAATGTTTGTGCATTCGCATTACTATCTTCATTACCATACCATCCTGGATACACATGAACAGCAAATCCATAATTACTATCACTGATAGGATACTTTTCATAACTCTCATACGATGACTGATATCCCTCTCCTGGTACCCATATGACACCTTTAAAACCATTTTTACGAATCTTATCGATGATAGGTTGGAAAAAATCAGTCTTGGCTGGACCATTGGCTGGTCCCCACGTTCCATCCGTAGGACGATTTCCATTGGCATCCTTTACACGAACGGGTTCATTTGCCAACTCAATAGATAACCATCCAGAATACTCCTTGATTTTTTCGTTCTGAGAAACAATATCCCATACGTCCATTAAATAGTTTTGATAGGCATCACCTACTTGTATATCTTCTGGGCAAACACCAGGAGGACGCATTATAATGTACAAGCCATGAGCTTTGGCATTTTCAGCAATAGGAATGAAGAGTTTTTCTAAGTATAATTTTACCTTATCCCTATCATATGTTGTTGCCATATCACTTTCACCTGTTGACTGTACGCCATCTCGTCTCAACCAAGACGGTTCCATGTGTAAACGAAACACATTACAATAGGCACCTTGCGAACGGTCAGTAATGGCATCAAATATTTTGTTAAAATACTCAATCGCTCTCGGAGCTGCTTCAGGAACATACCCTCCCAAATCCCAACTCGTCCAACGATCATTATTAAACCACATACTTGGAGTATCCATTACTCCATGTAATACAACTATATTTCCTGCAGGATCTTTTAATTGATTTCCATCAACATGCAAATCAGGTGTACATCCGACCTGAGATGCTGCCCCTAACAAAAAATAAGAAAAAATAGTTAAGCTAATAGCAAAAATTATACGTTTCATATTTTACAGTTTTAATTCGACTTTTATGGTTTTCTATGTCTTTCTGACGCTACAAACTTATCGACAAAATGGATTTAAGAGATGGAATAATATATCATTCGGTAGTATTTTTGTTTCATATAATGTTTTATAGAGGAATCTGACAGTTTCTTTTTATTTTATAACAGAATTAATCGAGTCCAAAACAAAAAGAGAACCAAGTAACACACTTGATTCTCTTTTTTCTCTATTGTATCAGTAAAACTTATTCAGAGAAATAGGAATTCACTTATTCTCTGTTAGCTTTTTTTCTTTCAATTTCATCCAAAATGATCTTTCTCAAACGCATGCTATTAGGTGTAACCTCCACATACTCATCTTCGCGGATATACTCCAAAGCCTCTTCCAAAGAGAAAATGACAGGAGGAATGATTCTAGCTTTTTCATCTGAACTTTTAGAACGCATATTCGTCAACTGCTTAGATTTTGTCACATTAACAACGATATCATTATCCTTGCAATGTTCACCAACCACCTGACCAGCGTACACTTCATCTTGTGGGTTAATAAAGAACTTACCTCTATCTTGCAACTTATCCAAAGCATAAGCGAATGCATTACCTGATTCCATAGCAATCAAAGCACCATTGGTACGACGCTCTATTTCACCCTTATATGGTTGATATTCTAAGAATCTATGTGCCATAACAGCTTCACCTGCCGTAGCAGTCAAAACGTTAGTACGAAGTCCTATGATACCTCTAGATGGAATTACAAACTCCAAGTGAACACGATCACCCTTACGTTCCATAGAAACCATATCACCTTTACGAACAGCCACCATTTCAATTACCTTACCAGATACCTCATCAGGTAAATCAATCGTTAATTGTTCAACCGGTTCACATTTTACACCATCTATCTCCTTAATGATAACCTGAGGCTGACCAACTTGTAATTCATAACCCTCACGTCTCATCGTTTCAATCAAGACAGACAAGTGAAGCACACCACGGCCAAACACAGTCCATTTATCAGTAGTAGGATCTTTTTCGACACGCAATGCCAAGTTACGATCCAATTCTTTCACCAAACGGTCATTGATATGACGTGAAGTTACATACTTACCTTCTCTACCAAAGAATGGAGAATCATTAACCGCAAAAACCATACTCATCGTAGGTTCGTCAATAGCGATAGGCGGTAATGGTTCAGGATTTTCCAAATCACAAATAGTGTCACCGATATCAAAGCCTTCAATACCAACCAAAGCGCAAAGTTCCCCACATTGAGCCTCACGCACACACGCCTGGCTAAATCCTTCGAAAACACGAAGTTCCTTAATATGAACTCTCTTTACCGAACCATCTCGTTTTACCAACGACACATCTTGACCCTCTTTCAAACTACCTCTATGAATACGACCTATGGCAATACGACCTACATAAGAAGAGAAATCCAAAGATGTAATTAACATTTGAGGAGTACCCGTTAAAACACGAGGTTCAGGGATATATTTTATAATAGCATCCAAAACTGGAGTGATATCATTCTCACGTGGTTTTTTCCAATCATCTGACATCCAATTGTTCTTTGCAGAACCATATATCGTAGGGAAATCCAATTGATCTTCAGTTGCATCCAAGTTAAACATTAAATCGAACACTTCTTCTTGAACCTCCTCCGGACGACAATTAGGTTTATCTACCTTGTTTATTACCACAATAGGTTTCAAACCAATTTGTAACGCTTTTTGAAGCACAAAACGAGTTTGTGGCATTGGACCCTCAAAAGCATCCACCAACAAGAGAACACCATCAGCCATATTCAAAACACGTTCAACCTCACCTCCGAAGTCAGAGTGTCCTGGAGTATCTATTATATTAATCTTGTAATCTTTATATCGGATAGAGACATTTTTAGAAACGATTGTTATACCTCGTTCACGTTCCAAATCATTATTATCCAACATTAACTCGCCAGGTGTCTGATGATCTTTAATCAGTTTACCAGCCAAAAGCATTTTGTCCACTAAAGTTGTTTTACCGTGGTCAACGTGAGCGATAATCGCCACATTTCTAATTTTTTGATTCTCCATCGTATTTCAAAATTTTCGAGGTGCAAAGGTACAAAAAAGTTGTCAAACAAAAAACAGAATTTTCACATACAACATTTTTTAAGATTTAAAGAGACAGACTGTTTATGAAAATTAAAGAAAAAGGGTAAGTCATTATGACTTACCCTTCAATAAATTTATATCAGAATATTCAATAAAAATCCTCCGTGTAGAATATTACTGTTCATGGATTAAAGTGAAATGTCCCAAATATTGGCGATCGATTTCTGGTAAGTTAATTTCATACCAATAATCTGTGGCAGGCATTAAATGACCCATATAAGTACCATCCCAGAAGGCATCTTCATCCGATCCATTAAACTCCCTAAGTAATCGACCATCTCTAGAGAAAATTCTCACACGTGCCTTTGCATACAAATCAATATTCTCAATAGTCCACACATCAAAGACACCATCACCATTAGGTGAGAAGAATTCAGCAGGAGTAATTGGGATAGGAATAATTTCAAACTGTTGAGAAGAAACACATCCTGTAGAATCTTTAATCGAAAGAGTATGCATACCAATAAATGAGTTTTCCAATTCACCTGTTTCTGGTGCATCAATCTCTTTTTTATCCAATATTACAGAATATGGAGCAGTTCCACCTTCCGTATGATATTGGACAATATTATCACGTTGATCAACCGAATCTATTGTTAGATATGGCGTATCCTTCACATAAATACGAACCGTATCAGTAGCTTCACATCCAGCCTTTTCATTTCGAGCTAACACAACGTAAGTCATATCTTCAGTTGGTGTAAACAATGCTTTTCTTTCTGTTCCGTGGAAAGTATGAGACCAACTCAACAATGCATCGGCAGGTTTTAAGTTAGCAACATCAATTTCAACTTGTTCACCTCCACAAATCGTATTACGATTTGATTTAACTTTCAAGCGTAACTCAACGCGAAGAACCGTCAAACTATAATAAACGATACTATCACAACCGTTTACTGTCTTAAACGTTCTAGGATCTCTTACCGTATCAGGTCTTACTGTTGGAACTTCATAAATACTATCAAACAAAGGAGAACCGAAACAAATTACAGTATCTATCGGATGTAATCTATTATCATACTTAGCATTAATCACTAATTTAAACTTAGTGATACTGTCACATCCAGAAACCTTACTTGTTGACAATGAACTCAATTCATACACGCCCGGATTTTTATACACAGTACCTTCATGAACATAAGACTCACCTTCACATAAATAGACAGGTTCCAATTCTTCTATAACCTTATCCGTCACATGAATAGTAGCATTTTCAATACTATCACATCCAAATACGGAATTATAGTTATATGTTCGTGTGAAATCACCTCCATAAGTAAATGTTTCACCTCTAAAGTCCGAACCAGCACAAATCGTATATTCTTTACTATAATTGTATGTTTCATGTACAATTACATTTTGAATATAAGTCATACAACCATTTTCATCATCAAATTTCAAAACCTCGGTTGTTGGAGTACTATAAACTTTATCTTTATAAGTTTCTCCTTGACAAATATGTTGATCTTCTAACGGGATTTCCTTTGGAGTTGTAACATATAAAGTTTTCAAGACATACAAACTATCACAATCTGGATAAACCTTAGATTTGATCGTATCATTAATTGGGAAAGAAGTCTCTTCGTTGTATTGAACACCATTGTATACGCCTCCTATACAAATGTACTTGTCTTCACCTTGCTTTGTCGTAGGAGTCGTTTTTGATATGATATACACCATACCATTACTACCCGAAACTTCTTGACCATCGCTTAAAGTTGCTGCATTCAATTCAACGCCATCAGCTTCTGTAACGACTGAATTGTGACACAAATGAACATGTTTTTTATTCTTTGTTTCAGCAATTTTTATATCACCTTGAATAGAACATACAGGGGAACCAAAATTACCTTCTTCTCCAATAACTACACGATAATATCCATTATCGACATCTTTATCGAAACTAGGAATAGTATACGAGAAAGTTGTATTCGAAATATAAGTACCTGTTGCACCATCTATCGGTTGAAAAGCTTCAATGCTATCTTTGCTATAATACCATTGATATTTCAATGATGACATAGAAGGGAAAAATCCATTGTTTTGAAAATCACAAGTTAATTTTACTGGATAATGGTATTCAAAATCTCTATCATTAGTAATGTGAACAGCAGGGTGTTGTACATCTACAGAGATATCATCTATAGCGTGATCGAATCCTTCTGTTTCAGGATCAACTGCAGAAACAACGAAATAAGCATAGTCAACATCCTCTTCCAACTTAAAGATCATTGTAATCTCTCTCCATGGTAATGAAGCAGAACTCATTTCAGATTCACTAGCCATATCAAGAGTAATATCCTTATAAGAAAGAGCTGCACTTTTTTTACAGGTTTCTTTATCCTTATAAATACCTAATGCCAAATGAGGATCATGTGAATTAGCCGCAATTGACAAATTGGCAAGATATGCCGTAAATTTAAACGTAACACCTTTACACAGACCTTCTATTTTTTGAACATAAATAATCATCTGATCGACATCTGGATGCTCTGTTTTATCAATAGAATTAGGATCGACACGCATGTAATAACCTCTTGTAACATCACCAAGATGTGTGTGATCACCACCCGTATGCCATTTCGGATTTGTCGTTGATTGTTTTGTCAAATAATAGCATCCTGCTCCCTGTGTATTCGTAAATCTAAGATCTTCTCCCACTTGTTCAGGAAGTAATGTGTTCTGATTTTTGGATGGATTTGCAGGGTCATCAACCTCATTTCCTCCAAAATCCTGCGTACAAATTCTAAACCACACCATATCATCATCTTGAGCAGATATAGAAGAAAATGTCATACACGCCAATATCAAAAATTCGATTTTATGTAATGTTTCCCTTATCATAATATCAACCTATTAAAATATACAACTATCATTTATTCAAATATATAATTTCTATTGTTCCTTTTTGCAAAGAGCCATCTGTCATTGTTACCAAATAATAATAAACACCCGGATCAGCCATTTGACCTTGATGAGTTCCATCCCATCCATTCGATCCCTCAAATACCTTTTGTCCGTATCTATCATAAATTACAACATAATGTCTCTCCATAAATGTATCATTCAAACCATCTTTATCATAAGGAGTGAACGCTGTTGGTAATTTTGTTATTACATTAACCTGAGCCAAATCACTTGCTACAGAAGGACATACACCATCGGATAATGTTACATAATAAATTGTCGTGTCCTTAGGCGAATCCTGAATAATTTGATTTGAATTTCGACCTGCAATATACAAAATTTCGTCAACTTCATCATCATTTTCTGGAATAAATTCAAATTCTTTTTCATCTTTTCCAACAATCACATCTTTTCTGTCATATTCTCCAACGACTTTATGCCATGTTAATGTTGTATAATCATAATCAGTATGTAATTGTAACTCAACAATTTCACCCAACCAAATACGACTTGGATCATGTGGTTCTGTCGTTATAATAATATTCTTTGGTAAGAATCTTTGATGAACATACATTGTAATAGAATCTGACTTGACAAATTTATCGTCTTTTAATAATTGCAAGTTTTCTTTTCCTCCCACATAATCGATACTATCTTGTCGTGTTTCTAATTCTGTTCCGCAGAACTCTGCATAAGAGTCTAAAGAAGTAGACATTCCACACTCATTTTCCATATAGTAAACAAATGAATAATTTTTCGAACTATATGGAATAGTATCTTTCTCCAAATCAAACTTTTCTCCAGCATACAACCAGCCTTCAGACAATACTGTATCACCACCCATATTATCTGTACACTGTAGATAATCATATAACATAGTAGAATCGATATGAACCAATTCACAAACATCATAAGATGTAGATTCTAATGAAATTCTTGGGCGTTCTTTCAATCGAATCATCGCTGAAGATGTATCAGAACATAATGTCAACGTATCGTATGCAACAAAATAATATCTGTCACTACTTGCATGACGAGTAAGAGGTGCTAATTCCGTCTTTTGATTTTCATCTATCAGATAAGTATATGGATTAGAACTATATACAACCGTAGAATCAGATATGTGTCCTCTAAATATATCATAGTAGAATGTACTTTCCACATAATAATATGAGTTATCGAAAGGATCTTCTATCAAATAACGACCCTTTGCATATCTGGTTTTTTGTGTATTCAAATTCAACGCATGGTTATCAGAGACACAAGTAGTTGTATCATATGCATAGATAGATGTTATACTTTCGCGTAATGGAACATACACACTAACCGTAAAGGAATCTGAATTACCGCACATATCGGATACTTTTACAATCACATCGGATGTTTTTGTAATATACTCTCCTGCCTTAGGCGTTTGTTCAATAAACAAGTTATTCACGTCAGAGCAATTATCAGTAGCAATTGCTCGAGCTGTCACCGAGAAGTCTGGTACTTCAAACAAACAACCTTTACGATAAATAGAAAGCACTTCCTCTTTCCAATCTTCTGGGAAATCGAAAGAAGGACCGATTGTATCCACCACATGTATTATTTGAACCATCGTATCCCTGTTACCACATCGGTCGACTGCCACCCAAGTACGATCTATATCGTAGGTGTAATAGTCACATTGAGAAGGATTCGTACCTTGATGACTAACTTCCTTCATTGTCACAACAGGATTTGGATCACAATCTGTCACCTCAACTTTTGCTGGATCTGGAATAGAATCTGTACATGCAATCGTTATGTCTCTTAAGAGATTTGTAAAGACAGGTGCTTGTGTATCTTTTACATATACCGTGTCTGTACATGAAATATCATTGCTGCGCACATCCGTCACATGATATGTCCTGTAATATGTCTCATCACAATATTGTGTTCCTGTGAATGATTCAGTCATACGGAAAGTACTTTCATTAACCTTTGCTGGATTAGAGAAACTACCTCCTGCGTTAATAAATTCTTGATATGTTTCATAAACTTTTGGAAGTTCATCAGCACAAGAAATTGTCTTATGATTCCATCCACTTGGGCAATACAATGTATCTATCAAATAATCTTCAACCTTGATAACCTGATGACAAGTGTCAGAGTTACCTGATTTATCTGTGTAAATCCAATTGATATCAATTATTCCTAATGGATAATTATCTTCCATTTGTTTACCATCTTCACGAACACCCACAGCAGTTATCAAACCATCACAAGGATCGTCGACGGTAGGAATCACAAAATCTTTCGCCTTTAACAACTCCTCATACGTAATCTCAGTTTCAAACTTAGACTCATCTGTGATTCTAACTCTGATTGTATCTGGCAAAGCATCACAATCTGGTGTAGGTGCATTTTTGTCTTCAACTACTATCTTCTGAGAGCAGATCTTTGGATTGATACTATATGGACTCTTGAATGTCCAATCAATCATTGTCTCGCCCACTGCAAAAGAATCACTCATTGACAAGCCGTCTTGACGAGAGGCTACACCTTCCACTTCTGTATTAGTACATGAATCTAATGCTATTGGGATGGTTAAGTTCAAAGAATCTCCAGGGAATGCGCAATCTCCAACATGTATTTTGTATGTCAAATCTTCCAATGAATTACAGTCAAACAATGGTTCGCTTTGACCCACAACAGTAACCAACTGATCACACTCCTTAGCAACCGCATTCAAAGTGGAATCTTTAAAAATCCAATGTACATTCAACGTGTCACCCACATGTGCGGACACGTTCTTCACCTCAATTCCGTCAACATATGCTACGCCTAAAACTTGAGCACTAGTACAAGAATCTACCGCATACCAAACGCCAAGTGAATCTTCTAACAAATCGGATGTTATTTCACATTTACCCTTTGGAGCAACAATCTCAATTGGTTTCAAGGTATCACAATTGAAATAAGGAGCCACAGAATCTAAAACATCTATTCTCTGTTTACAAACTACGTTTTGTCCTTCATAAGAATAAGATCTGTAGATGGTATCAATACCAACAGTGAATGGATCACTCATTGTTTTTCCGCTCCATCTTGTATATACTGGATTAACCGTATCACCAGAACATAAATCGACAACAACAGAATCAACAAATCCTATCATCGACCAAGATATTTCACAATCTGTAGGTGGCAAAACAATGATCGTATCAGGATAATTGTCACATTTAACTGGCATATCATTAACATCACCAATAAACAAGGTTTGGTCACACTTCTTTACAGGATTTTCCAATGTGTTAGAAGTATCAGTAAATGTCCACTGAATTGTCCACACTCCAGTTGGAACAATCTTAGACCATTTTGTTGAATCCTCGTTTAATGTAAATGTATCTGTTCCAAGAGAAGGAACACCAATTATTTTTGACACACCAGATTGTTCAGGACATGGATGTTTAGCCCATTGAGTAGGCAACTCAACCAAAACTGAGCACTCGCCTTTTTCCACATTGATACTATCTGGTTTCAAATCCTCACAATTGAAATCAATTTCTTTGGTAGTCAACAAAGTTATTTGTTGATCACATGAATCGGATACAGAAGAGAACGGACTGATAAATTTCCAACGAATAGTTGTCGTACCTACTGGATATACCCCATACAATGGTTCTCCATTTAATCTTTCTCCAATGCCATATACGGTGTCACCTGTACAAGCATCCAAAGCAATTGGCGTATGAATAGTCTGAGCGTCTAAGGTAGTATCACAACCTTCTATAATAATTGTATCATGACTAAACGTATCACAATCAAACAAAGGTTTTTGATCGCCTGTAACCAATACTGGTTGATAACAAATCTTAGGAACTGCATTATAAGCAGAATCCATGAAAGTCCATTTTATATAGGTAGTATCACCGACAATAAACTTGTCAGGTAATGGACCTCCATCCTCTGCAGAATATTTTCCATGGATCTTATTACCCGTACATGCTTCAGTAGCAATAGGATCAGGTAACTTATCTATGATTGCAGTAAGCGCAGCGAAACACTCACCTGGTTCAGATGCAACACGAATTGTATCCAAATCATCGCAATTGAACTCAGGTTCTTTCTGAGTAAGAACTACAATTGGTTGTGTACAAATAGAGACCTCAGTTGAATAAGGACTTACAAACATCCATGAAATGATCGTAGTTCCGACTGAATATGGGTCATCATAAAGTCTCTTTCCATCAGAACGTGTACCTGTACCATATATAGTATCTTTCGTACAAGAATCCAAAGCAACTGGGATACGAATACTACTTTGTGATAGAATAGTATCACAATTATAAGTTATAAACGTATCTAATGGTAACGTATCACAATTAATAATAGGTTTAAAATCACTCTTAATAACAAGGTCTTGATAACATGTATCTCCTATTTCATTGATTACCGTATCAATAAAGACCCAAGTTAATCGATGACTTCCAACAGCCACAGTAAACTTAGAAGTCGGATCCAATTCACGACCATCCTCTAAATAAACACGACCTGGAATAAGTTGCTTCGTACATTGCTCCTCAGCAGCTGGCCATGGATTTGGCAAAGAATCAACTATAGTTGATGCAGGTGCTTCACATGTACCAGAAACAAATACTTCTAATGCAGTTAAAGAAGAACAATCAAAGATAGGTTGCATACTATCTTTCACCGTAATAATTTGGTCACAGACGAAAAGTTGACCTTGGAATGAATAGGTCCATACTAAAGTATCAACGCCAACTGAGAATGCGTCTGCATCAATAACAACAGTTGTATCTGTGCCAGTTATAGTTGTTACTAATGTTAAGTTCTTACCAGATGATCTTGTCACAACAGGATCAATAATCTTATGAGAGCAAAGATCTACTACAGGAGGAATATTCAGATTCAAATCCTTCCATGAAATTTCACAGTCATTAGGATTCAATCGATAAACCATATCTGGGTAATTTTCACATTTAACTGGCATTTGGTTTACATCACCTACCTGAATCCATTGAGAGCAAGTCATCGTATCATGAACTAAAGTTGCTGATGTATCAATAAATGTCCAAATGATTTCTGTCAATCCTACGTAATAAGAAGAATCCATCGGCGTACCAAAACGACGTTCTGGTGTACCCCATATTGTATCCACACCACTCTCTGTTGGACATGGATGAAGAGCAAATGGAGTTTTTATCTTATCTTTCACCAAAGAAGCATCTACTGTACACTCACCTTCAACAGCATCAATCTTAATTGTATCAGCCGTTAACGAATCACAATCAAAGATCATATCCAAAGATGTTCTGATATAAATATCTTGCGAACATGTATCATGAATAGCATCCGTAAAGTCAGTGAATATCCATTGAATATTAGTCAAACCTAATGAGAATGGTTCGGTTAAATCTTTTGCATCAGAACGAGTTCCCTTACCATATCTCCAATATTCAGGATTGTTCTCGTCAACAATACATGGATCAGCGACTCTCGGAGTATCAATTGCGAATTTTTCAGGATCGGTCGGACCACAATCAGACAAGATTTCTAACTTGTTCGGTGTAAGTGTCTCACAATCCAAATCAAAATGTTTATTTCCCTTGACAAATACATTTTGTTCACACCATAATGTATCATGAAGATTCCATGGACTAACAAACATCCATTTAACCAACGTATTTCCCGTAGGGAAAGGAGCGGTCATAGGAAGAGAATCTGATCGATAACCGACAGCAGGGAATTCTCCTCCCAAACCAGACAATTCAGCACATGAATCTATCGCAACCGGAGTAGGTAGCTTCAAAGAATCTGCCGAGATAGAACATTCTCCCGCAGCTGCAAATACTGATGTGTCTTTTATTGTATTACAATCAAAATTAATATCATTTACATGTGATGGTAAAATATATTGCGGACAAGTAGTTCTGTTTTTATCTGCATCTTGGAACAACCATAACAATTTATAGGTAACACCAACAGACATGGTATATTCCTCTGGAAGTTCAAGCATACCATCAATCGTTAATAAGCCAGGAACAGAATCACCCGCACAAGCATCCCAGGCAGTGTATCCAAGCTTATCAAGAACCTCACGTTTCAAATTTCCAAACTCCACCTGACATTCACCCTTATGAGCCTCTGGTCGCAAAGTATCTGGTTGAATCTCATCACAATCAAAATATGGAGGTGTATAATCATGAATAATTATACTTTTCTCACACGATACACTATTTCCTGAATGATCCGTGAAAATCCAACGCATCATGGTTGTACCTTTAGGGAAAACATCTTCATCCCACATTTTGGTAATACCATCAGCGACCATTGTCGTATCATAGTTGTAACCCAATGTGTCACCTAATGTACCTAATACTAAAGTAGAATCAATATAGAATCGTTGAACAACAGGAGTCATCCATGTCAATCCTTGTTGAGACAAGTAATCATCACATTCGTCATGAGCTTTAGGTTCAACAACATAAGCCTTTACATTGGCAGGATTCATAGCACAAATATCACCATCCACTGTCAAATGAATCACAGGATCCACATCACAGTCTTCCAATACAGGTAAAGTCTTATCATTGATATTGATCAACATCTGACAAGTGTCTTTATTACCTGCCTTATCAGTATATATCCACCATATTTTATGAGGATAACCAGTAGCCGTAACTGGATAGGTGATTGTTTTCAACTCCTCGTTTTCATAAGTCATATAAGAATGATCTGGTTGTGCAATTTTTGCAACCATTTGAGGCGTAAGAGGACCGTCACACTTATCATTCAAGATCATTTCTGAAATATCAGGCAAATGCAACTCATCATAGTCAACCGAACATGTTACAGTAGCATCAACATCAGTTTCAGGATCTTTACATACTTCATCAACATGAGGAGTTGTCACATCCTTAATTGTCAAGCGATGAGAGCAACTGATGCTATTACCAGATAAATCAGTGAACGTCCATACTATAATATATGTTGTATCCTTTATAAAGGAATCATATAAATCAGCCAATGTACTATCAGGAAGTAACACATGAGGAATACCAGGAACATCACCATCACAATCATCAATAGCTGTAAACGAACCTAAAGCAGCCTCAACAACATCTTTAGATGCTGTACACTCATCAGGTTCAAGTACAATGGTAACATCTTCCATCTCATCACACTTATCAAAGACTGGGTTGGTATGGTCTGTAATAACAACTTTTTGAGTACAAGTAGAGATATTATCCAAAGAATCTTTAAATGTCCATGTTATAGTTGTTGTTCCTCTTGGATAAGGATCTGTAAACACATCTTTTCCATCATCACGAACGCCTTCACCAGGAATTCTTCCACCTGTAGGAGAACATACATCATCATCCGCATATGGAGTAGAAAGACCTGCCTTGATAACAGACTCAGCAGAGGCTTCACAATTCTCCTCTGTTTCTGCATAAATCGTTGTCAACTTCGAGCAATCAACATACGGACCTGTCTTATCAACAACAGTTATGGTTTGTTCACAATAAGATGAATTACCTGACTCATCCGTTACAATCCATTTCATGGTCGTGACGCCAATCAAGAAAGCATCCGTTAATGCAGCATCAATAGCAATATCCTTATAACTTTCCCACGAACGTTTCCATGAAATTTTAAATTTATCAATATCAGTCGTACAATTGTCTTTTGCATTCAAATCCACTGCAGTTGGTTTCTTGAACCATGGTACAGAATCAACAGGAACACGACAATCTGGTCCAGCGACAAACTCACCAGACTTATTCCAATCACCACATTCCAAAACTGGAGGAATCGAATCACTGACATGAACAAATATCACACAACTATCAATTTGGATACCACCTTTCTCGTTTTGGAAACGATAAACTAAACGATAATCACCCTTGGATAAACTTTCTTTGATAATCTGATCATTAAAATGATTTTGCAACTTCACATCTGCATATTCACAAACATGAGAAAGTTCTTTACACTCTGTTCCTCGACCTCCTTGATCATAGAAACGTGGTGCTAAAACTCGAGTTGCAGCTTTATCATCTTCTTCGTATGGATTTTCAACTTTCACAATAGAAACACCATCGGGATCCAACAATTCAACTTCATACGGATAACCTGTGTATTCAACTACAGTAGTCAAGCTATTAGATTTAATCAAAATCTTATCTTGATTATTGGCATCAAAATTAGATGACCAAACCCTCCAAAAGTTATTGCCATTATTACCATTGAATTTATCCCAATTGTTCATATATTGGTCACAAAGATATTCTATCGTAAATTCTTGTGAACCACCTGGAGTTGGACCACCAGGCAATGCAGGACCTGGTTGATTTTGTAAAGGATGAACACCAGACAAATTGTTTATATTATCCGGATAATAATTTGCCAATTCCGTACAATCACCACTTTTCAAATGCAATGATGATACAGAATTATGACTCATTTGGAACCAAGCACCTTCTTGGTTTACTGGAATCTTAGCCGTTGGAACCTGTGCTTTTGTCAACACAAACTCAGTTTTACATTGTTCATCGACATAAACCGTTGTATCAGCTGTCGATGGACAATCTGGTATAGGTGTCGTTCCTGCAGTTACAATAATAGTTTGAGCACAAGACGACGAATTACCATGTTCATCAATAAACTGATAATTGATAGTCGTTAAACCAACATAGTATTTGTGATCTTCTAACTGCTTCAACGAAGTTATCGTTTCTGTTTTTTCCTTACCCGTAGGATCAGATGGACCTGTTAATGTTGTAATGATTGTCACATCACCATGACAGTTATCAATCAATTCAGAAGGGTCGATAAGACGAATATCATTATTTTCAAATATTTCTGCTAATGTACCCCTATATGTATCCTTACCTTGCTTAACGTCTGCTTTCGTTGCATAGTCCAAATAAACATAACCTTTGTTCTCTGGTTTGAAACTATTAGCTGTTACACGAATCGATGGTAAGGTTGAGCAATCAAAATGAGGAGGCTCTGAATCTTGAACAGATATTTGTCCAATACAATCTTCATAAATAGCTGCATTTTTGATCTTAAAGAATCTCCATATAACATCATAAGACTCTCCCACATAAAATATGATTTTTTCAAAATCAGACAAAGGGACATGAATGAAGTCATCATCTAACGCATTTCGATAATAGATTTCTGCGGTTAGATCCTGACCCTCTCCTGAGCATACATCCTTACCAGTTGGAATCTCTTTCATTTGTGAGAAAAGTCCTGTAACAGACAAACCGCACTCACCTTCCAAACTCTTTACATAACCGATGTTAGGATCAATACAATTAACATTTGGCTTTCTATCATCTTCTACACTTACGATTTGAATACAATAAGCAGTATTACCAGATGCATCAGAGAATGCCCACAAAATATAAGTATCACCTACCACATAGTTTTCATTCATGTCGACCTTTACGTCAAACATACTTTCATCAAAACTTTGTGGGGTTGGGATTGTTGCTGGATTAGCCACACGTCCACGATATTGACCAACAACTTCACCATCCACACCATTCAAATCTCTTAATACTGGTGGCACAATTGTAGGCAATGTTGAATGATCGTATTCGGGAGCCGCATCACAACCTTCCTGTAACGTAAGTTTTGTTGTATAATGTGGTATTTCATCACATGGTAATGAAGGAGGTGTGACATCCTTTACCGTTATCAACATCTGACATTTCGCTTCATTACCACAGCCATCAACGACACTATATGTAATAGTACCTTCACCTGCTGGTAACGAGAATATTTTAGTTAATGAATTAATCTCATTACGAGAAGTAATAACGTTATTCGTGATTTTAGAGCC
Source organism: Paludibacteraceae bacterium (assembly GCA_024401435.1). Taxonomy (GTDB): domain Bacteria; phylum Bacteroidota; class Bacteroidia; order Bacteroidales; family Paludibacteraceae; genus UBA1181. The sequence goes on along the minus strand of JAKSLB010000005.1, from coordinate 23,239 downwards.
AACCTTAGGTGTAAAATTCAAATCCACTTTCAATGTCGGATTTGTTTCACATCCTGCTGTATATTCAGGGAAATCCCATCTGATACTATACTCCTTCTGAGTAGTACCTAATGTATAAGTTAAACTATTATTAACAGGACATTTTATGGTTGGTTTTTCAATGGGTGCTAATTTCCATGAGGTTTCAGCAGATGCTTTACAACCCACACCACTAATTTCAACATCTACACGTGCAGAATGTTCCTTGTAAGAGCCGTCACAAGATCCCATATCTGGAAAATCTACCACAGACTCAAACGTTTTACCTTTTGCTCCATACTTCCATGTATACACATATTTACCTTCATGAATAGAGCTAAATCCACTTTTCACATCGGCAATAGCAACTATTTTCTGACTTCTATCTGTTGCACAAAGTAAAACTTCATCTTGTTTTAATGGGTCTGTACCCTCTTTGATAACTTGTATTTGCGGAGTTCTATATACTGTAAATGTCTTTTTGATAGGGTCTCCAGCTAATTGTTCATACGGTTGTCCATCTTGTCCATAAGCAGTTTTTACAGGTTGAACAATAGCCGTATATACACCTTCTTCAGCTGTTCCATCCAACACTAAGTAAATAGAACCACCTCTTCGTACTGTATCCAATTTACCACCAGAGAAAGATATCCTATCACTACCAAACTCTGCTCCACTTGGAGTGATAAATTTCCATGTATATCGAACTAATTCATTTGCGTCCAAAGGGTATACTGAAAATTTTCCTTGTTCTGCGCTATTCGGCACACAAAGTCCTTCTGGTCCTTCTATATCAGAAGGTTGTAAGGGTTCACAATTTTCACCTGTAATAGTAAACTCTAAGGGTTGCATATTGCTATTGCTATCCGAAACCCTATATTTTCTAGTTCCCACATAGTCTACCAACACGTCAATCGATTGTTTACCATCATATTGACCATTGAATCCGTTTGCATCCATTGGAGACCATATATTAGTACGAGGATCTAATTTTTCCCACTTATAATAAGCACCTTTAGGGAAACCTGCTGCATTTACATGAGCCATCTCACCCGTACACACAGCGCCATGTTCCAAACATACATTGGCAGCTTCACCTGAAATATAGTCGACAGCCACCTGTGCACATGACTTCCATTGTTGGAACTCTGGATATATCATCAATTGCGTTCCTGGGTTATTTGTTCTAAATGTTCCATAGAAAGTAAATTCCATTCTAACCACACGGACACCTTGTCTATAGAAACTATTCAAATCGCCACCCACTTTCAAATCATTGTCCACATGAGTGTACTTAGGTCCTACGTGATATGATTTTAACAATCGACTTTGATTGTAGACATCATACATATCCATATCTACATACAAAGCAGCATCATTTCCGAAAGATGTACGGAAATTCATTTTTGCCTCACTATCAAAATCCCCATAACAATTCGACATATCAACATACAATCTCATGGTAAATCGGAATGACTTTCCATAATACTGTTTTTCATCAAAGATCAAAGTAAAAGGTGTATTATTACAAGAACCTCCATTAAAAACATTATAATAGTTTAACCCCTCAACACCTTCTTGGACATCCCTATCTGTCGAACCTCTTCCATTAGGTTTCCATCCTCTTACAACTTTACTTCCTACACATCCACGGAATGTTATACCATTTGTTCTAAAATGGTTTTCCAAACAGTTCAAACTATTAAAATCAATCTGATTTTCATTACATCCATTTGTTGGATTAAAGTCTGTTCCCAAATAATATTCACCAGTAGTCGTTGTATGACAAACCTCCTTACAATTACTTTTTAAAGTAATCTTTACCGGACTCGTTTTCAACGACGAATTCTTCTGATCTTCAAAATAATATACAACCTCACGTTGCATATTCTCAACATAAGTAATCGTGCCAGTCTTGTCCGCTCCTGAAGATGCAACCTTTTTAAAAGAATTGCCTCCATCCTCCGATTTGTAAACAAAAACAGCACCACTTCCGAAATTTGATATACTTAACACTACAGGTTCGCCAAAACACACCTCATTAGAGTTTGTTCTCAATGCCTGCGCATAAGCCGACACTGTCATCAAACTCATTAAAACGAACGCTCCTAAGCGTCCAATGAAAGCAGAAAAAGATTTCATCTTAAAATCGTATGTTATTTATTTCCTTTTATATAACACTCAAAATGAGAATATTATAAATTAATTTCTATTATCAAATCAGACTAATACAAGTAGAAAATATGTGATTATTTCCATTTTTCCCTCTCTAAATTTTTCAGAAAAATAGAGCACTATCAGTCCAAATAATTCACAAAAATATAAAAAAGTACAACAATAACAAAAAAAAAACGTGCGTTCTCAACGCACGTTCTTTTTACTGATATTTTTCAATAAATAAATTTTCAATAATGAAAAATCATTCTTCGTAAATTTAAATTATTAACATGGCATCTCCATAAGAACCAAATCGATATCCCTCTTTTACTGCCACATCATAAGCATTCATCACCTTATCATAATCACCGAATGCGCAAACCAACATCAATAATGTTGATAATGGTGTGTGGAAATTGGTAATCATTCGATCTGCCACAGTGAAATCGTATGGAGGGAAGATAAATTTATTAGTCCATCCTTTGAATGGTTTCACCATAGCATCTGTACCCACACTACTTTCCACTGCACGCATAACAGTTGTTCCTACTGCACAAACATGTTTCTTAGCCAAATGTGCACGATTGATAATTTCAGCTTGATCTGCCAATATTTCCAACTCTTCAGAGTCCATCTTATGTTTTGTCAAATCCTCCACATCGATATCGCGGAAATTACCCAAACCTGCGTGCAATGTAATAAACGAAAATTCACATCCTTTTATTTCAAGACGTTTCATCAATTGTTTGCTGAAATGAAGTCCTGCAGCTGGTGCAACAACAGCACCTTCATTCTTTGCAAATATAGTTTGATATCGTTCTTCATCTTCTGGTTCTACTGCACGACGATCCTTAATGTGATCAGGCAATGGAGTTTCTCCTAATTTATACAATGTCTCTCTGAATTCCTCATAAGAACCTTCATACAAAAAACGCAATGTTCTTCCTCGAGAAGTTGTATTATCAATCACCTCTGCAACCAAAGAATCATCCTCTCCAAAATATAATTTATTACCAATTCTAATCTTACGAGCAGGATCCACTAATACATCCCAAAAACGCATCTCTGCATTCAATTCTCTTAATAGGAAAACTTGAATTTTTGCATTGGTTTTTTCCTTATTTCCGTATAAGCAAGCAGGAAATACTTTTGTGTCATTAAAAATAAAGACATCTTGTTCATCAAAATAATCCAACACTTGTTTGAATTCTTTGTGTTCAATTTCTCCTGTTTTACGATTAAGTACCAACAATCTAGACTCATCCCTATTATGAGCAGGATAAAGCGCTATTTGCTCCTCTGGCAAATTGAATTTAAATTTGGATAGTTTCATAACTCTTTGTTATTATTGTCGTTACTAATTTTATATTCTTCTGAAATTTGTTCAATCTTCTCTTCAAACTGTTCTATTGTCATACAATCAGACAATGTCACATCACCAATTCTCGTACGTTGTAAGCCTATCAGATGAGCTCCACTATTCAAGGCTTCTCCTATATCTCGTGCCAACGCTCTAATATACGTTCCCTTGCTACATACGACTCGTATTTTTGCTTCGTTATCATCAAAGGATAATAATTCTATCTCATCAATAACGAGTGTTTTGGGTTTTATATCCACCTCCTCACCCTTACGTGCATACTCGTAGGCTCTCTTGCCATTAATCTTCACAGCCGAATAGGTTGGCGGTATTTGTTTTATCTCTCCAATAAAGTGAGAAAGCGTCTCTCTCAACAAAGATTCCGTGATATGTTCTGTCGGGAATGTAGCATCTACCTCCGTCTCTAAATCAAAAGAAGGAGTTGTTGCACCCAATTTTAATGTCGCGATATACTCTTTCGTTTGATACTGAAATGACTCTATCTTCTTTGTCGCTCTTCCCGTACAGACAATCATCACCCCTGTTGCCAAAGGATCTAATGTGCCAGCATGACCAATTTTTATTTTCTTCATCCCTAACTGGTGACGAATAATATTTCGTGCTTTATTCACCAAATCAAAGGAAGTCCAACGAAGTGGTTTATCAAAATAGAGAATCTCGCCTTCTGTAAAATCCATTTACTAATCATTTAGATGGAACATGCCACACATACTGCTCCAACAATTGCACAATAGATGGCAAAATAAATTAATTTCCCCTTCTTTACTATATTAATCATCCATTTGCAAGCAAGACATCCAAATACAAATGCTGTCACAAAACCTACAATCAAAGCAATCGGAGATATATCACCTGCAACTGACGCATATCCATTTTTTGCCATTTTGATACAATCCAAAAGAGCTTCTCCCAAAATTGGCGGAATGACAATTAAAAAAGAAAACTGAGCCATCTTCTCCTTCTTATTACCTAACAACAAACCTGTTGCAATAGTAGTTCCAGAGCGAGACAAACCTGGCATCACAGCACATGCTTGGGATATTCCTATGATAAGTGCATCCAATTTTGATATTTGTTCTTTCTGACGTGGCTTTGCGAAATAAGCAAATGCCAATAAAGCAGCTGTCAATAATAACATCAAGCCAACAATCATCAAGCCCGATCCGAAAACCTCTTCAACAGCATCCTTAAAACAAAATCCTACAATTCCAATCGGAATCATCGTAATGATGATATTTACCATATATTTCATCTCATCATTCCATTGAAATTTAAGGCAACCCTTAATCAACCACACGATCTCTTTCCATAAAATGACTAATGTGCTTAATACTGTAGCCACATGCAAAGCAATCGTAAACATCAAATTGGATTCTCCGTCTTCCAATCCGAACAAATAAGATCCAATGGTTAAATGTCCACTACTACTTACAGGAAGATATTCTGTCAAACCTTGAATAACACCAAGAATAAATGCTTGTAAAGTATCCATTACTCCGCTATTGATTTTATTTGATTATTTTCAATTGCTTTTTCATCATTATCTACAGCAATCTTTGGTGTATCATTCTTTTTGATAAAATCAAAAAGGTTGTTTCCGCCATCTTTAGGTGATCTTAAAATGGCATATATTTCAAAAAAGAATCCAAACAAAACTATCATCGGACCAATAACAATTCTTCTTGTACTAAACACCTCTGGATTAAAAGTAACACCATCTTCACTTCCTCCTCCAATCATACAACAAAATCCAACTAGGATGATAACAAAACCGACACCTACTAGCGTCAAATTCTTTTTTGATAATGCGTAATTCATATCTTATTTTTTTAATCTTTTAATTCTTACAAATAATATAAATCATCTGCTTTCTGTCTCAAATATTTATTAACAGCAAAGAATGTTGCAACACTGGTAATAATAATACTGCATAACAGTAAAACACCAAACAACATCCATACAGAAGGATCATTCATATTTACTATATCGAATGGTAACACATCCCTGAAGAAATAATTCAAGGCAAAAATGTAAATTAATACAAGAACAAATGCAACCAAAGCAATACAGAGTCCTTGCTTCATATAGGGCTTACGAATGAAATGTTTTGTGGCTCCAACCAATTTCATGGTATGAATCATAAAACGATCTGAATAAATCAACAATTGAATCGTGTTTCTTATCAACACATACGAAATCACCAATAAAATGAGCGTCGCACCCAACAATAACAAGGTGATTCTATTTATCTTGCTACCAATAGATTGAATAAAACTTTTTTGATAATCTACCTTCTTCACATAATCCATATTTGTCAAGCGTTGCTCCACAAACATAATACTATCATTATTGGCATATTGGGCTTGAAGATATACTTCAAACATATTGGGCAAAGGATTATGATCTTTAAACTCTTCAGGATCCTCTCCTATCTCTTCACACATGCTAATGATAGCCTGCTCCTTGCTTTTAAATGTAACTGTTTTGGTAAAAGGTTGTTCCTGCAAAAATTTATCCATCTTTTGAATATCAGCCTCTGTCGCACCATCCTCCATAAAGATATTGATTGCTATCTTCTCTAAAATAGTATTGGAGAAACGTGGCGCAATCATCGCAATCGATAATGTGCATCCTAAAAGGAACAACACCATCGATATACTAACTGCTGATGTCAATTTTGAATTAAAGAACTTGTATTTTCTTTTTTTTGCCATATAAAACCTTACTGGACACAATTATCCAAATTTTGTGCAAAAGAAACAAAAAAAACGCACATTCCGAAATTTATTTATATGAAATTTTTCGCGCAAACAAATTGCATCTTTTTAATGGTCTATACTTCATTCTAACAAAACGTGCAATTTTATATCCTCTAAATTCTTCAACATAAACATAAAAGAGACGAATGCTATATAAAAAAAGGAGCGAATACAACATGTAAATGCGATAAATGCAACATGCAAAAGCGACGAATGCAATTCGCGAAAGGGGCGAATGCAGCTCGCAAAAGGGACGAATGCAATTCGCAAAAGGGGGCGAATGCAATTCGCCCCTACTTTGATCTTATCAGTGTGAAGTGTCCACTATACATTCTGTCTATTTCTGGAATGTTTATCGTGTACCAATAGTCGGTTGATGGCAACATTTTTCCGTTGTAGGATCCATCCCATGAATCAACATCGCCCTTCAACTCTGCCACCACCTTTCCATATCGGTCAAACACCTTAACTACAGCATCTGGATAGACATCAAGAATCTTTGCCAAGTCCCATTCGTCATTGACACCGTCTCCCTGTGGTGTGAAGAACTCTGGCAATACAACTGGAGGTGCTACCACCTCGAACATCAGACTTCCCTCACATCCCAACTCATCCTTCGCATAAGCTGTATGCAATGCATAGGCAATGTTCTCGAACAGACCATCCGTCTGCCAGTTACCTTTGTCTATTCTATACTCGAAGTTGGTCGAAGAACCACCAGACAACACTCTTATCTCTCTGCTTCTCAATGCAATGGAATCCACCTCCAACTCTGGCAACTCTACAACGGTCACCTTCACTGTGGCACTCGTGTCACCACAAGATTTGGACTTCACTGTGATCGTATAATACTCTGTGGAATCTGGATTCACAGTGAGGTTCGTCGTGGTGAACTCCTCACCTGCTCCATTCGTCCATACATAGCCAATCAGTTCGTCACCCGTTGCCTCTGCCTTTAGTATGGTCTTGTCTCCAGCACACAAATTAACATCTTCTATCGTCACCTCTGGTTTGGCCTTCACCTGAACATCCAACTCATCCTCGGTCACGCAGACTGTCTGACGAGTCACAGTAAACTTGTAGGTTGTATTTTCTGTCGGACTTACCATACGAGTAGCATCTGCCGTTGCATCGTCCGCCCAAGTCACAACAGCATCGCTGTCATCTGTCTTCACAGCAATTTCGACCTCCTCAGCAGAACAAGAGACCACATTTTCAGTCTTGGTGTAGGTAACCTTCTCAACAACCGTGAGTTCTCCAGAGTCGGTCGTTCCGCTCTCCGGAATCACACAGATGCCATTGCTAACCTCATATCTGTAGACACCGCTATCAGAAGCCTTTCCACTCTCTACGGACAATGTCTCCTTGTTAGCGTATTGTGTCTGTTCCTCGTCATTCTTATACCACTTGATGTATGAGCCTGTCATGCTGGCATCATATCCCGTTATGTTCAAACTTGCGGAGAATGGTGTTCCCTCACAGATGGTAGTGTTAAGTTTCGACCAGTCGGCAGTCACAGCCAACGGGTGAACTTCCACAATCACCGTGTCACTTGTTGCACAGACATTCGTCAAGTTGAGAACGTATGTGGTAGTCTGTGTTGGCGTCACCTCTATGCTGGTAGTTCCGCTCACCGCTGTTCCATCAAGCGTTGTCCACTGGTAGTCAGTACCTTCGTGTGTGGTAGCGATGGTGATATTCTCGTCACCGCAAGTCTTATACACTTTCTGACTTACTCCGTTCATTGTCATCTCGCCAGTCAAAGCGCCCTTATTTATAGTCACCTCATGAGTAGCTTTCAGCGTTTCAACACAAGCACCAGCACTTGCTTTCACCGTGAAGGTGTATTTCTTTCCGTAATTGCCAGTCAAGGTTGGAGTGGTATATTTGCCATCTGTAGTCGATGTACCATCTTCCCAAGTATAAGTTACAACACCCGGTTGTATACTTTTTGCGACAGCTATCAACTCTTTTGTATCGTTTGGACAACTTGTTTCATCACCCGCTACCTGTAAATCTGACAAGTCATGAATATTAACTTCCACATTTACTATCACTGACATACATTTCTCTCCATTTGACAACGTGTAGTATCCATCAGAATAGTAGATTCCACTTTCTGATACGATCTCAGTAGTTGGAGTATAAGGGCTCGATGTAGAAGAAACAAGATCTTCTTTATAGAAATTTTGAGTGATAGTCATTCCACTCTTTTCCCTCATGTAATTACTCAATATCACAGAACCGCCACATTGTGCTGGGACAACATCGTTTGTCAACTCTGGCAATGCATAAATCGTCACTTTTAATGGAGATTTTGCACTCAATGCTTTGGTTGTTTGATGACGTTGAGCCACATAATAAGTTGTTTCTCCAACAACATCTGTCTTTGGTGTTGGAGCTTCCGACAACTCATTTTCGGCTGTTTCATCATACCATACCAATTCATAATTAGAAGCAGGTTCAGCATCTTCATTGATAAGAGCTGTCAACATTTGCGCAATGGCATTTTGACAATACTCAACAGGAGAGGTCTTCGGCATTGGAGAATCACTTATTGTTACCAATACAGGAAGAGTATCGCTCGAACATGTTCCATCACTTTGTGCAACATAATAAGTTATCTTTTGATCTTCACCCTCTTTCCATGTCGAATTTTTCTTTGGCGTTGGTACTGTAGCACTTTCCTGTTTATTTTCATCATACCAAACCAAGTTAAATCCTGTAGCAGCTTTTGCCACATTTGGATTCTTATCATCTAATGCTGGGAAAGTTCCATTCTCACCCTCTTTCATCACATAGTTCACAGTTAAATCACCTGTTACACTTGGCACAAAAGTCGTTTTCACAACAAACTCTGCTAGTTCACTCTCGCACACGTGGTTGGTTGCAGCATCAATAGTATAGGTTTCTTTTACACCATAGGTTATCGACTCCTTCTGCGTTGTTACCGAAGGATCACTAACCTCGACGTTATCCACCGACCACACAAAACTTGGAGTTGCATCACTCATCAAATATGCATCTGCATTCGATTGACTGAATGCAACAACTTTCTCGTAAGCTTCTCCCTCACAATACTGTAAACGGTTTGAACTCACATCTGGTTTTGCCACACCATAAACAGTTACCTTCACAGGAACTTTTCCGCTCTCTGCTCCAGTTATACTTGAGATCTGAGACACATAATAAGTTGTTTCTCCAACACTATTCACTTCAGGAGTTGGTGTACTTATTTTTGTTCCGCTCGCATCATACCATTGTATTGACCATGTCTCATTTACATCATCTCCTATACTTGGAGTAGCCTCCAATGGAGCAGCCAAAGGATCATTCAAGCAATAAGACACATTTGTCACAACAGGAGTTGGCGCACCACTTATCGTTACCTCTACAGGTATCAATGGACTCTCACAACCGTCAGTGTTCTTCGTACTAACATAGTAAGTCTCGGTAGCATTGCCACCACCTACTGCCACATTAGGAATTGGCTCGGCAGTTAGCAATTGTTTGTTTGCATCATACCATACATATTGATCAGCAGAATTCTTACTAATTGCCGTTGCGTCTTGCGTTGTCAATGGTTTGTCAAACAAACCAGCTGCATTTGTATCTGCCACCATATAAGCAATGGAATGATCTACAACAGGAGCCTCAACCTTTGAAACCGTAACCGTTACAGAGCCATCACCCTCGCACGTACCTTGTGTCACCTTTACTGTATATGTACCAGTTTCATTAACTTCCAAAGTCTGGTTGTTAGAACCATCATTCCATTCATAAGTTGTATAATTAGACGAAGCATCCAACACGTAAGGAAGGTTAGCCTCACAAATCGTAGTGTCTTTACCTAAATCAACCACCAAATTCTCTTGAACTGAGATAGAGGCTTGTGCAGTAGAGACGCAACCATCAATCGTAGTGACTGTCACCTTATACGTACCAGCTTGATCGGTTACCAATTCATTTTCGGTAGAGCCGTCGCTCCAGAGATAAGAATATCCATCGACCTTATCAACGCTCAACGAGCCAGACTGACCAGCGCAGATAGTAATATTAGAAAGTTGAATTTCAGCCGTGTCCGCCTTCGTGAAAGTAAACTTGTAAGGCTCACTGAAACAACATCCAGAATTTAAACTATAAGTAAATTCATATGTACCAGCCGTCAACACATCAGGGTTTGGCATCTCGCTCAACGGATCGCCATTCGCATCAGACCATGAGACAATAACAGACTGATTCTCGAACGCCTTGATAGTAGCAAGGGCAGTAGCATAGTTCGCATTGTCTTCAGCCTTAGAGCCAACGCAGATAGCACCAATGAGGAAGTCCTCCCCTTCTGGTTTTTTCACGACATCCAATACCTCAGGTTCACTCTTCATCGTGCATTGGTCATCATTTGTGCTTGTGACCACGGCATAATAAATACCAGACTCTTTCACATCGAAAGAACCCGTCGAATTCTTCTTCACCACTTGATCGTCCATGTAAAGGGTGTAATTGTAGCTACCCTTTTTCTCAGCAAACACCTTAACCTTCATCGAGTCGCAAGCGCAATCAGGAATTGTCAACGACACGGACTCCAACTCGCAGGCGGAACCACAATCGATATTTTTAACAACAACCAACGAGTCCAAACCATAAACTGTTGCCACGCCATAGTTTGAAATAAACTTACCATTACACTCAACCACTTCGGCATCAAAAGTAGCAGTAATAAAATCATTAGGAGCTATTGCTGTTTCCATTGTTTTAGCCACAGTAGGCCAAGTGATGTTGTGTTTTGAAGCATCATATACACCCTCTTCATTCACACCCGTTCCAACGAGTTGCATATTGGAAACATTACCCATTTCTTCGGGAAGCAAATCAGAGATTGTCACATTGAAAGCGTAGTCCAAATCAGTAACAAATTTCAGTAGATGCGGTGCTGAATTTGTTTTTCCATTTACATAGATACCAGAATAACCAGGGCCAGCTGCAGTAATACCTTTCCAATCTTTTATCACATCCACCCATTCATCCTCACTGTTATTAATATACATATACAAGTGGTCACCCTGTAGTGTAAACTTAAATTCAGGAGTATCCGCCTCACCCGGATAGATAATCGGATCTTGCGAAGTACCTTCCTTAGCGATCAATTTTCCATTATCATACACTTCACACATAAACGTATTATCTAGCGATGCGTGAGGAATTAATTTCACTGCCACACCCTTGAAATTTGATTGTCCAGGAGTACCTCCCTCATATCTCAAAATCACATACGTGTTGGTCAATGGATCAATACAATGATCCAATTGAAGATACACATCACCATCCTTTCCATAAGAATATTCAGGAGCAAAGAGATGTGATCCCTCAGTGTTCAACAACAGATGACCACCATCCACTTTTGCCACGGAACTTCCGTTCAAAGCAATCCAACCTTCTTGGGAAGAGCAGTCTGCCTCTACATGAGTTCCAGTATTATTGATATATTTGATAGTATAAGAAACAGTTTCACCCAGATTAGCAGACTCCTTATCAGCATCTTTAAACAAAGACTTTTGCTCATCAATCACTACCGGAATTTCAGCACAAGTTGTCATCAATTCCACCTGAGAAGAATCTGGAGAATCAGTTTCAGAAGAAATCCATGCCACATTCTTATAATAGGCATCTTCCGCATCAGGGCATCCTATATCACGTGCTTTACAAACATATACTAACTTATCTTTCTCACCCACTAACATAGAAGGAACGGACCAACGAATAATTCCGCTATATGACATTTCCCCAGTTGGAGCAGGCGTATAGGTAGCTTGAATTTTTTCTCCTTTATCAGTCTTTAAGGCTGTACTATCCACCCAATGATGGAACTCCAACTCATATGGAATGGTATCCACAATCTGCACATTCATACACTCACGGCCAGGGAGTGGAGCACGACCAAGAATTCTTCTCCATGTATAGCCATCAAACTCCTCCACCAATATACGATCATAAGTGGTCGGATCGATGCCATTCAAATCGCAAACGCTTCTCGCATGCTTGTCAACTTCATATCCTAAATTGTTCACATCAGCATAACATGGCGTAATCAAATATAACGGAGATGACTGCATATCTCCTGGGTTACCCTCTTTTACTTCCAGTTTTTCATAAGACCAATCATCAACCACCTTCGTACTCATTTGCAATGGCGGATGTGTTCTTAATTGTGTACGAGCAAACGCAGGACCAAACACGCCCTTATGCAACGAATTAAAATTATCAGATTCTTGCACTGCACCGTTAGGGACTCTTGTTGAAATTTTATTAAAAATATATGAAGAAGGTCCCATTTCATATTTTGCGAATTGCACCATCAGACGTTGATTCCATCGTGTTCCTCGCACCGAATCCATACCAGAAGGTATTCGCTGATAATGAAATGATATAGTATCTGGAGTATCTGTCATACCATATTTTGCAATATCTTCTGCATTGTTCAAAGAGAAATCCCATCCCGTTTTATTCTTAACTGGGTCATACAAGCCTATAGCTGCAGCATCATACATAAAATAAGAGACACGGTAGTTTCCCATATTGATATATGCCTCATACGCATCATTCCAAAAACGATATCCTTGGAACAACTCCGTTCCAGATAGATAATTCGCATACGACATACGTACATGATTACGACCTCCATTTAACCAAGAAACTTCACCCAAAGATTTGTTCTCAAATTCCAAAGTGAACGTCACGGCATCATTTGGATTTAGCATTTTTCTAGAAGCTGTTTTCTTCAACTGAAGCGTACGGGTTGGTACAACATCCACGCAATTACGCTCCATAGTATAGGTTGCATTATTTGGATATTCATTACTTATCCAAGGTTCAAAATTATCTCCTGTGATTGTACTTGTCAGACATATTCGTGGATTTAGTGTATCGCGAGCAACCACTTTAAATGTCACTTCTCCCTTTGTCTCTTCCAAATGATTCGTTTTAAAACCTGGAACAGTTCCTATGTTCCACGTAATCTTCGTACCATCGAATTTACCGCCATCCGAAATCTCCACCACATCATAGTTGGGGTCAATCTCCGTTTCTATCGTCACGCCAGTTGCATCCAACGAACCATAATTACGATATTGAACGCCGTATTTCACCTCATCATATTGATAGCAATAGGTCTTATCTACAGACATATACACCTTCATATTTGCAGCTGGCTTCATTTTACTTGGAGCATGTAAATTACCAGAATGTATCAACAGCCCCCAATTTCGACAAAAGCCATGAAAATAATGAGGAGTACTACCAATATATCTTTCCTCCGAATCCCATGTAATACCTCTTTCCGTACCATCCCAAGTCACTTCAGACTGGCGGTACATATCCCACACCAACTCTATGTCTCCTGACGATACTGCTGCCGTCGCGCTTATTCCCAAAGTGTACGGAGTTGGATCCGATCCGTTTCCCACAGGATTTCCGTCTGCATCATATCCAATCATTGTCAAAACAGGTCCTTCCCAATAAGGTTGACCCTTATCTGGTGACATACCCATTTGAGCACACCTACCCTCAGCATCCTTTTTCGCACCATAACCCGACCTTGGTCTTTTCATAAATTGAGCATGACGTATAGCCATATCATATTCATAAGTATTCCCTTTTTCATCCACTTGATGAGTTTTAGGATTCCAACTTGTGGTTGGATTTCCATGCCATAAATAGTTTAAAATAGTTCGCATGGCAAATCGAAAATCTTCGCCGTCCGAAAACGGAGTAAATTGCACACTGCTTCCATCTAAAGCGATTTGTGTTGGTCCTCCATAGAAAGCCATTTTTCCTTGCGCATAAGCTTGACCAACTAACCAATCAGAAGATGCCTCAGCTCTTTTATACTGATTAATCAACCACGGACGAGTTCGACCCGTTCCTTCCCCCTCTTCTTCTAAGTACTTGGCAAACTCATTGTAATACGCTGGTGCAACGTAATCAACATGATCAAACGGACTAGAGCATTTTATATTACTAGAAGTTATACCAGAATAATCAGTTTGAGTTGCTCTCCATTGTGTAATATCACCAGACTTATTTCCACCCGTCACATAACCATCAATTCCTATATCACCACTGGAATGACCTGCATATTTTATAGTAGGGTCTCCTGGATCTGAATATTTAACCATAAAAGTATCCGCATACGCCTTCAGAAAATCATCTAACATCTCCTTATAAGAGATTGGTTTCCCATTAAAATCAAGAACTGGTTTCCCTTCATTCATCATCGGTTCACCCCACTGTTTATACGCGATAAGAAGTGCTAATGCTATATCATCATCTCCATCCGTAGCCGACGCCTCATCCGGCCACAGACCATGAGGTCCATTCTCTGAGGTCCACATATGACGATCCGTCGTAAAACACAGCGGAAGTCCTGGACTCCATGGGTAGTCTTCAAACAACACTTTACCATCAATGTAACGAACAGCATGAGGAATCTTATAATCATGAACCCACATCCAAAGACCATTAAAAGTTGGCTGATCCGCATAAACCGCTGCCATAAGAAGCATATATCCATCACCCTCAGAACAATGAGGAGAGTACGTTCCATGAACAATATTCGCACCATTAAAGGTAATATACTTTACTCCACCACACACGTCTTTCTCATAACGGCAACGATGGGTCATAATTTCATACGCCTCTCGCATGGTAAGCTCCATATCTGCATGAGTCACACCCTCTGCATTGTATAATGCCATAGATTTAGAGTCCCCTACGCCATACTCCAAAAACTGAGGGAAAGGGAATGCAGGGTTTCCCGAATTAATGTTAATCTTAATAAAATTTGATGGGTCATACTCAACATGAGTAGGAGGCGGAACAACGTCTTGCTCAGTTGCAGAAAACACCTTCACCGTTGCACACAACATCAACAATATGCATAGAAGTTTATTCGTTTTTTTCATGATGTCTAAAACTTTTTAAAAAATAACATATTCACATTAATCTTTTAATTAATAAATAATTAATCCATATATGTTAATCTTTCCTGTTTTTTATTCATACAACTTTATGGTCTCTTTCTAGCACAACAAGTTGTAATAATGGTAAAACAAAATACTATATCCAATTTGCAAATATATAAAAAAAGTTAAATAAAAGTATTTTTTTCTCAAAAAAGGATTTGATTAATTTGATTTGAGACTCCAGGTCAGGTTTGAACTTCTTAGTAGATCTGTTCGTTAAAAGGCACTATTGTCTTAGTTTAATCGTCTTGTTTATGATACAGCAAAGGGCTGATTCTTTGATGGGATCAGCCCTTTGCTATATTTAACAATAATCTTAGTGGATCGTAATAAACACTAATATATTATTTCATCTGTTGAAACAGATCTGGCAGGAATATCTGCTACAGGGAAAACAATATATTTATAAGTTTTACCTTTTTGAATACTCTTATCTTTGAAAACACGTTCCTTCCCGCTAATGGTTTTAATTAATTTAGGAGCATTTCCATCCACACATTTATAGATGTAGTATTTATCAATATTAGAATACTTTTTATCCCAATAAAGTTGTAATACGCCATTCTCTTCTTTAATCAATTTTAGATTAGCGATCGCATCAATCGGTTTAGCCTTACCTTTGATAGGCACCATTTCCGATGGCGTTGAATCATTAGAACGATCATATGTAATCAATTGATAACTAACGTATTCACCCTTGAATGCGTAATCATCATAGAACTCTTCCACCAAAGAATCTGCGCTCCATTTTTTAAGCATTGTCCATTCACCCTCACCTTCTAATTTTCTATACAATTCGACTTTTTGAAGGTCTGTACTAGGACTATTTTCCCAGCGGATCTGCATATTCTTAAGAGAATCTTGTCCCACATAAACGAAAACAGCCTTAGCAGGAGGAATCGTATCAGGTTTCTCCAATTTCAAAACGCGAGAAAATTCTGATTGATTATAATTATTGTCCAACGCAATCACTTTATAATAAATATCATTTGTTAAGGATCCCAAGAAAACGGTATCAACAAAAGATGGTGATTTCAAGAACGTATCCGAACATCCAATGAAAATTTCATTCGAATCGTTTGCGAAGAAAACTCTATAGGCAAAAATATCGGGTTCTGGATTAGGTGTCCACTCAATTCTTACGATACCAGCCGAATCAATACTTCCCATTAATCCAGTAGGAGGTGTAGGAGGAACACTATCTATCTGATGAGCAAAATAGACGTTTGATATTGCAAATTCTGTTTCATCTTTACCCCAAGCAATGACACGATAGTAGTTAGATAAATTCGTTTTTGAATCTTTATAAGAACGGTTTTTAGCGGACAGCTTGGATTTATGAACTGTAGTAAATGGAGCTTTTATATCAAACGGATCTACGCCATTTAATTTAGATATATTTTGACCTATAGGTCAAAAATTAGGGCACAAAAACGAAGATGCGGATGGGAGGAATATTCACTGTTTCGGATGCTTTGCAAAAAATGAGACTGCATCTGCCATTGTCACCTGTTTCAACGAGAAATGTAGAAGGAGAAAAATTGAAAGTTTTTTGTATGTGATTTTTCAGTTTTGTTAATTAATTACTTTTGTTTTATCTTAGACAAATTGTTAGAATAAGATTTTCCTATTTTGATTTTCATTTTTCCATCCTTATTCAAAGTCAATTTAATTCCTTTGTTTTTTAAACTTTCTTCGTCTGATTCAATTTTATATCCATAATCTATATAATGTAATCGGATATTTTCCTCCTTTATAGATTTCCAATCGTATGATAAAATCACATATCCATGTTCAACTCTAATTTTTATAACGATATCCTCTCTATTCATTGTACCTTTCCAAACGCCAGTTAGAAGTGATTCCGAATCTATAGGATCTTCTTTCAAATAAGAAAGCGAGGTATACAAAGTTGAAACCAGTTCTTTTATCTGACTTAATTGTGAGAATGACCATTTATTGATTAAATAATGAACTCTTTCCCTTTCATATTCACATTGTATTTTGTTTGAATATTTAATGGGTGTTATAATTTTTTCACCATGCTCATAGTCTAAGAGAATATTCTTCCAAACAGAACCATTTTCCATTTTAAAAAGAGGCATTAATTCGTTTTCTCCTTTATATAGCAATGCGAATAACACATAATCATCAAAATTATAATGATTAAAATCATATCCTGTAAAATATATCTCTTTCCATTCGAATCCTTCAAGAATTGGGGTATGAATAGGAATACTACGAATTAAACTATCAACAGTAGTTTAATTGTTCTC
Source organism: Paludibacteraceae bacterium (assembly GCA_024401435.1). Classification (GTDB taxonomy): domain Bacteria; phylum Bacteroidota; class Bacteroidia; order Bacteroidales; family Paludibacteraceae; genus UBA1181. The sequence continues at coordinate 5,631 of JAKSLB010000005.1, read as the reverse complement.
ATTACGGTATGTCTTCAAACTATCAACGAATGCATTAACGCAAAATCGTTGATATACAAATCATAAGGTTTGATATTCTCCGCTTTTCTAAACTTATCTTGAATGATTTTAGATTGGAGAAATGTAGTATCAACCTTAGAACATTCGATTATCTCTTTGGCCATAAAAGGAAAATCAATAATTGTATAATCGTAGCTTAACATCTCCGAATTATTATGTGCATTTGTAACTTCTTCATCTGCAAATATTCTAAAGGAACTAAGTAAAAGTATAAATACAATTATTGTTTTTTTTTATATCATAGTACATTATTTTAATTTAACTTCAATATGGAATGCAGGTTCTGATTTACTTGGTTTAAATACTTGATAAGCCTTATATTTGGTTTTAAAATCAGATTTGTTCATCAAACCAGACTCATTCATCAACTTAATTTTTCATGAATGTTTATTACAAGATTTTTCTGTTTTTCCACATGCAACTTTCTGGACTTCACGTCCTTATTCAATCTCCTCCAGCACCTTCAGTTCAAACCCTTTGTAAACCTGGACTATCTTATGCAGGGTGGTATGACCGATGGTCTCTCGCACTTGCGCTGTCTGGGCGTAATTGTTGATTTGTTCTATTGCTGCCGCACGTTTCGCCTCCACTTCACTGTCCGGCTCGCTGCTCTTCACGTATTTGAACTCCACGATGTAGGAGTGCTGCAACTCCGGATAGTTGACAAGACGGGGCTGTAGGTAGACGTCGGAATAACCCGTAGCTGTATCGTTCTCCGAAACGGGCAGATAAAGCGGATTCTGCAATGTCATCGCGAAGGTGAAGCCATGGACATAATATTCACCCTTTATCTTGTCTCGCTGCGATGAATAGCTCATGATCGCATCCGCGATAGCCTGAAAATAGGGACGCCAGTTGCCATTCAGTGCCATGTCGACACCCAACTCGTCCTTCTTGTAGTAGTCGAGGCGCAAATCCACCTCGTCGTATGTCCTTACCAGATAGTCAAACATTTGTTCCCTCACCACCTGGTTCGGTATCTTGAAAATCAGTTTGTTGAGAAACGTCCCCTCTACAGTCAACAGACCAAAATAATACAACAGACTGATGAAATTGTTCCTGTCACTTATATTCTTTGCGGGGAAATTATCGTTCAGTTCGGATGTTATTCTGCCCTCCTTGACGATCTCCTGTATGACAGACGTTTGCAAGTCGTGGTCTTTCCTTACCAGCATCATCAGTTTCTTGTAGTCGATGCGGATGTTGGCATCCAGCATATCGGTTGGAATCTGACACTCATATCCTATATAGGCATTGACGAAATAGAAAACCATGTCACTATTATATAGGGTCTCTCTTCCTAAAGATTTTTTTGAGAAGCAATAATTGTCATACCAAGGTTTGATGATGTCGATCAGTTCGTCCGTCGTGTGGTTGAACGGATGGAACTGGCGGTAGTAGTCGAGTATGGCGCGCACCTCCACCTCGGTGAAACCCATCATCTCGTTGAAGGCGGCATAGCTTGTGTAGTTGAAGTTGATGTTGAAGCCCGAAGTGAGGTCGTCAAGCGTCACCGGACTGACTCCCGTGATGAAGATTTTCTTCAAACACGTACTTGTCGCCGACTTCAACACTGCAAAGAAAGTACGATAGAAGCCATCCTGATGAGTGATGCTCTCATATTTTCGGAGTGCGGAGACGTCACTTAAAACCTTATTCGTGAAGTTGTCATACTCGTCGATAAGGAGGTAAAGATTAAGATTGACTTCGTTGCATGCATTGACAACAGACTCAAAATTAAGAACCGCACTTGCATCTTTGCGTAGAGATTCCAAAGTATTTGACGGCAAAATGTTCCGATAGTTCTTACAAAACGCTTGATATGCCAAATAGCAAATGGCATTGAATGAATCCTCGCACTCATCAAGGTTAGATGAGACCTTGGAGAAATCCAACCGCATCACCGCATAACTGTTTCGTTGTTCTGTTGGGTGCTGACCGATCCAGAGGTCACCGAAGAGGGCGTCGAACTTCTCCTTGCGGTTCCTATCGTAATAGTTCTCCAGCATGGAGAGGAAGAGGCTCTTGCCGAAACGGCGCGGACGGATGAAGAAAAAGAAGCGGGCAGCCTGCTCCACCTCGGCGATATACCTTGTTTTGTCAACGTAGTAGTAGTTGTCGAGGATGATATCCGCAAAGTTCCCCATTCCGTAGGGTATCTTTTTCATTTTCTTTCCGTCCATATATTTTCGAATTGATTTAGTTACAAAAATAAGATTTATTTGTCGGATGGTGAAAATTTAGGGAGGCAAAAACAGAGAGACGGTATGAGGGGATGGTCATTGACACAACTGCTTCGTTGACACCGACACCGCATACGCCATCACAAGGCGCAGGGTTCAGGGTCAACCCAGCTAAGGGATGGACGTTTCATTTCTGATAATTTCAGTTTTATTCTCTTAACTTAGCGAATGGTTCGAAATGGCGGCAGTATTATATTTTTACGACAGTCCCTAAAATAGACTACTTCTTTTCTCTAATTCTACTATTATGAACATAACCTCCGTTGCAATTAATCTTAATTCCATTTTCATCTATATAGCTTACTATTATCGCCCAATTTGAATCTTCTACAGGATAATAGACAACCTTTATCTTATCCTTCAACGTAAACAAGACTGAAGATTTCGCATTGGGCTCTTTTCTCACATTTACATATCCATCCGAATCATCTATGTATCCATCCTTGAAATCATCGCATTCCAATTCTCGATTAATTAGTTTAAAATAACCATCATCCAACAACTGATATGTCATTCTCATCTTCATAACATCCCGAATTTCAGTCGTAACAAACTTATCATCATAGGCCTTTGAAGAAATGATGATTGGGTATCCTTCTTCTTTTACAGGAAAAGCTTCTGTTAATTTACAGATTCCATATTCCGGGAAATCATATATATTGTCCGCCTGCAATATTGGAATTGAAGAAATAATCTCTCCGGATTTACTAAATGAATAAAGGTCTATCAATATACTTGCTTGAATTTCAACAGCAATCAAAATTAAATAAAAATTTTCATATTCCTTATATTTTGCGAATACAGTTCTCTCTCTCTCATGAACATATTTAATTTTTGGACTGATGTATTCAACATTCATACATTTTTGCATAGAACCGTCGAAAAATATATAACGAGGTCCGGGACCATCAAAAATAGGAATACTGCCTTCCCATTTTGAGGTGAATAACGAATTTGCGTCGGAAGCCTTAATCAAATCTTTTTCGGAAAAAGAAATGGTTATACTTGTTCCATCAAAAGATAATGGAATTTCAAATGTTGAACACCTTTGAATAATCTTCTCTAATGGTGTCTCTGCGTATGAAAAGACGATGCTGATACTAAAAAATAATGTCAAAATGTTTTTTTTCATTTTATTTCGAATATGCCTCTATACGGTTAAAACTTATTGAATTATTAGACAAATCACTCCATAACCACAAACAATTATTACCTTCCTGATCTTCAGATGTAGACGTTTTGCTATTTCTATGATCCTCGGTTGAATTTTTGTATTTAGGAGTTGCACCAGAAGCAGACCAATATGTGACCGAACCATATGGATCATCCACAGTAATGCCATCTTCTGAAATCGATTGTATTCTGACAATATGGCCAAACACAGACATTATAACTCCTAAACCATTTCGAATTTCATCTCTAATACCAGAAAAAGCGTCATAACTCCAACTAAATTTCTTTTCAAAAGATTCGTTCCACCCTTCTTTTGTATAAGTTGTTTGTGTGACACCAAACAGGCTAGCGAGACTTTCTCTAGATGTAGGTTCATTCCTACGTGCAAAACCATTTTCTCTTATTTGACATTCTAAAAAATCCTCAAACTGTGCTTGTGTACAATTGGCAGAACAACGGTCATCAACACACGAATCCTTAGATAGCCCCAAATACTCTAAAGCCAGCACTTCAGATGTCAAATTACACATTATATCACCTATAGTTTGTGAGGTAGAAGTAATCCAACTATTTAGGTTAATATCTACTTGTGTGGCAGTAGACACATTATCCCTCTGATTATGGTAAGGAACTTTTTCTTGTAACAACAAGAAATCATCACCTTTTTTAGTAGCATCACTTTCCGATTGGATTACAGTTCTCACCGCTGCTATTTCCGAGGCAGTCAGATGAGGTTTGGTCCTCCAATCGAAACACCAATACCCTTTACTATTAGTGGAAGTCCCAAACTCAGGCAATTCAGACGAAGAAACTCTAAAATAGATATCATTGCCTTCTCCGCAAGTCGCTATCTTCGTGCATTTCAAGCCATTCGTAGGCTTTGTTGTAGTGGCATTGCTAGTATACGGCAATTGCACACTATACCCACACTCCAACGTCACTTCTTCTGGAGTGGTTAATACTTTTATCTCCATCAAATTAGTACCCGTTGTCCAATATTCCTTTCCATCATCAACTGATTTAATCTTCCAAACCTCAGCACTACCCACTGAAACTTCTGACTCTTTGGTAACCTCTGTTCCTTGTGGGACAAATACCCCGTTCTTAACTGCATAATTTTTAGACTCATCACGTTCATTCGCATCTGACTTATAAACGATATAGTGGCCTGATATCTGATTCGGTATTATCTCCACCTTTTGTCTTTTCAACAAGAAGAAATCAATCCATTGTGACATCTCTGATTTAATAGATGAAATATTCTCCTTTTCATGTAAATCAACCAATAACAAGGCATCCATTGCCTTATGGTCATCACTATAGAAGGAAATAAAGCCAAAAGACTTTCCCGCGTCTTCGTCAAAATAAAATCCTGCTTTCACCTTACTGTCAGAAGGCGCCATATCCGATAATTTAGAAATTTGAACCTTTAAATCTGGAGTTTTACTATAGGATAAAAGAACAATATTTGTTTCTCCTAATGCAGGGATAGCCTTTGTTTTATTTTTCAAGAAAGTATTCTCTCCCATCGGCAACTTAGGAGTATCTGTTTCCAACAGAGTATTAACAATCCCATTTTCCCCCCAATAATCCCAGACCGCTTTCTTTTCTGGAACAGTCGCTTTAAAGACTAAATTTTTCTTTTTATTCTCTATTGAAGTAATAGACTTATTATTTTCTTTAGTGCGAACTAAGAAATCAATTTTATCTAATAATTCAAGATAAAAACCGCTTTGGTCTTCGACTAAATTTTCCTCAGAATCAGGGACCCAACCATTTTTGTATTCATTATCTCCAAACCAATAAATATTCTTCCACATCATCCCACTCTCATCCCCCTCCAAGAATCCCCAAGTAAGGTTCAGTCCGAGGGTGGATTGCCACTGGAAGTAGGCGAGGTCATCGTCTGTGACGTAGTCCATCAGGTTGCGGGTGGTTCCCTGCCCTGTCTTATACGCTGCGTTGTCGAACGGGTGCTCATAGGCGAAGGCGCCGTGTCCGAGCTCGTGCGCTACCGTTCGGTTGAAGGAGGCTTGGTCTGCCGCGTTCTTGGCGAAAAGGAAACCTACCTTGCTGTTGCGAGGCATGTCTCCGCAAACAGCCGACGGATCGATTTCAGAACCTTCTTCGGCACACTGCGCCTCGTCAACCAAGA
>JAKSLB010000049.1 GCA_024401435.1 Paludibacteraceae bacterium | reverse complement strand
GTAACGCCCCCGTAGGGGCGTATGGATTGTAAGACATGAGTCGCAAGTATCACCTGCCCACCCTACGTAACGCCCCCGTAGGGGCGTATGGATTGTAAGCATAGTGCACTAAAAGTATTTGGTAGGCTAACGGTAACGCCCCCGTAGGGGCGTATGGATTGTAAGACCTGGACTGGCAAAGCCATCCTCAGACAGACGTAACGCCCCGTAGGGGCGTATGGATTGCAAGAGAACGACCCCCGCTTACGCGGGAAAGACCTCCGGAGACCCCCGCGTAAGCGGGGTCTCTCCACAAAAAAAAGAAAGGAAATAAAAGTTGTAAAAATATTCAGATGTTGTAAAATAATAATTAGGAATTATCCTAAAACATTATCAGGAGGACTTATAACATGGAATACAACCCCGAACTGGAAATTGATTATTGGATTGAGAGGGAAGTTGAATCTGATACACCTGAGAAAAATCTTTGGTTAGCAGTCATATTTCAAGCAATGAAAGACGGAGATCGTTTATGGTTGGAAACTGAAGACTGTGATACTGTTTGTAATTTAGCGGGTGTATCAAAAGATACTGTCAGAAATTCTCCATATTGGTCCACTAAATTTCCACGTTCTGGAGTCAGACCCCGTGTTATCAGACCCGCCCACATGTTACGTGGGCGTTATGTTATGAAAAAGAAAAAAGTCTTTAAAAAATCAAAAAAGTAAATTTCTAAAACAAAATCAAACAATGGAGTACAAAATGGAAAGAACGTTCGAGCTCGATCGTATCGAGCATCTGTATCTTACTGCACTGTCAACTGAATTAATAGATGAATTACGTGCAGTGATAAAGAAGTTTGATAACAAAGTTATAAACAAAAGGTTTATTGAAACAGTCAATTCACTTAATCCACACCTACACACGGAACTTAGTACGTACAGAACAAACACATACACCTTGATAATCAAACTCATCAATCTTGATAATTATAGTATTGAACTTGTTTATATAGATATTAACAGGTCAAAACGATTACCGGGTGAAGATGTTCTGCGTATTTTAAACGAAAGTTATCAAAGTTTACTGGTCGCACATAATGAGTTTCAGAATACACGAAACGGTATACTGGATGGAATTGAACATCTGAGAAACCTCAGAAATGAATCCACTTCATTAAGATGTAAATTGTCTGAGTATACACATCTATGAGGAGAAAAGACATGGATGAACACGTAACAAAAAACTTTATAACTTTAAATTCTTTGCAGACATCAATTCACGAAACAGAATTAGATATAGTTTTTAACATCTGTCATCAAGCATTCGTTAGTATGTTTGGTGTATACCCTGTTGTATTTAAAGGATCTTTATGCAAAGATCAGTTAAATATTTTACAAACATTTCCTTGGGAATCCACATATGATGATCAAACGGACAATACACGGTACAAACATTATTACACATATGAGTATGAAGATTTTACTGTAAAAGTATCATACATATACCTACGTGATTATTCAGGGAAATTCTATGTAGAGGTTTACAGGAAAGACGTAAAACTCTATCAGCAGATAGAGCGCGTACCACCGAATGTCTTAACTGAATCCGCGGTCCAAAAACTTAATCCTATTCTGTATCGAGATAGATTTTTAGAAATCGTTAAACCGTTGGTGGAATCTGATGTTGAACAGAAAGTTAAGAAATATCTGACAGCAATCAAACTGCATTTACAGCTGTATAATCAGTATTTTCCAAACGCAGGTGGAAACATCAAATTGTTCAACGATTGTCAACACTATCAGATATTGTTGGAAACTCTTACCGGTGAGAAGGAATTCTCAGTCAGTTTGTCTACAGATATATCAAAACTGATAAGTCTGTTAGATGCATATAAGAACTTATCGGATTTGGAAGAACAAATTTCCGAAGAAGGTATTGATGTTATTAAAGGATGAATCATGAAAACAAAAGGAGAAAATATCATGAACTATCAATTTGACCTGAAACGTATTTTAACTGCAAAAATTAACATTGAAGCCGCCAATTATGAAGAGGCACTGAAACAATTGGATCGTTGGATTGAGAGATCGTCCGTTGATGATTACTTATCCGATGAGCGCCAAATCTTTTCAGTAGATCATCTCGAGGAGCTTTGCTATAAGCTTCTAGATGGGCGCTCTGCATTGAACCTGGAGGACGAGTGCATAACCTTCATTGAAACTTGGTGTGGGTGGGATGAGGACGACCCGGTCCGAGATATCGAGAACGAGGTTATCCAAATTGCCATCAAAAACGGTGACATCTGGGTAGAGACAGAGCAATACTGGAAAAAGCTCACAGAGCTAGACCCAGAGGATCAAAAGACTCTACTCGGAGAGTTCGAGTTAATGGTAAAGCATCTCTAACCTAACCTAACATCTTTCTCTAAAGCGCTTCAGTAGAAACCGCTAAACTTTTAACAAAAACAAACAAAAGAAAGGAACTTTATTGTGAAATTCAAATTTTCAGATAACAAGCTATACGTTGAAGACGAAGAAGGTTGTGTAGCTGTAAATGAACACTATTTAACAAAGGAGGATATTGGATTAAGCTATACAAGTAATTTGTTAGAACAACTTTTAAAACAAAAATGTGAATCTAAATTTTTATTAATCTCAACATTTGAAGCATTAATTTATCGCATACAACAGTATAATACTGCTGTACAAACGCACCAATGTTTAGCTGATATAGACAAGGTGCAAAGGGGTTTATCATGGATTTGTTTTTAGGTTTATGTGGAGGTTTACTAACAGGATGGGTAGGAAATGAGAAAAAGCGTCATAATAAACAAAAATAAATTTTGTGAATTAGGTTATACAAAGGAAAACAGTGCAAAGTTTTTGTACATAAATTCCGATGAGGTTTTAGCACAAAGTTATATTTTAGGAGCATTAGGATATTATCTTGATCAATTTTTTGATCATGGTGAACCAGATTGGGAATTTCCATTGGATCTCCACAACAACATTGTGTTTAATAACATGATTTACAGTGCTATACAGGAACTTAATAAATTAGATAAAGATTATTATGATGTAGAACCTGCCGTACAAGAGCTTTTAACTTTTGTTAGACCAAAAGAAAGCACTGTATATTACCAGCCTAAAATGTATTTCAGACACCCTGAGTTAAGAAACGTAGATCCTATTTGGGAACTTTGATCTACACAAACCAAATTAATAACAAAACAATAAAAAGAAAGGAACTTTATTATGAAACGCATTAACACATTTTGTCCAGGTTGTTTACAAGACACTATTTCCTGTACTTACAATGAATTATTCAATCTTTTTGGTGAAAGTAACCCGCCCTCAGGTGATGATAAAGTCATGCATTCATGGACACTCCAGGAAGGTGATTCTCGTGGTGAAGTCTATGACTGGAAAGATTCTGCAAAATACAACGGAATCAAAAACGCACGGTCATTCAAAAAGAAATTCGGTTATGGTGAAGACGAAGTATATTCATGGCATATTGGAGCATCAACACCTGAAGATGCAGCTGTCATTAAAGATGCTTTGCTCAAACTATTGAATAAATAAGCTGCAGTACAGAAATATAAGTAACGCCCCGTAGGGGCGTATGGATTGTAAGTAGGCGTCATTATGGAAAAAATAATAAGAAAAGAGATTCTTAAACAACCTGAAAACGATACGGAGTATTGGGGTTTTCCAAACGCGGCTGTCATAACTTATTGGACAAACGGTGATATATCGCTGATGTCTGATAACATCGTTGTACTTGTATATAACAAATATGCAAACACGCTTACAAAGCGTATGACATATACAGGTATAACAACACAACACCATATCAATGTTTTCTTAGCAAAGTTTGGTATTCAGGATCTGTTTGATGAAATGGAGCGACGTCAAATACTGATTTCAGACGTACCTGAAAATGTATATTTGAAATATAAAAAATTTGATGATTTCCTATCTGAATATCTTGATCCACCTTTTAAAGGAAAACAATATACAAAACGACAGACGAATCTGTTGTTAGACAAACTAAGAAAACGTTTTTTCTTTGCAGAAAAAAGTAGAATGTTTGTCTTTCATATTGGAGACACTGAAGTTCTGTTAAAATTCAGGGTGAACAGGGTTCCAGAGATTTCAATCGGTCTTTGTTACGTCTTTGATATCAAACCTGATGTGAACGAGTTTGTTGATAGAATAAATCGTTTACTGAATCAGAATATGTTTGAACAGTATCAACTTGCACATCGGAAAAATGATATGCAGTTGTCTATTCTTCAACCTGTAATTGAAGAGATATCGAAAGATGATCCATTGTGGGAATACGTTATACAAAACAATAAGATTCTCATCTACTATAATGGGGCGGGTCTAAAAGAATCAATTGGAACATGTCTGACATCTGATATGACTGTAAATGATGTTATAGAAAAATTCAATCAATTGAAAAGGAGTTTAAAATGTTAACCGCTGCACAAAAACGTTCAATTGCCAAAAACAAATCCTGTAAAAATATTTATGATCCTATATTCGTTAATTTTATGGATGATCTGAAAATACCGGACAAACATTTTGTAAAACATGAGTTAAGACAGTGGCTCGAAAACGGATGGGCATATGATGATTATAAATTAATGTTACCTATTGCAGATAATGTATATTTCAGATGCAGTACATACCATGATGGGACATTAGGAAGTATATATTACATCAATGATAATCTGCATATCGGTTATTATCGTGAATTCAGAGGAAATACAGGTTTCAATCTTGCAATGTTTACAGACAAATTGAAACGTTGTGCAAAAAAGATAGATGAATATTATCAATATTCTGTATCGGAAGAATGTACAATGATACGTTGCAAACAGGGTAAGACAGAAGAACTTAGAACTGCCATATTACAGTCCTATGTTCCTGAAGACATCAAAAAGCATTGGCATATTTCCGTAAATGCTCCTATGATGTCAAGTCTGAAAACACAAAGTTTCATCAATCTTGTGGCAGATAGATTTGGTGCAGAATACGTATTCATGTTTCCTTTAGATGTGACTGCACAGGATTGTGAGGAAACCTGGGAATACCTCCGGACAGCATATAAATATATAGAACAGAAAAAGCCCGGGAATCTTTGTTACCTGAAACTTAATCAAAGTGTATCACCAAGAGTCTGTAAACAGGAACTAACAAAATATTTTGAAAATTTGAGGGAAAAAGATGGACATAAATGAGTACTTTCAAAACATTAGAACAACCTGTATGTATGAACTCAATGAAGAACATGTGTTGATGGCATATCAATCTATTATTGGACATATGATTCTTGAAGAAATGCAGACAATCCCAATGACGGATAACCCGCCCATTAAAGATATACTTCTTAATCTACCGGACGGATGGGTCATTAAAAGTAAACGGAAAAGCAAACCTGAGAATGTGACAAAGGAATCGCTTAAAAGAAAGCATGTCTATGATGACATTATACTGTGTTATCCGATTGATAGTGAAAACAACATACTCTTTACAATGAACAGAGACGGATATCTGATGTGTAGTCCAAACAAAAACATCGGTAGTTCATATTGTTTTGCAGAATACAGTAAAGAGCCTGTTATGCTGACAACGAAACGGATAGAACGTATTACAGATATTCTGAATCAGTGTAGACAAAGTTATTCAGATCTTGTTGAGCAGATTATACAGAAGAAGGATCAGATCTTTGCTAGTCACAAGCTTTTAACAGAGTGTATCAAAGCTCTGTTACAGGATTCTGTATGGGAATATTCTGAAAAATCATCTGGACACAGTAATCTTACAAAGAACGATTATGAAATTCAACGTGGTCATCAAACGGGTGAATGGAAGTATTTCTTCGTATGGGAAAACATGTGTGTAGGTATGAAAATACCTGTATCAACGGACATGGAAACATTGAAGTCTTTACTGGATTCTCTGAATGACATATCGGATCTTATGCAGGTGAGGGGCGACAATGAATAAAGAAAAATATTTACAGACATGCAGAGATAATTTGTGTGCTTCATTTCCTGATGATTGTGCATCTGATCTTGAAAACCTGATAGATGAGACAAGCACATTCAGACAAGAATTTGTATTACCTGAACCCTGGCAAATGTATGACAATAAGACGAGGGAAGTCATTAGACCGTCAAAAAACAGAGTTCATTATCACGATGTAATATTGTCACACCCTGACGGTATTTTCATACATTTACTTGACAACGGTGAAATGAATTTCATACGGTTCATGGTTTCTACAAATCATTGTATGCAGAAAAGCTATTCAGTGAAAAACAGAATGTGGACGACAGAACTGTTAAACGGATTACCAGACATTTATCACAAAGCATTGGAGTTGTATAATGAAGGGAACATAGCTGCATCAGAACAGAGTAAAATTGTTGAACAGCAATATCTTAATCTTACACATAGATTGTTGGAGTTAATCAACAAAGACTTGTGGCAGGTAGTGAACATTGGAAATTGGAGCGGTAATTATGTTTCACGAAACAATAAACCGCATTTCCTTTTAGGTTTTTGCTATAGAGATAAAACTGTACTCAACAAAGATATCGGTACGACACAATTTAATATAGAATTCAGTTTGAATCCATCACAGGAAGAAATCAGTGAAAAACTCAAACAATTGGATCTATGTCATCGTATCAATCAAAACAAGAACCTGTTCTATATTTCAACGAATCGTTATTTTAAGTAAAAAAAACATTAAACAAAACAACACTTTAAAAAACATTATAGGAGTCTATCATGGCTAACATTATTCTCAACACTTCAGATTTATTTGCTCTCTTAAACGTTATGGACGATGTTCCAGAACAAAACATTCTTTTAGTAGGTAAACACGGTATTGGTAAGTCAGAAATTCTTACCAAATATTTTACAGATAAAGGTATGAAAGTTGTACCATTCTTCCTCGGTCAGATGTCAGATCCTGGTGATTTGATTGGTCTTCCACGAGTTACTGAAGATGGTAGAACTGAATTCATGCCACCATTCTGGTTCCCAACTGATAACAAACCAATCGTTCTGTTCCTTGACGAACTGAATCGTGCACGTCCTGAAATCCTGCAGGTTATTATGGACTTATGTCTTAATAAGAAACTTGCTGGACGTTCATTACCTGCAGGTTCACGGATCATTGCAGCAGTTAACGGGGGACAGGAATATAATGTTACAGAGTTGGATCCAGCATTGGTTTCCCGTTTCAATATTGTTGACTTCGTTCCATCTTGTGAAGAGTGGATTTCCTGGGCTTGCAAAAACAACCTCGATCAACGTGTAATTGATTTCATTTCAAACAATTATGCCATGCTCGATGGACAGGATTTAGCATCTGCAGGTTTAACCAAAACTCCAGATAGACGTGGTTGGAAAAAGGTTTCTGATGTATTGCTGAAACATACTGAGATTAATGATACATTAACTCATGTTATTGCAGCAATCATCGGTGTATCTGCATCAGCCGCGTTTGTTTCATGGATGAAGGAAAATCACCTTCCAAGTGGAGAAGACATTCTCTTACGTTTCACTAAAACCAAGAAATCATTACAGAAATTGCAGATTCATGAACTTGCTTCTGTTACAACATCAGTTTTACAGACCATTGATCAGAATTTCGAGAATGTGAAATATGCAAAAGGTTTCATTGCATATGCAAACTTCTTGTTTGAATTACCTGAAAAAGGTCAAGCAGGTATTAACAACAGTCTTGAAGCATTCCATGATTTCCACACCCAGATGATGGGAAAACAATATTCCCATGTCATTTCATTTGCATCAAAGAATGCAATGGATGTCCTCAATCTTTTAACAAAAGCTTTGAGCGTCTGATCCTGTATTGATTAACTGAAAACGGATATCTGATACAAACTGTATTGTATGATCCGTTTAACTTATCTTGGAGTTTTAAATGGTATATTTAGAAAAACAACTCGGTGCAGATATCAACAGTGTTATGGATCGTATGTTCTTAGCAGATCCATTATTGTTTCGTGTATCATGTCTATTTCAACGTAAAATAAACAATAAGATGCACTGTATTGTCCGTGTATGGAAAGATGAAATTCAGATCAATGAAGCAGTATTTCCAGAAATCACAAACAGACTTCTGTATGAAGAAATGGCATGTACATTAATAAGAATCGTATTAAACCATACATCTGCAAGAAAACCTGAAGGTGTAAAAGCAAATATCCTGACAAGGGCATCAGATATGGTTATGAACGGTTTTTATCCGTTTCGTGAAAAACAACTGACACCCTTGCATCATTTTCCACAAGGAAAGGATTTAGCGTTCTATGCGATTCGTTTGCAAGCAGAAGCAAACATGAAGAAAGACAAACCACAACAAAACGACAACCAGGACGGTGACAATGATGAAGATAAAGAAAAACAACAGTCTCCAGGTGGAGGGGGCGGGGGTTCTTCAGATAATGATGAGGATGAAAACAACCAAAACGGGAATAAATCCCGGGGCGGGTCATCTGGAGGATCAGAAAACGATGAACAACAACAGGATCAGGGACAAGGTGATGACGGAGACGGAGACAGTGACGAAGGACCCGTTTCACAACAGACAAAGTCAGGACGAGATGACGAAGCATCTTTGTGGGACCAATCTTCAGGATGGGAAGAAAACGCATTCAAGAGTGAACAGGTAAAACGGGAAGTCCAACAAGCTATCTTAAGTGGACAGGGATGTGGAAATCTTACTGGTACTGCAAAAGAAGCTCTTAAAGCAAATCTTGAACCAAAGGTTGATTACAGAGAAATGCTTCGAGGATATCAAGCGTCTATTACTGCATCAAACCGTATTCTGACAAGAATGAAACCTAATAGACGGACAGGTTTTACACAAATGGGCTCTAGACGTGAAATGAAATCAAGACTTTTAGTTGCAATTGATACATCAGGTTCAGTTGCATCATTAAGTTTAGCAGGATTCTTTTCAGTCATAAACCATATGTTCAGATTTGGTATTGAAACGATAGACGTTGTACAATTTGATCATGGGATTCAGACTGAAATCACGTCTATTCAAAAAGCTAATCCTGAAGTATCAGTAGTTGGTCGTGGTGGAACAGATTTCCAGTGTGTCGTCGATATGGTTGCAAAAAGCAAACAAACATACGATGGACTGTTGTTCTTCACCGACGGATATGCACCTGTACCAAAGATCCCTGCAGGATTCAAACCAAAAATATTTTGGTTGATGGATTCAGAAGAGTCTTGGAAATCCAACAGAAAAGAGCTAGGAACTGTTGGTAGGACCGCGTGGATGGATGTAGACACTGAAGTTGCACGACTATCTTTAAACTGACCGCTCCCACGACTTAAGTCGTGGGGTTCTGCACAAACTAAACCACTGTTTAGTTTAACGTGCAAAGCGACGGTCCTTCGCTTAAAACCTTTTTGGTTTTACGATTCTAAGGAATAAATTTTAGAATCAACCATTTACCAAATTTTCAAAGAAAATTGCGTTTTCTTGGTTTTTGAAAACGCAACACTGTGTAGGATTATTAATCTAAAATATTCTTATGTCAAGAGTATTTTTAACCTTATGTGCTCATTCATCCCACCACTAAAGTAGTGGGCTTTCTGAGCATTCGATCGTAAATTAACATCTTTCTCTAAAGCGTTTCAGTAGAAGCCGCTAAACTTAATTTAACTCTTATAAGGAGATATTATCATGACAAAGAATATCAATGAATTAACAAGATTACTTGGAGACAATTATATACCAACGGAAGAACCCATTGATTTAATGGATATCTTTTGTGCAAATCTATGTTCTTCAACAAAAAATTTTTCTGCAACTAACATGAATGTAATAGCAAAAGTTATAAGCAAAGATGATTCGTTAGAAACGAATATCAAAAAACTGAGAAAAGCTTTATCTAATTTGCAGTGGAAAGTTAAAAAAGAAGACCTAGATAAACTTGCTTCCTTAGAGAACACTAAATACACATCAAAAGATGTTATCTATGTTAACACTAATGCAAAGATAGGTAACAAGAAAAAGGTCGTTTGGTTAGAAATTGGTAACGCTACTGCTGGGCTTATACACATGCTATATTGTTCAAGTGATTGCTTGAACAAAAAGGACGAAAATGGTAATATTGAACTCAGCGGCCACTTACCACAGTGGCAAAATAGTATCTTAGGTTTATATTCTTTTAACGACCTGTTTTTAGTGTTAGATACTTTGTTTAATCTGGGAGGAGCACTCTCTGCAGCCGAGGACTCTGTGATTTTTACTGTAAAGTCAGCTCTCCAGATTGGAGATCATATCACGGTAAAACCAGGAAAATACAAAATAGTGGTAGGAAGTAATGGGTTCATCGTTTCAGGAAACCCTGAAAATCATCGAAATAAACGAGGCTAATATGATTTATGTTCATTTTTTCATTGAGTGGCATGAAAGACAATTTTTGACTGAATTCTATGGATTCAAGGATAGCGCACAGTACATGCGTTTTCTAGAAGTTTCAGATGAACTATTTGATAAGCTTCTTCCGTATGAAGAATATTTCAGCACACAGCTGGGGAGTTGTGAAATATACGATGAAAATCGTATTCCTATCAAATACGATTACGATAAAGAACTTGCCATGGGTAATGAACTTGCTGAGAAAATGATAGAAGTTAAGAACATTTATCATGAATACTTAGGAGACGATGTTCTTCTGGAAAATTTGGATGAACAAATTGATATATGGATGCATAAAAATCATGAACGCAGCAATAATGTTTTTTCCGGTTGCGCACATCCATATGAGTTTCGTGACATAAAGACATTCTATGATTTTTCAGGTCTTGGTAAGAAACAAAAAGCATTAGCAGAAAAACAGTTAAAGAAGCTTTTAGACGTTATTCCAAATCCGTTGTTGGAACACAAAAATTCTTATGGGAATAATGTATTTGATGATGAAAATGGAAGTGCTATTTATAAAAACCTACCTGTAGCTATTGAGTATTTTACAAGAGTGAGAGATATCCTTACTAGCTTTCCAGATAACAAAGCAGATTTGACAGCTCTGAATGAGCTCATTAATGCTTTGGTTATTGACAATCAGGATTCTGAAAAACGTGAATTCATACACACATCATTAGGTACGATGGAATTCATGGAACACCTTTAAACATCTTTCTCTAAGGAGCTTCAGCAGAAACCTCCAATCTTTTAACAACAAACAAAAGAAAATCAAAATGATTAGATTAATTATAGAAGGCTATTTTCAATATTCTATTGAACTACAGTTCATTGGTTCTAAAGAAAGTTCTGAATACAAAAAGTTCTGCGATGCTGAAGATGCTCTTTATGACTTGTTAGAAGAACCAATTACGCAGTTAGACAAAATGATTCATAGCTATGGAACCTTTGGGAATAGACTGGAATGTGTTTCTTATGACTACGAGGCAGAACGTAGAGACAAAGACACTTTGCTAGCATACTGTAGGAAAATCAGACAACAATGTATAGATTTATTAGGTGATAACCTTGAAACAAGTAGTATTGATTGGTTTATAGATTATTTATCAAAACCCCATTCAGTAAATGCATTACCTATAATTTGTGAACATTGGGAGGAATTTGATTGGCATTATACGAAACCAGACACGATTGCACCTCTTGTTGGAAAAGATGTCAGCTTATTTCCCTATAAAGGTCGTAGACGGCCACATGAATTATCACAAGAAGAAAATGACCTGATTGATGCCAAAATAAAACCTTTAGTTCTAGAATTAGGTAGTATTGAAGGAGAAAAAGAACTCAGTGCAGGGTTAGATAAATTATATCAGCATTTTGATTTATTGTTACATAATCTGAAAGAAATCAGAGATATTTACAATGATATTGCAGGACCGCGTGTATATTTAGGATATTTTGATCGTATCATTCAAATGATAGAATCAGATAAGAATGACTGGGAAAAGAATCAATATAAAGAGCCAGCAATAAGTGAATCGATTAAAATCTGGTCTAACACTTGAAAACGATTTTGTTGATTTGATAATCCCAAAACATCTTTCTCTAAAGCGTTTCAGTAGAAGCCGCTAAATTAATTTAACCTTTTATGAGGAGGTCACACAATGACTAAGAACTTTAAAGAATTAGAACGATTGTTAAATAAAGTTGCACCTGCGGAATTGCCCGTAGTAAATCTTATAGATATTATATCAGAGGCAGGACCTCGTATGGTGCGAAACTTATTTCTAACACACAACTTTGCAGATGCAAGTATTGACGATGTCTTTAGTAAAGTGGCTGATAAACGCAACAACGTTAAAGACTTTGTAAATAGTTTCCGAGAAGAGTTACATAAGCTGACTTGGAATGTAACAGAGGAAGAAATGTTAGCTCTGCAAAACTCTGGTAAAAAATACACCCCAGAAGATGTTATTTATGTTAATCTAAACAAAAAACAGCTTGATCATTTACCAGCAATTGTCTGGTTAGAAACTGGACATTATGATGAAGTAAAAAAAAGACTGCACAGCAGGTTTGATACATATGCTTTTTACTGGAGACAAAGGAAGAGGCCATTTGACTGATTTAAAAACTTTTGTTAGTGAGTTAACTACATTTAATGATTTGTTTCTTGTCTTAAATTTTCTACTCAGTGAAAATTGCGAACAAGATACTTATATTAGTAGAGACGCTGGCGCTATCTACGTAACAGTAGCTAGACAAAAACAACTGACACCAACTCTTATTATTCAGCCTGCTAAATTTACAATCCCTATTGGAGAGAATGGCTTTCTTGTGTCTTTGTATCCCAGTGGCATAGACGAATTAAAACGTATATGAGGTAAAATAAAATGATTTATATTCAATATTTCATAGAATGGAGAGCCAGATTCTTCCGAACATATTTTTCTGGATTTAAAGACAGTGCGCAACACGCACAATTAATGAAAGTTTATAGTGAGCTGAGAGGTGAACTCACTCCATACGAACAATTTTTCGAGACTCAGGCTGGAAAATGCGAAGTCTATGATGAAGACAATATCCCTATTGACTATGATGATGAGAAAGAAGCCTCAATGGGGGCTGAACTTGCAGAAAAGATGATTGAGGTTAAAAAGATCTATCAGAAATATTTTGGAGACAATATTTTTCTGGAAGATCTGGACGATAGCATTGAGTGTTGGACAGGTAAACCATCTAAACGCTTTAATTGTGTCTTTTCAAGTCCTCATGTTATTCGAGACATAAAAACTTTCTATGATTTCTCTGGTCTTGAAGAAGAACAAAAATTATTAGCTGAAAAGCAATTAAAAGAACTGCTAAATGCAGTATCAAATCCGTTTATTGAATGTAAAAATTATGATGGTGGAATTAAGTTTGACACAAAAAATGGAAGGATGATTTACCAAAATTTACCCGCAGCTATCGACTATTTCACAAAAATTAGAGATATTCTTGCTAATTTCCCTAATAACAAAGTAGACTTAGCGCCAGTAAACAGATTCATTGATGCTTTGAATATTGATAATCAAGACTCAAAGGAGCGTGAATTTATACGTATGATTGGTACAACAACAGCTTTCTAAAGCGCTTTGTAAAGACTGTTAAACTTTAACGATAAACAAAAGAAAGGGCGGCTAATGATATTAGTATCATTATTTAGAGAGGCTTACGGTATAGCAGAAATATGGACAGATTTTTATGGATACCCCTCCAGTAGCTCATATCAAAAATTTAAAAGCATAAACAGTCAATTACAAGAAAAGCTCGTATCATATGAACGGCAAATGCAAGATCATTTTTATGTATATGAGAAACGAGACCAGAAAGGGATACCAGTAGATTATGATGAGGAAGCAGAAAAGAGAGACGGAAAAGAACTAGCCCAGATATTAACTGACGCTAAGAATACTTATTTAAAACACCAGGGTACTGAAGGTGTTTTGGATGAGCCTTTGAACTATCAAATTGACAGATGGCTTAATCAAACTAAGCACAAGCTGTACATTGTTACAGAGCGTCATCCAAACCTCAGTTCAACCAGTATTGAACAATGTATTGGATCTCTTAGTATAGACCAAACCAAAAAAGAATCAATTTTAGATCAATTGAAAGACATTAACTATCAGTTTGATGATTTATTGTCAGTTTATAAAAACTTACCGTTTTATTTGAGTCAGTTCAATAAACTTTATGATACTCTTCAGAGAAGTCTCAGTGAGTCAGAACTTGATATAAGTGCATTAAAAAATTTCATTCAAGTACTCAAAAATGATTTTGATGAAGCTAAGAACTGCTCTGAAAACGAAGACCCGATTTGGGACTTTTAAGTTAACATCTTTCTCTAAGGAGCTTCAGTAGAAACCTCCAAACTAACATAAACTAAAAGAAAGGAATCTTGTTATGAAATTCAAGTTTGCAGATAACAAGCTATACGTTGAAGATGAAGAAGGTTGTGTAGCTGTAAATGAACACTATTTAACAAAGGAGGACATTGGGTTATGTTTTACAGACAGTATTATGGATGAATTAGAAAGTTATGACCTAACTATGTATAGAAACAATCTATATGCCCTCAAATATCGTATTAAAGAATACGAAGCTGTTATACAAACAGCTGAGGCATTAAAATCAATTGATGTCAATTTGGACAAAGGAGTTTACCATGAAAGAGTTCATATTTAATTCTGATTATCCTGATTTGGATGTCAGGGATAATGGAAAACTTCTACCAATATGTTTGTATGAGCATACAAAAGATGCACAGGAGTTAGACCGATCAATGCATATTCTAAGAGAATTTCAAGATTGGGATGAACCACCTCCATCTTTACCCGAGAAATATCATAACAATATCATGATAAACAATACGGTTTATGCAGTTATACAGAGACTTCAGCAGTATGACGATATATTCTCACGACGCACTATTGCTGAACTGAAACGGTATTTAGACCCGTGTGAATCTTTAGACTATTGCTT
>JAKSLB010000048.1 GCA_024401435.1 Paludibacteraceae bacterium | reverse complement strand
TTTTCTATAACTTGCCACTGATTATCGGTGAGATTTGTTGGATAATTGTTCATTTCTTTATTTTTCGTACCTTTAAAGTTACGAATTTTTATCCACTTATCAAACTGATAATCAATATTTTAAATATGTTTAGAGAGAAATTTTTCAGGTCTCTCAAATTAGTTTTTAATTAAATTTAAACAATTTCTCATAAGAGAAGAAATAAATATTAAATGTATATTTGTAAAAAAATTTAGATCATGAAGATATGAATTATAAGGCATCAATATCAAGATTTATAACTTCTATCATAAAAGGGAACTTCATAAAATATCTTATTTTGATTTTAGCAACCGCATGTTCGACCCCTCATATTAAGAATACATTCATTTCAGATAATAGTTTTAAAGAGAATCAGGGACCTCTCATAGATTCAATATCAAACAAGTTATTTATGGTCGGAGATTATGCATACGATATATTTCAAGTAGAAGAGACTGATTCAACCCTAAAAATTCCGACACGAAAAGCCGCTATATATCATAAAGAAAATGGGAATTATGTGCCAACCAGAGATACCATTTCGAGTGAAGTACTCCATGTAGGTGATTTTATATATGAAACATACAAAGATTATGAATATTACTATAAAGCAGCCAATAGAAATCCTGTAACAATCTATGAAACCTATTCGTATGAGAATGATAAATATGTTTTATCATCTGATTTTCAGATAAACGAGTGGGTGATTGCGGGTGATTATGGTTATGATATATACCAAGCTTATGAAGTTTACAATACAGGAGAAGAAGCATTAGCATTTCCTACCAGTATTGCTATTGTATATCATAAAGAAAAAGAGAAATATCTGCCTTCCGGAGATACCATTGAAATTATGGATCGAAAGTATTGGGACTTTATTGATCAAGACATGGGAATTATAAAGATTGACAGGTCAACTGCTGGATATCAATTTTCAGGTACAGTTAGGACTTATGAGGAAATTAGTTGGCTGACAAAAGGGAAAGAACTTTACTCAACAGGTGAAGGTTTGGATTATACAATGGTTTATGATAATTTTTGTGAAGATGATACAGATAGAAAAGATGAGTTTATTAAAGAGTTATCTAACAATGGAATGAAAATTTGTGATATTACAATAATTGATACCGCTTATGTACAAGGAAATCAACTTATCATACATACTAACCATATAACAACAACAATAGAAGCACCGATCAAATTCAATGATGACGATCAAATAAAGAAACAAAATGATGAAAAAGAAATAGTAATTGATTTAGATAAATAGAGGTATTATTTTGAAAGTATAATCAACAAAAAAGGCGGGTCGTAATGACTCGCCTTTTTGTTATTATCAGTAACCGAATTATAGGTTAGGATTAACTGTTTTCCAATCTTCAACAGCAGGGATGATTCCGAGGGTAACGAGCTCGTCACGCATCTTTTGAAGATGCTCGTAAGAAGCTGCAAGGTCTTTCATCTCCTCTGCAGTTCCCTCAGGAGCTGTAAAGTGAACGCCATCCTTGTCAATTACAGTAGGCATAGCCATCATTACATTCTTGAAACCACATTTATCGCAGTTTACAAAGCAACCAGCAGGCCATGTGAAAGGAGCACCACCCATAGCACCTTCAATCATTTTTACAGCTTGATATGCAGGGCTTTGGAATGAAGAACGACCACGAAGTTTAATAATTGCTGATCCACCTTGGATAGTAGCTTGTTTAATTTCTGCCCAACGATCAGCAGGGATGTTATACTCAGAAAGTGGCTTGCCATTAACCTTAGCCTTTGAAGCGAAAACAGCCATTTGCTCGCCATGTCCTCCATAAGTATAGCAATCAGTAACTTGATCTTGTTGAACACCGCATTGCATTGCGATTTGTTGTTGAAGACGAGTTGAGTCCAAAGCTGCCAATGACGTCAATTGATTTGGCTTCAAACCAGAGTGGATAAGAGCAGTCAATGCAGTTACGTCAGCAGGATTGAAAATGACAACCACATGGTTAACATTTGGACAATACTTCTTGATGTTATCACCAAACTCAGCAGCAATTTGACAATTACCCTTCAAAAGATCCTCGCGAGTCATACCATCTTTACGAGGAGCTCCACCTGAAGAAATGATATATTCAGCACCAGTGAAAGCCTCAACAGGATTAGTAGTCCATGAAATGTTTGCTCCAGGGAAAGCACAATGTGCCATCTCGTCAGCAACGCCATGAACACCTGGCTCAAAAATATCATAAAGACAAATGTTTGGAGTAAGTCCAAGCATAAGAACTGATTGAACCATGTTTGAACCGATAGCACCACCAGCACCAACGATTAATAATTTTTTGTTAGTTAAAAATTTCATACTATTATAAATTAGTTTTTTAATAATTTCCGATACTTAGGAATCGCAAATTTACAATATTCTTCTTTCATTTGAAAAAAAGAAATGCGAAAAAATTATCATTCATTCATGACAAAGTTAAGTAGTACAAAAAATTAAAAAGAATAACTTTTCACATCCTTTTTTTGTATTGTTTAATCTAAGAAAAAATATCCACTCTTTCTCATTTGAGTTTGCATCTTCTGAAAAATAAAACAAAATATTATTTTTCTCGATACAACTTTACATATCTTATTACCAAAACAATATGCAAGTTTTTTATAAATTTGCAGTTTATAAATGAGACATCTATGGAGACAAAAATTGGTTTCGACAACAATAAATATCTAAGCATGCAATCTTCTCACATTGCTGAGAGGATTGAGAAGTTTGGTAATAAACTATATTTGGAAATCGGAGGTAAACTATTCGATGACTATCACGCATCACGTGTACTTCCAGGATTTCAGCCTGACTCTAAACTTCAAATGCTTTTGAAACTGAAAGAGAAAATTGAAATCATCATTGCCATCAATGCCGAAGATATTGAATCCAATAAAATTCGTGCGGACTATGGAATCTCTTACGATGAGGATGTGCTTCGTTTGATTGATGCCTTCAATAGTGTAGGTCTATTTGTTGGTAGTGTTTGTCTGACAATGTTCAACAAACAACCATCAGCGATTCTATTTGAAAAAAGATTGAAAGATTTAGAAATTCCTGTCTATCATCATTATTGCATCGATGGTTATCCTAACAACGTGGAACTGATTGTTTCGGATAAAGGATATGGGAAAAATGAATACATCAAAACACAACGTCCTTTGATTGTAGTTACTGCACCTGGTCCTGGTAGTGGCAAATTAGCTATTTGCCTTTCTCAACTTTATCACGAACACAAACGTGGCATCAATGCAGGATATGCTAAATTTGAAACATTCCCTATCTGGAATATTCCTTTAAAGCATCCTATCAACCTTGCATACGAAGCTGCCACCGCCGATTTGAATGATGTTAATATCATCGATTCTTTCCATTTGGAAGCATATGGTGAAACCACTGTCAACTACAATCGTGACGTGGAAGCATTCTCAGTCTTGAGTGCAACCTTCGAAATGATTTATGGTGAAAGCCCTTACAAAAGTCCAACAGATATGGGGGTCAACATGGCTGGCAACTGTATTATCGACGATGAAATATGCAAAGAGGCATCCAAACTAGAAATCGTTCGTAGATACTTTAAATGTCTTTGCGACAAAAAGAGATATGGAGAAAGCTCTGATAACAAGGAAAAACTTGAATCTCTCATGCAACAAGCGCATGTGAAAGTAACCGATTACAAAGTAGTGGAAGCTTCCCGTAAAAAGGAGGAAATCACTAACGGACGACCTGCCGCTGCCATAGAACTACCAGATGGTACCATTGTAACAGGTAAAACAAGCGATCTGCTCGGTCCTTTAGCGGCTGCTTTGCTAAACGCCTTGAAAGCATTAGCTAACATCGACCAATCTTTCAACTTAGTATCTCGTTTGGCTATTGAACCTATTCAAACACTAAAGACCGAATATTTAGGTAGCAATAACCCACGTCTCCATACAGACGAAATCCTAATCGCACTCTCCTCCTCTGCTGCTCATAACGAATTAGCAGAAAGAGCTATGCAACAATTACCTAAATTGAAAGGCTCAACAGCACATACCACTGTATTAGTCTCTTCCATTGATGAACAAACTTTCAAAAAATTAGGTATCACACTCACTTGTGAACCTAAATACGAAGAGGCACAAAGAAGTTACCACAAACATTGATTACATGAGGAAACAAAACATTTTCATATTCACACTCATCTCCTTATTGCTCTTTTCCTGCAAAAAAGAAGACAATTATCAAGTCGACGCCAGACTTGATCCCTATCTACAACTTTTCTTACAAGAAGCAGAACAACGTGGTTTTCATTTTGATGTGGAAGAAAATGGTCTCCTACTCCAATTTGCCGATCTAAAAAAACCTACCATCGGATTGTGTACCTACTCAGATCCCTTGTTAGTTCAAATCGATCGTACCTATTGGAAAGAGGTAACTCAATACAATAATTGTGAAGACCTACGTCAAGACGTAGTGTTCCATGAATTAGGTCACGGATTACTCAACCGTAAACATGATAATAGTACACTTAGTAATACCGAATGGAAATCAATCATGTGCGGTGGCGAAACCGTTCGAGATCGTAGTTGGCAAGTGAACTTCTCTGGTAAACGTAAAAAATATTATTTAGACGAACTATTCAACATCAAAACACCAGAACCTTCTTTCACTAAATATGGCGCTAAATTTTCAGGCGAAAAAGGGGAACTCATCGCTGCTTATAACTTCTCAAAAGAAAAATATTTAACCGACGCTGATGGTAATATTTACAATGTAAGCGACAATATGTATAAGATAACCACCAATAGCGATTACAACAATATTGTCTATCTGCATACAAAAGGAAATTTCACTTCTGATTTCTATTATGAAATAAAAGTCAAAACCGATCTGATAGGAAATGGCGATTGTGTCGGAATCATAGCTAGTTATCCTCTTTCTGATACGACTTCTGCAGGTAACTATTTCTATATTTCTAAAAACAACACTTACAAAGATTTCCGTGCTTGTGCTGGTCATATGCAATGTCTCCCTCCTATCGCAGAAGTCATCCTACAAAATGATGTTTGTAATCTTTCCAATTCAACCGAAACCACATTGGCTATTGAACGTACAAATGATGAATTATATTTTTATGTAAATGATCAACTTATTTATCGTAATGACTATATGGCAGACCAAACCTACATTAACTTTGGTGTTGTCACACCTGCTAAAAACACAGTAGCCATTACCTCTTCCAAATGTTACGATAAATCCAATCGCACACTAAAATCTGAAACGGGTAATACACTCTCCTCTGAATTCGCAAAATTCGATGGAAAACTTTCTATTCACCCATCTAATACAATAAAGTAATCAATTTATGAAATTAAAACATTTGATTTTTATGGGATTGTCATCCTCTATTCTATTCGCATGCACTAATAAAACTGATGTGGATAATTCTAAAGCACACTACTTACCCTCTGATTTCGATAGCACCACTTCAATCGGTACAGATTTTTATCAATATACCAATGGAGGATGGATGGCAAGTCACCCAATCCCTGGTGAAAAAAGTCGCCTCAACACCTTTGATGTACTTAATGATGAGAATCTTGAACGTTTGAAAGTCATCGTTGAAAACGCTCAAAAAGCAAATGCTGCACAAGGTTCTAATCAACAAAAAATTGGCGATTATTACGCACTTGCTATGGACTCTGTCCGTCGTGACCAAGAAGGTATCGCACCTATTCAATCCATACTTGATGAGATTAAAAATCAAACATACGATTTGCAAGATTCTGTATTTGCTAAAAACATCGCCTTCCATCATCTACATCTAGGCAATCCATTCTTTGGTACAGGTTGCACACCCGATGCAAAAAACAGTTCTATGAACATTGCCGAATTGTGGCAAGATGGCATCGGACTTCCTAACCGCGATTACTATTTTGACGAAACAGAAAAAGGAAAAGAAATCATCGAGGGATACAAAAAAATGATTGCTAAATATCTGCAATTATTAGGAGAGGAAAACTGTGAACAACGAGCAGAAGCCATCTACAATTTCGAAAAAGAAATTGCAGGACTGATGAATACCAAAGTAGAAAACAGAGACCCTCAAAAGACCTACAATAAAATGACTTTCGACGAGTTGAAAACTCTTATTCCAGAATTTAACTGGGATGTTTACTTCTCCTCGTTCCCTGTGAAACCAACAGAAATAACAATTGGTCAACCTCGATTCTTCAAAGGAATATTCCCACTCATCAAACAAACAGATAAGGAAGTATTGACCGACTATTATACCTTCTGTGCCATCAATCATTTAGCTGGTTATCTATCTAGTGATTATATGTGGACAAAATTTGAGTTCTACAGCAAACAATTAGGAGGTGTCACAGAACTTAAACCTTTATGGAAACGTTCTCTTGATATGGTACAAGGAAGATTAGGACAACCTCTCGGACAGCTATTTGTAGAAAAACATTTCTCCGAGAATGCGAAGGGAAGAATGGTCAACTTAATCGAAGAACTTCGTACAGCCTTTGGTCAACGTATCGATAACCTTAGTTGGATGTCTGATAGCACTAAATTGCAAGCTAAAGATAAGTTAGCCGCCATCACAGTGAAAGTAGGCTATCCAGATGTCTGGGAAGACTATTCCGAAGCCATTGTGGACAAATCACTCAGCTTGGTGGAAAACTACATCAACCTAACTTATTTCCATAGTAAAAAAGGAATGAGAGAAGTAGGTAATCCTGTGGATAAAAACAAATGGTATATGACACCACAAACCGTCAATGCCTACTATAGTCCACTAAGCAATGAAATCGTATTCCCTGCAGGTATCCTTCAACCTCCATTCTTCTACGCAGAAGGAGACGATGCGGTCAACTACGGTGCAATTGGAGTGGTTATTGGGCATGAAATGACACATGGTTTTGATGACCAAGGTAGACAATTTGACAAGGAGGGAAATCTACATGATTGGTGGACTAGTTCGGATGCAGAACTTTTCCAAAAAGCAACAGAGAAATTGAAGAACCGATTCGCTCAAGTGGTTGTCATCGATTCACTCAAATGCAATGGAGAACTAACATTAGGTGAAAACATTGCAGACCTTGGCGGATTGAACATTGCACATCAAGCATTCCTAAACACATTAAAAGCAGGAGAAGAAGAGAAACTGATTGACGGACAAACGTATGATCAACGTTTCTTATATGCCTATTCACGCATTTGGGCAGGTAATTATCGTGACGAATATCTTCGTCAACAAATAATCACTGATCCCCACGCAAATGGCAAATACCGTGTGAATGTTCAAGTTCCAATGTTAGACTTCTTCTATAGTGCCTTTGGTATCACTGAAAACGATTCAATGTATGTGAAACCGGAAGATAGAATTGTTATTTGGTAAAATATAATAAACGATACGATAAAGGGAAGACATTAACGCGTCTTCCCTTTATGTTTTTTATTGGTGTCCGCTAAAAGTACTAATAATGATCTAATGACTTCCAGTCACTGTCTATATGAGTCCCGTTTTACCGGCAGCGTTTTCTTCGTCGATACAACCGGTTACCGAAATATTACCTTTCAAGCAAATAGTGTGACCACATTAGACATACCTTCATTTTTAATTTAATTGTATTGCACCACGTAGTTTTACCTATAAGACGTTTTTTAGATATCCGAACATCGAGGCATAGAGATAGGTTTCAAACTCAATAGGAAGTTTGTTTTACAAAAAGAACTTTCATTATTTTTTACAAAAGTTCGTTTTATAGAAAGAACTTTTTGTATTTTTGCGAAAAATTGAGCTTATGGAAAAAATACTTAGAGAGAAATACGAATTCGAGGTTAAGAAAGCGATTGGAAAAGGAAATGCAATAGTACTTGCTGGACATCGTAGAGCAGGAAAAAGTATAATCCTTGAACAATTATCTACTGAATTAGGGAAGTCAGGCAATGTGATATTCATTGATATGGAAAACCCTGACTTTTTATCAATAAGGAATGTATCAGATCTTAATGAATACATTAAAGAAAACAAATCAGATTCATCGCACAACTATCTGTTAATAGATGAAGTACAGGAGATTGAAGAGTTTGAAAGAATACTACGATACTGGGCAAAGCAAGATGATTTTGATGTGATTGTAACAGGAAGTAACGCGTTTCTGCTTTCTAGTGAAATTGCTACGTTATTGGCGGGACGACATACAACAATCAAGATATATGGTTTGGATTATCAAGAGTTTCTTAAGTTTTATCAACTTACAGATTCAGATGAATCATTAGCAATTTATATGAAATGGGGAGGTCTTCCATTCCTTCATAAAATACCATTGACGGATGAGAGATCACGTACTGATTATCTAGGTGATATATTTAATACGATATTTGTCAAAGACATTATAACAAGACATAAAATACGAAATGTCAATTTGTTAAATAATTTGGCTGGTTTTATGGCTGATAATTGTGGAAAACTGTTTTCTCCAAATTCTATCGCCAAGTATTTGAAAAATGATGTTTCGACGGTTACTTCCAATACAATATCAGAATACGTAGGTTATTTTTGTGACACCTATCTAATTGACAAGGTGGAGCGTTATGACATAAAGGGCAAAAAGATATTTGAGCAACAGGAAAAATACTATTTTGAAGACTTAGGTATTCGAAATTATTTATGCCGTAACAAGAAGAATTACGATGTAGAGAAAATTATGGAAAACATAGTTTACCTACGCTTAAAACAACTAGGTTACGATGTTTATGTAGGACAATTGAATGGAAAAGAGATAGATTTCGTAGCAAAAAATGGAGATGATATTAGATATTATCAAGTTAGTAAAACCATATCTTCAGAAGAAACATACGAAAGAGAATATGGCAATCTAAAACTAATCCACGACAATTATCCAAAATATGTAATCACAATGGACCCAATGTCTACCTTAATCAATGAAGACGGAATAAAAACGATTCTTCTACGAAAATTTTTGATGGAAGGAGTGTAAGGGAATTATGAATTGTTACGTCCTCATGATTTATGCACCTTTTTCAATTATTCTAAATGGAGCATAAAGACATTCTTTTCAAATTAATAATGACTATTTACTATTATGCATATTTAACCATTTGATTAAATATGGACGATCATTATTAGCTTCACCTTCATACCATTGTGAACACATATAATATTTCTGCCCTTTAATGAACAATGGCAATTTATAATATCTGTCCTTTTCATAATTTATTCCCTCTTTAACTAATAATGGATACTGAATATCAAATTTATCTTTACTATATTCAAATGTTTGTAATTTTGCCAATTCTAAATCAGTGATATTACCACTTTCAAGTACATTTCTTAAATAAATTGTTGCTATTTTACCAATTTTCAATTCACTATATCTATTAGATGCTATATTGAGATCATTTACTTCAGATTCTATTTTTTTTACCGTCGAAATCGATTGTTGATTAGTAGTCCTCTTTCGTTCTGTACCAAACATAGAAAATAATTGGTAACTTCTCAGGAATAATTCTGATGTATCTGCTATTTCATGGCTTACTTGTAAAATAGGTTGTAATACCTCTTCATTAAAACTTTCATTTGCCACCAAACTGAATTTATAATTGAAACCTTCTCTCTTGAATATGTCATTTAATTCATCAAAGCAAACATTTAAATCTGACAATATGTTCCGATTGATTTTGGGTGAACCAAAGATTATTTCTGCAGTAGAAGAATTAATATATCCATAAATACAAAAAGCTGTTCTTACACACTTTTCAATAATTTTCATAATTGTGGTCTCTTTATCACCATAATTCAATCCTCCTTCATGGAAAGCCACATCAACTGCATATATTTCATTTTCTGTACATTGATTAAATTTAATTCCTAAAACGTCACATTCTCCTTGATTCAAAAGTTGTATTAGAGAAAGATTATTTTTGAATATTCTGTATTTGTGTTTTTGATAAAAAAAAACATCTACTTTACTCATCATTTCATCAATCCTTTTCATATCCATAAGTTCCCATTGTTGTGATATCTTCCAGTTTGTCTGAACCAATTGACAAAACTTAACATGTCGTAACCACGAATAAAATAATGATTCTCCAATTTCAATTTTCATAATAATTCTATTTTTAATTGCATTCTCACCAAATTTAATAAATTCCTATCATATTGTAAAACAAAAACTATATATCAAATTTCCATAGTTATTTGCCTCAGCTATCTTTTTCGAATAGCTTATAACGTTTCACATGTCAATTTACCTTTATTCATTATGATATGTCATTTTTTACAAAAATATCAATTAATTTTATGCATACAAAAAGGCGGAATGCAATGCACTCCGCCTTGTCTTTTTAAACCATCTTCTCCTCATGAGAAACGGTTTCTATCTCCTCCTTTAAGTCTATCTCATCTCCTTTAGCATCAATAAACTGATATTGTAGGAAGGATAGGTTTTGTGAAGTGATAATTTTAAATGAAGCCTTATATTTCCGTTTCCATTTCCATTTCAGAGAGCAGAAAGGAAATCCTTGGTTAATATAGGCACCAACGTAAGGATGAACATATAGTTTAAACTTCGTTGTTTTTAATGTGTTTACAAGATAGTCAATCTTATTTTCAAGTTCATCAACAAATAAGATGGAAGGTCTTGAAACACCCTTACCATAGCACGTCGGACAAACCTCTTCGGTATCGATGTGCATTTCAGGACGAACACGTTGACGGGTGATTTGCATCAAGCCAAATTTACTTAGTTGCAGAATATTATGCTTTGCACGGTCATTAGCCATGTTGTCGCGCATACGATTATAGAGTTCCTGTCTATTTTCTGCTTTGACCATATCGATGAAATCCACTACGATAATACCGCCCAAATCTCGTAATCTCATTTGGCGAGCCAATTCATCGGCAGCAGCCAAATTCACCTCAATTGCATTTGCTTCTTGGTCATTTCCAGCACGTGTTTTGTTACCACTATTGACGTCGACCACGTGCATGGCTTCTGTTTTCTCAATAATAAGATACGCTCCGTTTTTAAATGATACAGTTCTTCCAAAAGAAGATTTCAGTTGCTTTGTAACGGCGAAATAATCAAAAATAGGGACATCATCTGTATATAACTTAACGATATCTTTTCGTTCTGGAGCGATAATATTTACATAATCGCAAATTTCATTATACACTCCTTCGTCGTTTACAAAAATGTTTTCAAATGAAGGGTTAAAGATATCTCTCAAGATACTGACTGTTCTACCCATTTCTTCATATAACAAAAGGGGCAGTTTAGAATCAGGTTTAATTTTGTTAATGGAATCATTCCATCTTTTAATTAACGATTTCAATTCAACATCGAAATCTTCCACCTTTTTACCTTCAGCAACTGTACGGACAATAACACCAAAGTTTTTAGGTTTTATGTCCCTCAAAATCTGTTTTATACGATTGCGTTCTTCCGATGACTTTATCTTTTGCGACACATAAATTTTATCAGCAAAAGGTATCAAAACCAAAAAACGACCTGCAATGGATATTTCCGAAGTAAGACGAGGTCCTTTTGTCGAGATTGGTTCTTTTGCAATCTGAACCAATACCTCCTGACCCTGTGCAAGGACATCTGTAATATGTCCTTCCTTTGCAATCTCTTTTTCGAGAGGAAATTTGGACAATGAGAGATCTTTCTTTCTTCCAGATTTTGCTTCTTTCACTAAATTCTTATAGGATAGGAACATTGGTCCTAAATCCTGATAATGAAGAAACGCTCCCTTATCGTAACCCACATCAACGAATGCTGCATTGAGTCCTGGCATCAATTTTTTTACCTTCGCAAGGTAGATATCTCCTACGGAAAATGTACTGACTCGGCTCTCTTTGTTTACTTCAATCAGTCTCTTCTCTTCCAATAAAGCGATAGATATCTCCGATGCTTGAACATCAATTACTAATTCGCTATTCATCGTTAAAATGATTTTTATAAAAGGATACCGCTGCACCCTTCTGATTCTTAAAAAAAGAACAAACTTAAGAAATACTCAAGTTTGCTCTTTGTCTTTTGCGCAATAAGACTTATTTCTTCTTATGACGATTCTTCTTTAGTCTTTTTTTGCGTTTGTGAGTAGACATTTTATGTCTTTTTCTCTTTTTTCCGCTTGGCATAATTGTTAGAATTTAAATGTTTATAATAAATTTTAATTACTTATTTGAGTTTGAAACTTTTGTTAAAAAAGTTTTTGCAGGCTTAAATGCAGGAATGTTATGTGCAGGAATCCTAATGGATGTACCCTTTGAAATGTTTCTTGCTGTTTTCTCTGCTCTTCTCTTAATGATGAAAGATCCAAAGCCTCTCAAAAATACTTCGTCTCCTCCAACCATTGCTTTTTTTACTTCTTCCATAAACGATTCAACCACAGTTAAAACTTCTGCCTTGTCTATTCCGGTTGATCTTCCGATTTCATTTACAATATCAGCCTTTGTCATCTTAAAAAATTGTTTATTTGTTTCTTTTATATACTTTTGTTTCAACGAGGTGCAAATATACACTTTTTTACTCATTAAAAAACAGTTAGTTGCAATTTTTTTTCTATTTTTGAATTATTATATTTTAGTGTTATCTTCATCAAAAAACAATTTTCGTTTTTCTTTTGCCTAATTCTATCATGGAATTGATTTTTAGTAACTTAATCATTAACTGGTATCTTTCACATAAAAGAATTTTGCCTTGGCGCGAAATATCAGATCCTTATAAAATTTGGGTTTCGGAAATCATACTACAACAAACACGCATTGCACAAGGGTTAAATTACTATCTACGATTCCTCGAAAAATTCCCCAACATCGCCACCTTGGCTAACGCTTCAGAAGATGAAGTGCTCCTTCAATGGCAAGGATTAGGATACTATTCCAGAGCTCGAAACATGCATAAGACCGCCAAAGAAATCATGGAAATCCATCATGGGAAATTCCCTACAGACTATGAAAGCATACGAGCACTCAAAGGCATTGGCGATTATACGGCTGCTGCAATCGCTTCCTTTGCATACAACCTTCCACACGCGGTTTTGGATGGTAACGTCTTCCGTGTCTTGTCTCGCTATTTCGCAATTGATACTCCTATCGATTCAACTACAGGGAAGAAACAATTCTCAGAATTGGCACAGGAACTGCTGAATCTGAAAAATCCAGCTTTATATAATCAAGGTATCATGGACCTCGGAGCCACTGTCTGCCTACCCTCCTCTCCTAATTGCGAAGACTGTCCTCTTCAAAACTCCTGTTTGGCATACGGTAATAACACCCAAACCAACTTCCCCGTCAAAGAGAAAAAACTCATTCAAAAAGATCGATACTTTATTTATCTGGTCATTACAGACACCACAAACCACTTTTTCCTTCACCGTCGAATAGCGAAAGACATCTGGCAAGGTCTATATGAATTTCCATTGGTTGAACTGACACACCCCTTCAACGATCCTTCTCAAAGTGAAGAAATTATTTCAGCTCTATCAGACGAATTTAGTGATATCACTATCACGGCGGTTAAACCAACCATCAAACATGTCCTGAGTCACCAAAATATCTATGCCCAATTTGTGGAAGCAACTGGTAAATACAAAAAGAAATGCGATTCAAAATACATAAAAGTACCTAAATCGCAAATAGCAAATTATGCTGTTTCCAGACTAACTGAACTCTATTTAGAAGATGTTTAAAAATTTACGAAAAGGGTTTCCTATTATTTTTTTCTCCATGCGTACATGAGTAAAAGCAAAAAGTGCGGAGCGTTTTCCCGGGCCCCGCACTTTCAAATTATTTCACGATCAATTTCATCGTCGTCTCCGCCATCCGCAGCAAATAAACTCCCCTTCGTTCAAAGGTATAGACACAATCCGAGAATGTGCCGTAAAGCAGCAAGCCATTGGCAGAATAGATGGAAATCTGGTTGTGTCGAGGGTTCTCCACCGAAAGGGAACGTCCGTCCCAATAGACAAGAGACTCGTCCCAAGCATCGTCGCAAGAGGCGTCCTCGACACCCTCGTACAAATCGCAACGAAGCGTTTTGTTGTCCCCCACTTCAAGTTTCTTTCCATAACCGAAGCTTCTGCTTTGAGCAAGGTTGGATGCATAGATGCTTTCGCACTTCCAGTCCAAAGGCACCTCAAAAGAGAACTCACCCCGGTCGTTGACAGGGACCTTATAGAGATTATTACCATCGTTCATGTAGACGAAGTATTCACCCAAAAGAGACTCGTCGCTCGTATTTGTGGAGAAAGGTTTCTTTTCCGAATCATAAAGGGAACCCGAGATGGTGCAGAAATTGTCCGCTCCCCCTTTGAACATTTCCACAGGGACATCATACGGAGAAAGCAAATAGATGACCATGTAATTATCTCCTCCTGCGCTCGTATGTAGCGTATCGGCAATGGTGATAGAAGTATCTCCCGTCACTTCCAGATCGCCAAACTCAGCCAAAACGCCACTCGCCTTTTGTTCCAAGCTTCCGGAAAAAGAGGACTGGGTTCTTGGGAAATAAGCGACATAAAGATTCGGAGCGGATGGATCCGGAACGAAACCCGCAGTTTGGTATTCCCAATCTTCATCATAGAAACCATATACGAAATTCCCGTCAGGATGGACGTAAGCGGCAGGGACATGAAGCAAGATTCTCACGAATTGATTCTGACCGGGATCTAGTTGAGTCGGCTCCACACGACAAATGAGGGAATCCATATTCACCGTCACACGGTAAGTTCCCTTCGCGATCGTGAAACAAGAGCCATCGCCGCCCCTCACGACTGCGCCCTTATGATCAGGCGATACGAAATCATTGTTAGCGCCCGCCCATCTGGAGTTGTTAACCGCGTCCCAATCACCGAAATCGGTACAGAAAGCGAAGTAGGAAGTATCCTCCGAGAAGGTATATATGCCCTCAAAAACATTCTTGCCCACTTTCGTCAAAGCGGAAGGAGCGAACTGGTTCCACCCCACATTTTGGATGTCACCCATAACATAGAGTTCCTCAATAAAGATAGAGGAAATTGTATCCACGGAAGAAGTGTCTCCCTCCAGCGCCACATAAGGGAGGAAAGAGCCGACGCCACGGGTAGCCTCACGGAAATTATAGACAGCCGAGTGATAATCCGTACCCGTCGTATCGCAGAACCACATGATTTGCGAATTATATTCGGCCTTTTCCTCATCCATCAACGCCTCTTTGGTGAGCACGCAGAAAAGAGCCTTGAACTCCTTTTGCGACTGAGAGTAATCAGGCACACGCGCGCCAAGTTCCTTTTCAATCTTTTCAGGCGTGTAATGCGCCACCGCCGAAGAGTAGAGCGTCACCGTACCATATTTAGCCTCATACGAGGAAGAATCGATAGATTGGAACACATCGAAAGGTCTCACATCCGACAAAGGAAGCATACCCATCAGATAGAGTTCGAGGTCGGTGTAAGGAACCGAATTACCGTAATTTGCGGTCGTTCCGAAATCAGTGACGACAAATTTGGTGGAGTCGCCGTCTACATTCCGAATCAGTTCGTTTTGGTCGAAACCGCCCAACTGTCCGGGGGTGTTACCACCAGTCAAGCCCCAATGTGCCACGCATTCATTTCCACCCATATCGATGGTATGGAAGGCATGATTAGCCCAACGGTGGCAAATTTCATGGAGGAACGGTCCGCTTCTCAGACCGTTTTTATTAGGCATATAAAGGATGTTCTGCAGTTTTCCGTTCGATCCATAATAATCAGTATTGTCGAAAGGATTGACGCCGATACCACTTTCGGTGGATGAGATGGGATAGCTGATACCCGCATAATTCAAGTCTGCCGGATACTCCTTTTCGTTCAATACAAAGACAATGAAATCGAACTCGTCAGGGAATTCCCCATAAATACTTTGCGTGTACCGCTTCAAATTGAACGTGCCATTCTCCCACGTCGTGTACTCTTCTTCAGGAAGCACCATCGAGACAAAAGGCATATCACCCATCTTTTCAATGACATATTGGGCTTTCGAAGAGATACTCAGCAAGCATACGAACAATAAAAGAAAAATTTTCCTCATAAGAATTATTTTAGACATACTTAGAAATTGTTTAAATTTAATTAAAAACTAATTTGAGAGACCTGAAAAATCTCTCTAAACATATTTAAAATATTGATTATCAGTTTGATAAGTGGATAAAAATT
>JAKSLB010000047.1 GCA_024401435.1 Paludibacteraceae bacterium | reverse complement strand
GACGCTATCGCAGCCGGTGACGGAATGCAGGGAGTCGGTGAAACTGCCCTCAACCGTGTAATCATTACCATTGAATGTGTATTTCTCACCTTCTACGATGGTGGCTTTGGTTGTGTCGTTGTAAGTTGGTAACACTTCAAGCACCAATGTCACAAGGCTGTCGGCTCCGTTCTTTGCAGTTAAGTTTTGTGTGTATTTTCCAGCGGATGACTCGTTGAATCCGAAGTTGGAGAACGCCTCGCCCTGACAAATGGATGCGTGGATGGTGTCGGAAGAGCCCATCAGGACAGTAAGCTGGAGGGTCATGACGCTATCGCAGCCGGTGACGGAATGCAGGGAGTCGGTGAAACTGCCCTCAACCATATAATCATTACCATTGAATGTATATTTCTCACCTTCTACGATGGTGGCTTTGGTTGTGTCGTTGTAAGTTGGTTGTACATCTAATACTAGGGTGACGAGACTGTCTCCTCCGTAAATGTTCGAGAATGAGTGGGTGAATATTCCTGTCGAAGATTCGTCGAAACCGAAATTGGTGAATTTTTCGTTTTGACAGATGGAGGCGTGGATGGTGTCGGATGAATTGTAATATACGAAAAGATTAAGAGCTATGGTACTGTCGCAATCACCCTTTCTTTTCAGATGAAGAGTGTCTTTGTTCTCACCTAAAATTGGATTGTTGATGTCGAATCCGTTTTTCTGGTAAGTTGAACCCAATAGGATTGTGTCTGCAAGGGTGATGGTTGTGTCTTTGCAAATTCTGCAATCCTTTATTTTTATCTTGGCGAAATTAGAGGCAGGATTACACTTGCTGATTTTGTTGCTGGATCCGTCGTTGCTTATCCATACTCGGTAGTAACCTTTTTCTGTTGAACTGATGTTGGTAAGCGTTAATGTAGAGCCAGATCCGACAGCTGTCCAGTCTGTTGGATCGTATGAGGCTGTGTCGCTTTTGAACCATGTGAAGGTGACTGGTTCCGTATAAGTCCCGTCGTTTTCAAAATCAGCAGTGAGCGTATAATTGCTTCCTTCGCATAGCGTGTCGGGAGATTCCACTTTTACGTGAGGACTACACATAAGTACCTCAATATCGTCCAGGCAGAAGTCATTGCCGTTGTGCTCCGTGCAATTGTTGATAATTTTATAAATGACTGTGTTGTGCCCGCTTGGAACAACATATTTCAGACCGAATTGTTCCCAGTAGCCTTTCCCGTTTTCAAGCTCGATTTCGGTGCTGGTTAATTCTGTTCCGTTCGTATCCTCCACTACCATTTTAAGAAGGGCGTTTGATTGCAGTTGTGATGCGTTGTTGTTTGTGTTGTCAGTGGAACTCATACCCCATATAGAAAAGACGAGTTCCGAATTCTCGCAAAGATCTGTTATTTCTGTTTGATAAAAGATTCCAGGAGTATCTGATCCGTCCACTTGCATAAAATAGCCTCTTTCAGGATTGTCAGGGTATGTGTGGTCGTAGATATGTTTGAACCAATTGATGTTGTTGTAACCCACTTTGCGAATTCCATATTTCCCTGTCCCGTTGGATTCTGTGGGGTTGTCTGTACCAAAAGAGTAAGTGCATTGGGGAATTGCGGTTGTTTTATATTCGGAGTCGGATGTCTGGTTGCCACCGAAATCCTCTTTGAAGAGAATGGTCCCTTCCTGACAGAATTCGTTACCGAGTTGACCGCATTTAGACACTTTGACTTCGTGAAATTCTGAAAGACTATTGCATATGTTGGGGACTGTAGGTTGTCCAAAACTGGTGACCATAACTTTATAGAATCCTGCGTCTTCATCAGTGACATGTGTCAAATTTAATTCTTGACCCGTGTAAACTTTCTCCCAATCGTCAAAATTGTAACTGTTCGTGGTGCACTTGAACCATGAGTAGACAAGTGGTGGAGTAAGATGGTTAGCATTGCTTAAGTTGGCTGTCAGTATTTCTTCGACTCCGTTGCAAAGAGTGGTGCCTTTCTTCGCTGTGATGGTAGGCTGCGGAACGAAGGAGTGTATCTCGATATCGTCTAGACAAAAATCGTTCCCTGAAAAATTAGGAGTTTGTATCGCATTGTTGATGATACGGTAATTGATTGAATTGCAGCCAGAAGGAATTGTGACGGAGAATCCGAATTGTTCCCAAACCCCATTTTTCTGATTCTCTATTTCTATGTCGTGGTGGTCTATTTCCGCCCCTGTCGCTGCATTTTCGATGATGAGCTGAAGTGTGGCATTGCTATCTCCTGATCTCTTTGTCGAACTAGTTCCATAAAGGGAGAAGTAGAGTTCTGCACCTTCACAAATACTGTCGATTGTTGTTTGGTAGAATTGACAAGATTTTTCGGAGGCATCTATTTGCATGAAATATCCTAGGGTGGGATCCCCTGGATGAGTGTGGTCGCAGATGTTGTCGTACCACT
Organism: Paludibacteraceae bacterium; assembly: GCA_024401435.1. Classification (GTDB taxonomy): domain Bacteria; phylum Bacteroidota; class Bacteroidia; order Bacteroidales; family Paludibacteraceae; genus UBA1181. The sequence continues at coordinate 13,903 of JAKSLB010000047.1, read as the reverse complement.
CTGCGTGACCAACGTAGGCTTTCTTACGGATGGAATATCTCCCTTCTTTGAGGTAATCCACTACAGTGTCGTTATAGATGTACCCTTCGCATTCTGGTATTGCGGTTCCTTTTTGGTCTGGATCTTCAACATTGTTTCCTCCGAAATCTTCTCGGAAGATGATGGAACCGTCCGGGCAACCACTATTTGCCGCTTGTGAAGTGAGGATGCCCACAAATAGTAAGAGGAGTGTTGAAAAACAATATAGTTGAATGTTTTTATTTAATCTGTTTTGACCGTTATTGTTATTATATTTATACATATTCAAATCAGTCTCTTTGAAAAAATCTTATTAAAACACAAAAACAATAAAAATGTGAGAAAGAACTATTCTTCAAATATTGATGTGTCTTCCATTCTTTATATCAGTACCTTTTTTATAATTTATAATAAGTCCAAGAAATTATAGGGGATTTCTATAAATTGCTTTGTGGTGATTTTTGAAAATTTTGTCAGACAGATTGTTGATTTGAAAGAAGGAACAGTGCGGGCACTATGACTGAATGAAAAATCAACAAGATGGCGACAAAAAATCAAAAGCTCACAAAAGATGAATGAATAATTCTTGTTTGTAATTTTTTTTATCGGGGAATTTATAGAAGTCCCCCTATTAATGTTTCTGTTAAAGTAAAAAAAAGGCTGAAAATATATTTTTCAGCCTTGTCGAGGTGAAGGGATTCGAACCCCCGACCCTCTGGTCCCAAACCAGATGCGCTAACCGGACTGCGCTACACCTCGTTTTTCTCAAATGCGATGCAAAGGTAGAATTGATTTTTGATACCACCAAAAACTTTTGGCACTTTTTTTTGAAAAAAAAATTATGTTTTTGCTTTACGTTGTAATTCACATAGTTAGGTTGTTGAAATGTTTAAAGATAAAAAAATCCGACTAAGAGATCTTGGCCGGATTTGGTGTTTTTTGATTTTAAATTAAACTCCTTTTAATACTGATGCAACAGCGAGAATGGCGAAAGCTGCAAAAGCTAACCAGAATCCATAAGCTGAAATGAAAGGAATTGTTACAAAATAACCGATTAAACTTAAAACGCCTAATACAATGGCAATAATCCAAACTGCTTGCGTTGGTGCTGATAATTTCATGATACTATAAATTTAGTTAATTAATAAGTTAGTTCTATTCGATTCCTTTAATCGAAATGCATGGCAATTATACAAAAAAAAATGTAAATGAAATAAAAACATAAAAAAAAGTTTATGGAGTGTGTGCTTCGCTTCTGTAACATCGCCTATTTATGCATTTCATGGTGTGATTCTGTTATATGCTTCTGTGGCGGAATGTCGTATGACAGTCATCGTGTTAAAAGATAGTGAACGGAGATTTCTATCTCCGTTTGTTCACAATACTTCCCAATGCCCACCTTTGGTTCTCCCAATCCTTTGAATGAAACCTAACTGCTTCAATTTTTGAAAATTCTTCTCGATGGCTCTCGATGATATATCTAACTCTTCTGAAATAGATTGAGCTGTGGCAAATGGATTTTCAAGTAGTATTTCTAAAACTTTCTTTGCGGTTTTGGAAATCTTGACCACTTCTTTTTCCGTTGACCACTTTTTCCCAACATTCTCATTTGGATGAAAGATCCTTCTGCTGCTTTGCCCGTATGTTGACGCATTAGGCTCTTGAGAAAATGTTCCTCTGATCTCTTCTGCTGTTGTGTATGATATAGAAAAATCTAAGACTAAAGAGGTCCTGTCTGGATTAAACTCTTCAGATAATTCTGGTTTTGGAAATTTGTTCTCTTCCCATATATTGTACATGTTGCATAGCCCGCACCCACTACGCTCTCCGATATCTATCAAATTGAACATGTTGAAAATTCGTGGATTCCGAGTGTCGCTGATGCCTCCATTGATGGCGTCTTCTAAATTCAATCGAAACACTCCAGGGTTTTTGATGGATATGTGTCTAAAGGATTTTTCAATGACGATACCTCTTCTGCCATTGTAGTCGGAATGAATTAAAGCGTTGGCTAGTGCCTCTCTTATCGCTTTATGAACGGGTGTCTCGTTTATTCGAGTGAGCCCGTCTTTCAATTGAAAAGGCACTTTGACATCAGCAAGCAATCGGTTGATGATACGGAAGTAGAAATCGAATACATTACCACTCCATGTTGCGTCACCTGAACAAACCCTGTCCGACCATCGCTCATCATCAATCAGATGCTCTCGGTAGTCAAGGAAAAAGTTCGGGAATTCATTCATGATGGATATAAAATCTCCAAAGAAAAGTAATCCTGCTGCGGTGGGATGAATTTCGCAATCGGCACCTCTTCCTGCAGCTCCAATTTTCATTAGGAATACTTCGTCGCTTTGCTTGTTCCAAACATGATCTGGTTTGGACAATTTAAATATGTTCCTGTATCCTTGGATCGATTCTTGATTAAGTTCGGAAATCATCATGTTTTCAATGATTTTCCCGTCTACTCCTTGCTCTTGCTGGTCTCTTACCATCGATACGATTTGTTCTCGAGTACAATGGTAGTCTCCTTCTCCGTTTCTTCTGAATGATGCTCCGTACAGATTTTTGTTTAAAAATATTGGACGTTCTGTCCTTTCGGCTCTTGGTACTTCAATGACAATAATGGTGTGTTCGTCTATGGTAAGTGTATAGATACTGTCATTGAAAAGTATGTTTGAACTTACTTTTTCCGAACTTAAAGTATTCCATAGGTCGGAAATAACTGTTTGTGGATTGTTTACGCCTGTAATGGTGAAACTTCCCTTTTTCTCTTCTATGCCTAATAGTATGATGCCTCCGTATGTGTTGGCAAAGGCTGAGTAACTATCCCATAGTGATTTAGGAACTCCACCAGCGGCTGATTTGCATTCTAAGGAAATTGATTCTCCTTTGTGAAGCATTTCTCTTATTTCGTTTTCTGTTTTCATAATCTCTCCTATTATTCTTCGCAAAGATATATATTTTTTTTCGGGGTAAAGTGTCTTTTTCCGAATTTTTTATCTTTATTTCCGAATTTTTATAAAAATAGTTCGGGAAATATGTGCGTGTCTGTAGGAGCGTATAGCGTATGCCTTCTCATAATTAACATACGTAATGTTTTGATGTTGCTTTTGTAGATTAAAAAACTAGAAGAAATATATTCCTCTAAAACAAATAAAACTAATGAGACACCATAAAATGGCATCTCATTATAGCGTAGTGAGAAAATTGTAAAACTTTATCTCTTGTTGTTTTGTAGTCGAGCCGGGAATCGAACCCGGATCTAAGGTTTAGGAAACCCGTATTCTATCCATTGAACTACTCAACCAAACCTTTCTTGTAAGAGATTGCAAATTTAATGGAAAAAATTTCATTCCCCAAGTTAATTGTTGATTTTTGGTTGTGTACAATACATTTCTTTTTTAGGGGATTTCTATAAATTGCTTTGTAGTGATTTTGAAGGTTTTGTCAGACAGATTGATGATTTGAGCGAAGGAGCAGTGCGGGCACTGTGACTGAGTGAAAATCAGCAAGATGGCGACAAAAGTTCAAAAGCACACAAAAGATTAAAGAATAACCTCAATTTAAAAATATTTAATAATCGGGGAATTTATAGAAGTCCCCTTTAGTAAAACTTTCGGGTTTGCTACAAATCGATTGATGGAAATCCTTTATATTTGTATTTCCACTGAAGGATTTTTTCATCTCCTTTGTGTTATTGAATATGGAAAATAGATATAAACAATTAATCTCTGAGCTCTCTGCTCATGTGTATGAAAAAGATACTGAAATTGGTCTGGCTCTTTTAGCTGCTATGGCGGGTGAGAGCGTCTTGCTTTTAGGTCCTCCGGGTGTGGCGAAATCTTTAATCGCTCGTCGGTTGAAATGTGCTTTTCAAAACGCTTCTGTATTTGAATATTTAATGTCTCGCTTCTCGACTCCAGACGAGATATTCGGTCCTGTCAGCATTTCTCAACTTCGTACTTCCGATGTCTATGAACGTAGGGTGGAGGGCTATTTGCCTACTGCTGAGATTGTTTTTTTGGATGAGGTCTGGAAGGCTGGTCCTGCCATCCAAAATTCGTTGCTGACTGTTATCAATGAGAAAATATACCGTAATGGTGATCATGAGATTCGTCTTCCTCTCAAACTCCTGATTGGTGCCAGCAATGAGTTGCCTACCGAAGGGGAGGGATTGGAAGCTTTGTGGGATCGCTTCTTGATTCGTATTGTCTCTGGTTGTGTGAAAGACCAGCAGACTTTTATTGATATGCTTTTAGATGCTGAAACTTCTGATAAAGTGAACGTTACAAATCCGATTACTCGGCAGGAATACGAAGCGGCACAGGAGATTATCCCTCAGATAACTTGTTCCCCGGAGGTGATGGCAAGCATAGTCTATTTGCGCAGTCAGTTATCCGTCGATCGTGATCATAAACGTGCTATCTATGTGAGTGATCGTCGTTGGAAGAAAATCTTGCAGTTGTTGCGTACCTCTGCGTTTATTCACCAAAGGAAGTGCGTGATGCCTTCTGATTTGTTCCCTCTGTGGCGTTGTTTGTGGAATGAGCCGACAGAACAAGAAGAGGTCCGTGGATTGATGAAGGAATCTCTTTTTGCCGGGTTTGAAGCAGAGATGGATGAGTTGCGTCAGGCAGTTGCATCAGACCTTAAGCTCATGCAGGTGAAGGAAAGTGTGGAGGCAGATAGAAAACGAAATGACCATCGTAATGATGGTTTGCTACTTTGTAACCATTTTTACTATCATGTCTTGAATCATGGAACGGGAAATACCTACATATTTGCTGTGGATTTTCGTAATTTACCAGAATACAATTCTATGAATGCGCCTACACAAGCCATTCTATATAAAGATCCTAAATGTCCCAAAAACACTATCATTCGGAATTATGCAGGTCATGCTACCTCTTCTTCCTATGAACAGGAAAAATTGGAAAGTGAGAAAGCTACAATCTATCGTAAGGAGCAGTTTTTGTTTATCAATGGCGTTCGATATGAAATTGAGAAATCGAAAAGCCCGTTGCTGTCAGATATTAATGTGGATTCATTGCCGAAACCATCGGGTCGTAAGTTCTATGACGTGATGGAATCCAAGGTGCAGGAAATCACACGCTTTTCAGATGAATTGCAGTCTAACATGTTTCTGTCTAAGGATGACAAGACGGAGTTGCAACAGATGTGTAATGTCTTGCGTAAGGAGTTTGCTTATCTGCGAATTGATATTGAAAAATTAGAATATGGGGATTGACGAGAATATGACATCGCCGGAAATCTATGTTAGTTTGTTGGACCAGTTTGCGTCGGCTGGCACTTACGACGAGGAAGATAATCCTGATTTTGCAGGAGACCCTCTGTATGCTTATTTGATGTCGCAGATGCGTGATTCATGGTTGCGTGCTCGTGTGTTGGCAAATCCTGTGCAGATGTCTGTTTTCTACAATATCACATTAGAGTTCGTTTTCCAACAACTGAAAATGTACCGGTATAATCTGATGCGCAGTCAGTCGCTGCAAAACAAGATTCGGGAGACGCATGAGTGGGATTCCAATCGTCGTCAGGCAGGATGGCATGCTTTGATGCAGGAGGTGGAGGAACGTAATCCAGGTTTCACCTCATACTACAAGCAGAAGTTTCAGGAAGAGAAGAATATGTCTGATGATATTTTGTGGCAACACTTCTTAGATGATTGGAAAGAATCGGAGGTGAAGCAGGTGCTGCAGGAGTGCCGGTCTACCACAGAGTCCCGTTGTCCTTCCGTAGCCCAGCAGACTAGGATGTCGATGCAGGAAGTGGAGGATTATATGAAGAAGAATCTTGTTACAGAGGATGAATTTATGCAGGCGTGGAGTGCCATGAGCGGCATTTGGAATTCCACTATGTTTGAACGTTTGCGAAAGGTGATACAGATTCAGAAGAAGTATCCCATTCTGACGGAGATTGCTAATAAGATGGGTCGAATGGCAGATGAGGATAGTTTGCATCAGATGTCTGTCTCCAGTGGACGAGTTTACCAGATGAATCATGCTTCTAAGAGTGATGTGTCGGGAGTAACAGTGGGAAATGATTTAAACTCAATGTTGCCGTTGGAAATGGCTCAGGCTTCTGATGAGACATTGTCCGACCTGTTTTTATACAAATATGTATCGCATCGGTTGCAGACTTTTTCTTATAAGAGTGAAATATTCAAGCCTGTACATCAGTTGATACCCCAACCAGCGAAACGGAAAGGTCCGATGATTGTATGCTTGGACACGTCTGCCAGTATGATAGGAGAACCAGAGAAAATCAGCAATTCATTGTTGTTGAAGTTGTTAGAAATTTCAGACAGACAGAAAAGAGATTTGTATCTCTTGTCGTTTGCTGTATCGGTCTACCCAGTTGATGTGAAGAAAGATCGAGCACGGTTGTTTGAGTATTTCAAGAAGACATCTTCGGGAGATACGAATGCCAGGAGTATGATGGAAAAGATGTTTGAATTGTTACATCAACATACTACCTATATGAGTTCGGATGTCTTGTGGATTACTGATTTCAAGATACCGATGGTGGAAAAAAATTTGTTGGAGGCGATGCAAGAGAGTCGGAGAGAAGGAATCCGATTCTATGGTTTACAGATTGGATTGAATGATCGGAATGATTGGAATGCCTATTTCGATGAAAAGTATGTGCTGGAAACAAATCGGATTGTGCGTTCCTCGTAGAGACGTGGCGCGCTGCGTCTCTACTGATCAGAAAAGGATGAATAAAAAAATCGTGATGAAAAATTTTAGTGTTGTATTGTCATTAATAATTTATATCTTTGCAGTATAAAACCGATTTACAAACTAAAAAATAGATTTAATATGAAGAAAAAATTACTCTTATTTGCTGTGGTAGCAAGTGCTTTTTTGAATGCTTACGCAGGTGGAATTTTAAATCCGGTAACACCAACACCGATTGATCAACTTACTGATACGACAATTGGTGATAAATCATTCATTAAAATTTATAATGCTAGCGATCTTTATGGATTTAAAAATGCTGTTTCTGACAAATCGAATGGCTCATTAAATGCGATTTTAATGGATAATATTATGGTAAATGAAGACGTTTGGAAAAGCAGTGATGAAGGGAATATAATTTTATCAGAAAATCTAATTCCATGGGAAACTGTGACAGAATCATACAATGGTGTGTTTGATGGTAATAACTGTTTTATATTTGGACTGTATGGAGCACCCTTGTTTGCGGAAATTGGTGAAAAAGGTGAGGTGAAGGACGTAGTAATTAAGGGGTCTTATTTCGATCGACATAAAATTTATGAAATAGATAGTGCCGAAAAAAGGTATGTGGGAAGCGTTTGTTATACAAATTATGGAACTATTTCGGGCTGTGTTTCTGCTGAAAATTTTATAACTGCAGATAATTTTGTTGGAGGTATTGCTGGCGATAATCGTGGCTTGATTTTGAAATGCTTTGATGACTATTCTGTAATTAGCTACACTTCTATAGCTCCTGCCGCAGGTAATATCTGTGGATACAATGTTGGTAAAATACAGAATTGTGAAAGCTTTAATGACAACAATTTGAATTTGACATTTAATGGCAATGGCGGAATCAATGAGGATGATGGCTCAACTTTCTTTGTTCAAATAATTGATGTTATGGAACAAAATTACATTTACAAAGTAGTGGATGGAAATGACCTATCGAAGATGAAATTCGATCAAGATTTGATAGGTATAGTTTACGCTATTGAGAATTCTATTTCTATGGATTCTATCAAAAAGTTGATGAAACCATTTACTTTTATGGTTGATGAAGAACAGTGCCTTTACTATACACCAAAGTTTGTTGTGGATGATAGCAAATTTTTAAATAATGAATTTTATCAAAGTATGTTTGGTGGTTTTTTAGTTGATACTTTTGTGTATAATCGTGTACCTACAAGCGATATTGTGACATTTTGTTTGCCTGTAGATATTCCAACAGAGAAGGTCAATGGAGATGTATATGTTTTTGATGGATATAAAGGTTCAACTCTTCATTTTTCAAAAGTTGAAGATGCTGTTTTGACATCTTCAACACCTTATGTTGTGAAGAATGTGGATAAAAGTAAAAATCTTATAGATGAAATATATCAGGATACATTTTTATATAATTTGGAGAATAATGTATTGATGCGTGATAATATGATACATTTTGGAAACCTATATAATGCTGATACGATATCAGATGGAAATATGTATGTTTACAATAATGGTGAATTTTGTCAGTTCGATAAAATGTTACTTCGTCCATTCCGTACATTCTTTCAATTTATAGAAGAACCTTCTCCATCTTCTCGACCACATGCCTTTTCTGTTTCATTCGATGATAACACAACAGGTGTAATGATGATTGAAAACAATCAGGTTGTATCTGGTGTTGTCACAGTTTACGATGCTCTTGGTAGAGTGGTTCGCGCCAATGTAGAGTCTGCAACATGCTTCGAAGGTTTGTCGGCTGGCGTATATGTTGTGAACGGACAAAAGTTCATTGTAAAAGAGTAGGGGCGTATAGCATACGCCCATGTTGGGATAACATACGCCCATGTTGGGATAGCATACGCCCATGTTGGGGCGTATGGCATACGCCCTCATTGAAATTATGTATAACATTAAAACAATAATAATATGGAAAAACAAATATTTGAAACTCCTGAGATGGAGATGGTAGAGATAACAGTGAATGATGTGATAGCAACTAGTGGAGAGTATGACTACTTCCAAGGTTTGCCATCAGGAGATCCTCTTCCATTCGGTGAGGCTGAGTAAAAAATAAGTAAAGTATAATGAAAAGACGGGAGATGCTCTTCCGTCTTTTTTTGTCTGAAAAAACGACAAAGAATAACTGTGAAAATTAGAATTATAATTTAGGAAATTGTTTAAAAATTCATGAAAAAGTTTCTTGTTGTTTTTTAATGAATACTTTTTGTCTGTTTTAATCCATTGGTGCCCGCTAAACATTAATATCGGCAACTATACATTCCAGAATGCCAGTAAACACAATATTTCGGATTATTGGTGTCCGCTAAACATGAAAAGGCATACCAAAATAATCTGCAATGCCAGTAAATATGGCGTTGCAGATTCTTTTTTTGAACTCCAAGCCCCTAATCGAACAACGAGAGTTGAATCAATATGCGATTTTTTTGCAAATGGGACACCGTCGCCCCCTTGTAGAGACGCAATATTTTGCGTCTCTATGTCTCGAAGAACCCCATAGGGGTTCCATATCAGTAGAATAATGGATTTGTATCCCCGTCCACACAACCCCAGAGGGGTTGCACATAACATAGAATGCGATTATTATGTATTATTAATTATATAATTCATTTTTTTTGCAAAAAATTAAACACATAAAAAGTTTAGCGGACACCAATAATTTCGGATTCGCTTTTTTGAAAAGAATCCACTGTCGATTTTTATAAATGCGCTACGGGCCGAAAGCCCAACAGTTCTTAGCCTTGGGCAACGCCCAAGGGAAATGAATGGCCGCCATCATACGCCCTGAAAGGGCAAAACAGCCATACGGCAAAGCGCTTTTGCCCCTTTCTGGGCGTGAACTGTTTCATTTATGATAACATTTCAAGAAAGACTTGGAATACTTCACGGAGAAAATAAAAGAGGTTGTGGTAGTCGTGTTTCGAGCAAGGGAGTTGTCTCAAGTTTTCATATCCATACTTGCTATCTTTCAACGTGTTATAATTTTGTTTTTGCGTTTAGTGAACACCAATGAAAAATATACCTCCGAATAGAGTAATTTTGTTGGATTTAATTTGTATCTTAGCCATGTCTGTCGCAAAAGTGATTTATTTTGTTGCAACACTAATTTAAGTGATTTTTACGACATGATAAAGTCTGCGCAACTTTTTGTTACACATACTTTTGATAAATATTTTATTGGTGTGTTGCCGAATTAATGTTAAAAAAATTTTATAATTATGACTACACAAAATTTGAATGTTTGGAGTCTGCTGAAACGTTCGTTTCTGGCAGCGGTTTGTATCGCTTTCTCGGCGGAAGCGTTGGCAGGTGGTCCGGGACCTCAGACGATTGATGGTATTAAGTATTCTTTAAATGCGTCTGATGACATCGCCACTGTGATTGGTTACGACTCTTCTACGCCTACGAATGTGATTATCCCTGATTCCTTCGAATACAATTTCGAATGGTATAAGGTGACGGAGATAGCAGAAGGTGCTTTCAAAGGAAACGAAAATTTGACATCTATAAGAATTCCTAGTACTGTGACTAAAATAGGAAAAGGAGTTTTTGAATCATGCGAGAATTTGGATTCAATTAAGATTTTTCGAATGGAACCAGAAGGGTTGACATTTGATAACGAATCATTTCCTACAGGTGCAACTATCTATGTTCCAGTAATGACCAGATCAAAATATGAGACGGAATTTCCTGATTGTACTTTTAAGGAGTTCTTGCCGTATGAGAGCATTGTAGTTGATGATGTAGTTTATCATGTTATTAATGATTCTACAGTAAGTTTAGTGCATTTGAATAATTGTAAAACTATTGAAAATTTTGAAATTGAAGATACGGTGGTTTATGGCGATTTCAAATTTGTAATAACAGAGTTTGCTGCTGGTGCTCTTAATAAATGTACGGAACTTAAAACAGCCATAATACCAAACACGGTGATTAAAATTGGTGAAGCTGCTTTCATTGATTGTAGCAGCCTTATTTCTGTCGAAATACCAAATTCTGTAAAAACTATTGAAGCTTCAGCTTTTTTGGGTTGTAAAAACCTCAAAAATATTGATTTGCCAGATTCATTGGTTGAAATTAGTCAAAGTACTTTCAATGGCTGTAGTAGTCTGGTTTCTGTTGATTTGCCAAATTCTCTGATTAAAATTGGTCAATCTGCTTTCATTAACTGTAGCAGTCTGACTTCTGTTGAATTACCAAATTCTTTGGTTGAAATTGCTTCTAGTGCTTTTGTTAACTGTAGCAGTCTGGATTCTGTAAAGATACCAAATTCAGTGACGAAAATAGAGAGTAGTGCTTTCGCTCAATGTTCAAATCTCACATATGTTGAGATACCAAATTCAGTGACGAAGATTGAAATTAGTGCTTTTGGTGGTTGCTCGAAAATGAAAGAATTTATCGTAAAACAGTCAGATCCGGAAAATATAAATTGTGAAGGTTTTGGCTTCAATACGTACAACGTAACTCTCTATGTTCCTTATGGGTCGAAAAGTAAATATGAGAATACGGAACTATGGAAAAATTTCGGCAAGATAGTCGATTCAACTTTCTTTGAGGCTGAAATTTTCGACAAAAACAGTTTTGACCTTGAAAAATGGGGGGCTAAATCTACTATAGGATATGTAACTCCAGACACCAAGTTGACAGACAATAAATTTGCAGTTGTATTAGATACGGTAGAAGCAGATTTTGATATTACAAAAAGCAAAAATGTGATTTGGAATGTCAATGGTGAATATAAAGCTGATTCTATCGTGATTCAGGATGCATTGTCAATGACGTTACCTTCTGATGCAGATGGATATGGATACTCTTTCCATGTTAATGCATTCTGTTACGATCGTATTCCAGCAAGTGACACTGTAACATTCGTGTCGCCAGTTCCGGTTCCTGCTGACAAACTTAATGGAACGGCTTATGTTTTTGATGGTTTCGATGAAAGTAATCTAAGTTTACACTTCTCAAAAGTGACAGATGAAATTTTAGCAGATAATACTCCATACGTTGTGGTGGTGGCAGATAAAAACAAGCGTCTTATTGAGGATATAGTAGATGTGGAATGGAATAAAAAAGAAGATTATGGGAAATATATTTTCTCTGTGATTGAGCCAACATCTGTCCTTGTGGACCATGTGGGAAATTTAGGAGGACATATTATATATGTTCCAGCTGGCGAAGGTACTGTTGACTTTATTTTTAATAACGGGAAATTATGTCAGGCGGATACAATTAGTTTCCGTCCATTCCGTACTTTGATTTCCATTGAAGAACAAGCCTATAATGATCTAATTGCGCAACCAGAAGGAGCTAAACGTCCTTCTTCACGCCCTCACACCTTTGGCATCTCATTCGATGATAACACAACAGGTGTAATGATGATTGAAAACAATCAGGTTGTGTCTGGTGTTGTCACAGTTTACGATGCACTTGGCAGAGTGGTCCGTGCCAATGTAGAGTCTGCAACATGCTTCGAAGGTTTGTCGGCTGGCGTATATGTTGTGAACGGACAAAAGTTCATTGTAAAAGAGTAGGGGCGTATTGCATACGCCCATGTTGGTATTGCATACGCCCATGTTGGGATAACATACGCCCATGTAGGGATAACATACGCCCATGTTGGGATAGCATACGCCCATGTAGGGGCGTATTGCATACGCCCTCATTGAAATTATGTATAACATTAAAACAATAATAATATGGAAAAACAAATATTTGAAACTCCTGAGATGGAGATGGTAGAGATAACAGTGAATGATGTGATAGCAACTAGTGGAGAGTATGACTACTTCCAAGGTTTGCCATCAGGAGATCCTCTTCCATTCGGTGAGGCTGAGTAAAAAATAAGTAAAGTATAATGAAAAGACGGGAGATGCTCTTCCGTCTTTTTTTGTCTGAAAAAACGACAAAGAATAACTGTGAAAATTAGAATTATAATTTAGGAAATTGTTTAAAAATTCATGAAAAAGTTTCTTGTTGTTTTTTAATGAATACTTTTTGTCTGTTTTAATCCATTGGTGCCCGCTAAACATTAATATCGGCAACTATACATTCCAGAATGCCAGTAAACACAATATTTCGGATTCGCTTTTTTGAAAAGAATCCACTGTCGATTTTTATAAATGCGCTACGGGCCGAAAGCCCAACAGTTCTTAGCCTTGGGCAACGCCCAAGGGAAATGAATGGCCGCCATCATACGCCCTGAAAGGGCAAAACAGCCATACGGCAAAGCGCTTTTGCCCCTTTCTGGGCGTGAACTGTTTCATTTATGATAACATTTCAAGAAAGACTTGGAATACTTCACGGAGAAAATAAAAGAGGTTGTGGTAGTCGTGTTTCGAGCAAGGGAGTTGTCTCAAGTTTTCATATCCATACTTGCTATCTTTCAACGTGTTATAATTTTCTTTTTGCGTTTAGTGAACATCAATGGAAAATACACCTCCGAATGGAGCAATTTTGTCGGATTTAATTTATATCTTAGCCATGTCTGTCGCAAAAGTTCTTTTTTTTTTATTTGCAACACTAAATTTAAGTGATTTTTACGACATGATAAAGTCTGTACAACTTTTTGTTGCTCAGACTTTTAATAAATATTTTGTTTAATGTGTTGCGGAATTAAGGAATATAAAAAATGAAGAAATTATTTTTACTTCTTGCTTTGGCACTGACGGTATACGGCACGGCAATGGCGGACGACACTCCCGCAAGCAACGAAATCTGGTATACCTCTATGAATAAAACTCAGGTAACGCCTTATGTGACGAATGCCTTTGGCGCCACAATCCAGAGTAATGTATACGACACCGAAGCCGATAGAGGTGTCATCAGTTTTGACGGGACTGTCACGAACATTGGAGATTTGGCGTTTTATCGTTGTGACGAACTGGTTTTTGTGAAATATCCAACCACGGTGACGAGTATTGGAGAGGATGCCTTTAACGGTTGCACTAAGCTGAGTTCAATAGATTTGCAGGAAGGCTTGACGAGTATTGGCGTACGAGCATTCGCTGGTTGCGCAGGTATGGAAGAGTTAACCATTCCAAGTACGGTGACGAGTATTGGAAAGAAAGCCTTCCACGGTTGTACAACCCTGAGTACACTAACTGTCAAGAATGGCAGTATTGGAGAGGATGCCTTTAACG
>JAKSLB010000046.1 GCA_024401435.1 Paludibacteraceae bacterium | reverse complement strand
TTTTCTCTTCCGAGAAATTCACATGAATATCGCAACCATGATTGGGAAAATGTTTTAAGAACAAAGCCCCCGATTTAACAAAACCGAGTTTATCAAGAACCTTATATAAATTTGTTTTTGTTATCATATTTTACAATTTAAATCAGACAATTTTTCCTTCATTTGTAAGGAACTTGATTTTAAAAGTTTTTCGTTTTTCAACAATTTTTTCAATTTAGCTTCTTCTGATGTCAAAGTAGCAGGGGTTCTTCCTTTTGATAAAACTATTCTTGCAAAAAATTGAGAAATTGATATGTCTTCGTCTTTTATATAATTGATAGTAGAAGCCAATTGTTTACAGGCATGGTTGTAATCAGAACCTTTTAATTCTACTAATATAAGATGGTTCTCTTCAGTATAGATGCCGTAATCACATTTATCTATACTTTGATTGTCAATCAATTCTCCATCTATATGATATACAACTAATTCTTTTTTTATATCATTTTCTAATATGTATTTCCTTTGTTTTTCACTTACAGTAACAATTGGTCTACAATCATGTGATTTTATGTATGATTGTTTATGATATTTATAAAAAAACGGGTATTCATTATTTCCTTCAATTTTCATTGTTTTCCAGATTTAGCAATTTGTCAAATTGTTCATTTAAGATAATAGAAACTCCATCAATTTTTTCAGCTTTAATCAAATACAATTCTTTATCTATAATATCTTCCGAACTTCCGTTGGATAGCATATATGATTTTACTCTTGATGGATTAAGCCATGTCTTCCCATTTATTATTTGATTTGTTTCTTTGAAATTTTTTTGTCCAATTTGGTATGCATACATTAAATTATTAATAATTGAAAGTACATAAGGACTATGTGTTGTTATTATCAACTGATTACTTTCTTTATGATTTAACATCAATGATAATAACTGCAAAAGATACATTTGTGCCTCTGGGTATAGATGAGCTTCTGGCTCTTCAATAATACGGAATATGCTATTATCGGAATAGATAGATAAGAATGCGTCTTGTAATATTCGAATAGATTCTTGTTGACCAGAAGATGCGTCTTTTAAATATACATATCTTTTTTTATCTTCATCAATGAAAATTTGTTCATTGTATTCTGAACTTGCATAAGATCCTTTTATAACTTTATTGATAAGATTATTTGCTTCTCGTAATTCTGATGCCAACTCTTTTTTACCTGTTTCTTCTGCAGTTCTTTTTAAACCTTCAAAATTTCCAAACTTATTAAATAGTTGACGCATATACGTTACTTTTTGCATAAACGCTAACATCAATGTTTCATCAATGGTTTGATCTTTTGTTTCAAAAACACGTTTGCCTTTATCCATGTCTTGTTTTAAACGCTTTTCAAACAACATTTTTTCAAACGTTTCACTATAACCAACCATTGCATTTCGACCTGCAATAACAAAAAGTGAATCATTGTGTTCATTACAGAAAATAGAATTCACTTTATCTGTCATTTGATGAAGACATGTGGTTTGTTGTTCTTTTAATTGAATTTCTTTTGCAATATTTGGAATAAGAGATATATCAGATTTCAATTGAACTAAACGCTCCTTATATGTTTGTAATTCAGAACCATCATCTTTGCTAAAAAAATTATCACTTAAAAGAACATTTAATTTTTTCCTTTCGTCAAGAGTCAATTCGATATTTCTTGATTCATTGTACCAATATTTAATTGTGAAATTAGGTAAATGAAAAGTTGAACCAAACAAATCATAAAATTTAGCACGAATAGGTATGATAACATGATTAATATAGTCAATTTTTTTATTTTCGGATTGATAATATCTTGTTAAAAATTCGTCACTCAATGATTTAAAGAAGTAAACTAATTTGGCAATTGTACTTTTCCCACTTGCTTGTTCTCCAATTAATACTACTAATGGAGATAATTCAATCTCAGCTTTTTTTATTGGTCCAAAATTCTGTATTGATATTTTTTGCATAATCTTTTCTTTTTTACAAAAATACATTTTTTTCTATCAAAACTATTTTATTAACATAGCTTTTTCATAGATTTTTTCCTATAATATTTCCTTTAAGGATTATCTCATATTTTCCATCATAGAAACTAAGAGAACAAGAGGAGCGTTCCAATTGATAGCGATTTCATTTGTAGAGTAACTGCATTCTTGGTCCAAGTAGCATCTGGCTGGGGATAAAGACGGATAGTTTAGCTGACCGCAATCAGAGACTTGATTAGGATTGGAACCTCCACATACATAGCCAGGAATCGGTTCAACAAGTTTATCGCTGGAGCAACGTCTATCATGTATATGTTTAGGATATTTAGATCCAAAACATGTGATGAAACAATAATCTGTTGGGTTAGAGCCTAATAAGTAATCAAAATTACCAATCATGGCGTCAAGATACTTTTTATCATTGTATAGTTTGTAGGCGATTCCCATAATATTTCCATTGATGGCTATATCTCCATTGCTACCCCATTCAAAATGCTTTAATGCTAATCGTCCTGGAGAGAATTTGAATTGATTATAGACTATGTGTGATAAACTTTTAAATTTATTGTCAAGTTGCTTTTTATCAACAAAATCAGGAAGTTCGTCACTGTGTAGTCTGAGAGAGATAAGACCTAATGTATTTACCATTCTCCATGTAGGAGAATCAAACTTTTGGAAGAAATCCAATGCTTCGTAATATTTTTTCTTTTTGGTTGTTAATAGCAATTCCGATGAAGCCCAAAATTTTTCATCATTTACTTCATTGTCTCCATAAGATCCTGTGTGTACATCAGAAGGATTATTGAAGATGACATTAGGATTCTTTTCAGCCCATTCATATGCTCTAATAGCAGAATTAAGAGCTTTTTGAGAATAAGCAGAATCTATCTTATTGAAAATTCTAGAATACATTGCCATGATGGCAGCAAAATCGTAAGCCGCTGCAGTTGATTTAGCAACGACATATCGGTCGGCTTTATCATCTACGGGTTGAACGAATCCAGAGAAACTTAAGGAAGTTAATTTATGATAGACCCCTCCATCATCAGGATCTTGCATGGTAAAAAGCCAATCTATCTCCCATTTTATTTCATTATAAATATCCGGGTAACCATTACCACTTTCAGGAATATTTAGATTCAGATTATTATAATATTCAGGAAACATTTCATAAGATAGCATCATTTGGTGTAAGGTAATTCCCGCGTTAACCACATATTTGTTATAATCTCCTGCATCATACCATCCTTTTGGACAGGAAATAACGGATTCTACATGACGTTTTTCTGTTGCTGCAGTTTTGTGTACAAAAACAAATGTATCTGGATGTCCTAATTCTCTTGAATAGTCGATTCCTCTGAATGATGAATAAGGTGGTTGGATAGCAATAGAGGCTCTCCAGTAATAAAATGCGCGAATGGTGCCTTGTAATAATTCTTTGTATGTATTCGCACTAGAAATTACAAAAGGATAGGATTTTTCATCCTCTACTTGGATGTAATAAGAACCCTCTTTCGTAAAATCAGAGAAGTCGATATTTTGAATATTTTCTCTTGATAGGTTCCAATATTTAGATGGTTGAATTTCTCCGCTATAAACAACCGCATTAGTTTTTTTATCTTTGATTTCAAAAGAAGATGCTTCCATTCCAACAACAGAAGCTATTTTGGGCATTGAAGCATAATACCCAATTTGATTAACTCTTACGAATTTTTGTGCCTGTGTACTAACACAATGAGCTAAAATCAAAGAGAAAAGAATCCATTTATAAATTTTTATTTTCATAATAATATTCCAACAACATTTATACTTATTACCATAATACAATAAACTCTCTTAATAAGAGATAAAAGACGAAAACGAGTAATTTTATTCGTTTCTCCTACTAATTTCGAGAAGTTTATCGACATTTGCAAATTTTTAAGAAGATAAAACAAGAAAAATGTGACTGTTAGATACTTTTATATTTTCTGTTTGTGGTACTGTATGTTTATTCTGTTGTCTTACTCCTCCTCATCCTCCTCGTCATCATCTTTAATGCGGAATTTCTCCATCATTGTATGAAATTCATTTTCTATCTGTTCCATTACTTCATGAGGATCTGAACTACAAGCAACGGATGGTTCTCCGAAATGCATATTAGCGTTATATGGTAAAATAATCATTTCACCTTTAGGTAAAGAACGACCCATTCCAGCCAAAAAAACAGGAACATATTTAATATTGGGTCTTTGTACCAAAAGACGAGCAATACCAGATTTTAATTTACCCATTTGTTCTGGTTCACCACGAGTTCCTTCTGGGAAAAGAAGTAAAGAATACCCATCATCCAAAGCTTGTAACATTTTATCTAGTGCACTATTTTCTTTCCCTGTATTCCCTTTTCGATTAATAAGGAGAGTATTAAAGAAGTAGTTGCTTAATGCAGCTTTCAATTTTGTATTACCGAAATAGTCTTCTGCAGCCACTGGTTTCACTTTGGGAAGAAGTTCACTCGGAAGTGAAGACATTAGACTGAGGGTATCTAAATGACTATTATGGTTAGCAATGAGTATAAATTGTTTTTCTTTTTTCAAGAAAGAACAATCTGCGTATTGAATGCCCACGAAAATCTTCAAAATCCAATATATAAATCCTTTAAAAAGGACAGTCATTGAAGTAGCTTGTAAAAATCTTTTCTTCATAGGCCCAAATTATTAAAGATGAGGGTATACAAGATAATAAACCAAATGGAAAAAGGCAGGGGCTGTGTACGATAATGAATCAATACGATCGAAGATACCGCCGTGACCAGGAATAGCGTTACTCATATCTTTAATACCTTTATCTCTTTTGATAGCTGAGATAACAACATCACCTGCAAATCCTGTGATAGCAATGACAAAACTTACCAATATTGCGTATACAGGAGAAAGTGGTGTTAAAAAACGTAAGAAATAACCGATAATGGTGGTACTGATGACGCCACCTACAAAACCTTCTACTGTTTTATTGGGACTAACAGACGGTAAAATTTTATGTTTACCAAACATTTTACCCCAACAGAATTGCATAATATCATTCATCTCGGTCAAGAATACCAAGAATAGTAGCAATCCACGACCACCTGATTCAAAACCTTCTAAATCTGGTAAAGATAGTAAAAAAGCAAGGTGACTGATACCAAAAACAGATAACATCAATGTCCATTGTATAAGAGACATGGATTTAGTGATTCTGTGAGTATCTTCTTTGATAACTAAGATCATTGGTAAGATTAAGAACATTACTACAGGAATGAAGATAATGAAACATCCGTACCATTTGATATAAGCTAATGCGTATTGAATGGGAATGGCTAATAAAGCCAATAGAATTGCGCTTCTATCTGCACTTCTAAATCCTAATACCGAATATAGTTCTCTAAAAGCCCAGAATGAGAGCATAGCTAAAAAGATGTATGCAATCTCATTGTTAATAAAAATAGATCCGAAAAAGATTCCACACATAATCCACCATGACTTTGTTCGTTCTACCAACTCCTTAATATTCTTTTCTGGAGCAATTTTATGAACAATAAACAAAGCAGCACTGGCAATAAGCAGTGTGATTAAAATGATGGATATGACAAGTATTACCGCATCACTTTGTGTGGGGAATATTAAACCAACTAATTTTTTCATTGTTTATCTGTATGTGTCATTAAATATAAACGATGGATAAGTGTTGCTATCAATCCAATGTTCATAACAATTAAGGCGAAGCAAAATATACATTGATCGTATCCAAAGTCTATCGAACAATCAGTTGAGAAAGGAAGAGAACAAGCAGCCAATATTGCTGCTCCTGTTAGCAATGCCATGCGGTGTTGTTTAGCCATAGGTCCATTGAAATAGTGATTGTGCGTCTTATATGCGCCAATCCAACGAAAATAAGCAGTCATAACAGCTAATAATGCAGCTAACCATCCTAACTCCACTCCTATTCCACCCACTACATATCCTACAGGGACAATAAAGAATGCATCTGCAAAACGATCTGGCATATCGTTATATAAATCACCATTCGGACTTCTTTTACCACCTTCGACAGCAACCATGCCATCGAATAAATTGCACAACAATCGGCATTGAACACATGCTGCAAAGAGAATGTATGAAACGTATTTATTCCATTCCCAATGGATGGTTCCTAATAATAGTAGACAACCCATCATCGAAAAGAAAATACTCATCAAAGAGATGACATTGGGTTGTACATTCCAAACAGTCAACTTATGGGCTATGGTATTGGCCCATCCAGTGTTACGTGATGCGATTTCACGTCTACCGTCAATTTTCTCTTTTTCATCCATATTAAGTTATTCTTTAGTGGGATTATTATTTCCTTTTTCTTTAATACTTTTTAGATAAGCCAACTCAGATTCTGCAAATTGTTGTATGGTTTCATCTTCCGATTCTAGCATCCTTGTAAGCATCTCTTCTGCTTGATCGTATAGTTTCTTTTCAATTAAGATGAATGAACGTCTTCGTATTAAAAAATTTCTGTATCTGACATAATTTTCAGGAAGATTCTCATCATCTTCGTATTCTTGTAATCGTCTTGTTATTAAATTTAATTGATTATCAATTGCATCAAGAGCTCTGAAGTCATTAGAGTTGACTAAACAATTGATATACGCAATGCATCCGTTTATATGTCCATATCCAAAAGGAACATCTAAATAGAAAAGAGCTTTTGAGTATACTTTTAGTTCTGTATAAGAGAAGCCTAATTTTGTATAGACTTCCAATATTTCTGTTTTTTGTTTTTTATTTAGGGTGTCAAATAAAGGATGAATGGAATTTAATACACATTCAAAATGCTTGATTGCTTGGAAATAACATTTATCGTTGAAATATTTGTTACCCCAATAAAGATCTTCTGACATAGACCACCCAATGAAGTTGATAAGGACCAACTGTTCGTCTGTTAATTCATCGAATTTACCAGCATGAGCTTTGTCTATCGCATCATCAATCATAAATTTTGCCTCTGCTATATTGTTCGATTTTGATTTATCTAAAACATAAATCATATTGAGAGGTTGATCTGATTCTTCTCTCATGCCATTTTTTTTCAGTAAAAATGAATTTTGGATTGTTAAGAGGAAGTAATCAGAGTTTTTTGATTCCGATTGCCAAATCAAGGAAGCTGTATAATAATCACCATCAAGACATGAGATGGAAATTTGATACTTATCTTCTTTATCATCATTAGGATTCTTATTCTCGATTATATCTCTAATGGTTGAAGCTATATTGAAAGAAGTATATTCTTCGATAGGAATTTCCTGAATTGAATGATGAATATGAGTGAAGGATATTTTTTTTATGTTATCAGCAGGTAAAAACTTTCCTGAGATGGTGAAAATATCACAAGGTGTTAGCACTAAATGTTGGAAATTAGTGCGTATGGCAGTAAAATGTTTATTAGCTATTTCTTGTTCGTAAACAAGGTATTTCCCTCTTTTTTCTTTATGAAGTTCATCAATGACATCTACCTCTTTGCTTTTATCCACAGTAGATTTTATATTTACAAATTCATCGTGGAATAATCTTCGTAAAGCAAAAAAATCGCCTAAAATATTGGTGAAACGTTCTTTGTTTTCTTTGTTTTCTTCATCTAAACGAGAAGTATTTTTCAAGTGAACAGAAATTTCATTGGTCTCCTCGTCGTAGGAATAAAAGAAATTGGCTTGATGATAGTCTCTGTTTAAACAATTACATAAATAGTAGATAGCTTGTCTGTAATCGTATTTTTCACAGAAAATGTAATAAAAATTAACGACAATTTCATGTCCTTTATTAGAGCAGATGATATGAAAATTAGCGTCTTGAAAAGAAAAATTATAGGTTGTATTATCATCATTTATATCTTCTTGCTGATATTCTATGTTTAATTTTTTAAAAAGCCATAATGTTACAGCCTTTGAGCTTTTTTTCAAAGGAACATAGTCATACAATTGTTTTATCTTTTCAATCATCTATTCTTAAGGGGACTTCTATAAATTCCCGATTTTTTAAATGTTTAAATAAGGATTATTCTTCCATCTTTTGTGTGCTATTGTATTTTTGCCTCCATCTTGCTGATTTTCACTCAGTCACAGTGTCCGCACTGCTCCTTCTTTCAAATCAACAATCTGTCTGACAAAATCTTCAAAATCACCACAAAGCAATTTATAGAAATCCCTTTAATCTAATTTTAACACTTCCAAGAATGCCTTTTGTGGTACTTCCACTGTACCAATTTGTTTCATTCTCTTCTTTCCTTTTTTCTGTTTTTCCAACAATTTACGTTTACGGGAGATATCACCACCATAACATTTAGCAGTCACATCTTTACGAACAGCTTTGATTGTTTCTCTGGAAATAATTTTAGATCCGATGGCTGCTTGAATAGCCACATCAAATTGTTGTCTTGGAATGAGTTCTTTTAATTTCTCGCACATACGTTTACCTAAAGTATAGGCATTGTCAATGTGAGTAAGTGTTGACAAGGCGTCAACGGCTTCTCCATTTAATAACACATCCAATTTGATTAATTTGGATTCCCGCATTTCATGTGGATGATAATCAAAGGAAGCATAACCTTTAGATATACTCTTTAATTTGTCATAGAAATCAAATACGATTTCACCTAGAGGCATGTCATAGATAAGTTCTACTCGATTTCCTGAGACATAGTCTTGACGAATTAATTCACCTCGTTTTCCTAGGCAAAGTGTCATGATTGGACCGATATATTCGGTGGATGTGATGATGGAAGCTCGAATGTAAGGTTCTTCAATTTTTTCTATCAAAGTCGGATCTGGTAATCCAGATGGATTGTGGACTTCAATCATCTCACCTTTTTTCGTATAGACATTATAACGTACGTTAGGAACCGTCGTGATAACGTCCATGTTAAATTCACGATCTAATCGTTCTTGGATGATTTCCATGTGAAGCATACCCAAGAAACCGCATCTGAAACCGAATCCTAATGCCAATGAAGATTCGGGTTGGAAGGTTAAGGATGCATCGTTTAATTGTAATTTTTCAATAGATGCACGAAGATTCTCAAAGTCTTCTGTTTCAATTGGATAAACACCAGCGAAAACCATTGGTTTCACCTCTTCGAAACCATCGATGGCTTTTTCACAAGGAATGTCGACATGAGTAATCGTATCTCCCACTTTTACCTCTTTGGAGGTTTTAATTCCAGAGATGATATAACCTACATTTCCTGCAGATAACTTTTGTTGAGGAGACATTTCAAGGCGAAGAATACCGATTTCGTCTGCTATATATTCTTTCTCAGTGGCAACGAACTTTACTAAATCACCGCTGTTGATGGTTCCGTTAACAATTTTGAAATAGGCAATAATTCCACGGAAAGGATTGAAAACAGAATCAAAGATTAAGCATTGTAGTGGTGCATTGGGATCACCTACCGGTGGTTTAATCCTTTCAACAATAGCGTTTAATATATCGTATACACCCTCGCCTGTTTTACCGCTGGCGCGAATGATTTCTTCTCGTTTACAACCCAGTAAATCAACAATTTGATCTTCCACCTCTTCTGGCATTGCACCGGGTAGGTCAATTTTGTTCATGACAGGAATGATTTCCAAGTCATGTTCCAATGCCATATATAGGTTAGAGATGGTTTGTGCTTGTATACCCTGAGAGCAATCCACTATCAACAAGGCACCTTCGCAAGCTGCGATAGAACGGGAAACTTCATATGAGAAATCGACGTGTCCTGGAGTGTCAATCAAATTTAATGTGTATTTTTCTCCTTTGTAGAGATAGTCCATTTGTATTGCGTGGCTTTTTATGGTGATACCACGTTCCCTTTCTAGGTCCATGTCATCCAAGACTTGCGCTTGTAAATCTTTACCAGTTACTGTTTTTGTGTACTCTAGCAATCGATCTGCCAATGTACTTTTACCATGGTCAATATGGGCTATAATACAAAAGTTACGTATATTTTTCATCCAATTAAAAATTTTTGCGAAGATACAGAAAAAATAGATATGATAAAAAAGGCTGCCTTATAAAAAGAGAGCCTTTTCGTATGATTTTTTTCTGTTCTTTTGCAGAAATATTTGTAAAAAGGAAACAGTAGACTATTAAAGTTGATTTTCATATTTATTATTATTTAGTTAAGCTATATAGAAGGGGCAAAAATCAATTTGATTTTTGCCCCTTTTGATTGTATTAGACAAATTCATCTATGAGTTTATCAATATCTAAATGCTAAAGAGCCTGACAAAGAAACGTTTCTAAAACCAGGAACGCCTTCTTTTCCACTGATATTGATGCATCCTAATTCTGCATTTAATTTAACCATCGCATGACGTAAGAAAATGATACGAATACCTA
This sequence comes from Paludibacteraceae bacterium, assembly GCA_024401435.1. Lineage (GTDB taxonomy): Bacteria > Bacteroidota > Bacteroidia > Bacteroidales > Paludibacteraceae > UBA1181. Next base: position 7,869 of record JAKSLB010000046.1, on the reverse strand, counting down.
AATCTGCACCAAAATCAAAACGTCTTAACAAGTTGTGTTCTGGATCGTCATTCTTGAATGGATTGAAATCCAAAGAACGTGTTCCATACAATCCAAGGTAATTGTCGGATGATTCTGTATAACTTCCAGCTATTCCTACTGCAAAATAAGGTCCAGCACAAAATTGAATACCTGTTTTCTTTCCAATTGCTAAATTATAGGAAAAATTGATAGGTGCTTCAATATACATTGACGTCATATCTGTGGTTAGAGGTGCCATATCGACAATCATTTCCTGTGTGTATCCTTTGCATTCAAATACAATGGATGGTAAAAAAGAGACTGTTGAATAATGAATAGGTATATCAGCTCCGACACCACCTCGATATCCTAGTTTATAGTCTGTATGTCTTGTCTTAACTTTATTATAGGATGCTCCTGCTTCTACCCAATAGTGATTACCATCGAATACGGTAAAAGGAGAATAGGGACTTAATTGAGCATTTGCAGTGAAAGCAAATAATGTTACTAATAATGAGATGAATATTTTTTTCATGTTTATTTTTAATTATTCAATAATAATACTGTAACCGAATCTCTGGCAAAATTAACTTTTTTTTATAAAAATTGCACTATTTAGAGAAATAATCTACTCTAGTTTAAAGATTTTATTCCACCAATTCTCCTATTAAAGTGGCAGAAGTTGAGGAGAGAACTCTCACCTTTACAAAATCTCCTATTTTATGATTGCCTTTTGGAAAGACAACCATTTTATTTTGTTGTGTACGACCGCATAGTTGTTCTTTAGATCGTTTAGATGGACCTTCTACCAACACTTCGAACACTTTGTTCAAATCTTTTTCATTTGAAATCGCCGACATTTCGTTTTGAAGAGCTATCATCTCGTTAAGACGCGCTATTTTTACCTCTTCCGAAATATTATCCGGTAGATTCTTTGAAGCGAATGTACCTGGTCTTTCTGAATATTTGAACATAAAGGCAGAGTCGAATACGACCTCTTTCATTAGTGATAATGTTTGTTGATGGTCTTCTTCTGTCTCGTCATGAAATCCACAAAACATATCTGTGGAGATGCCACAATCAGGGATGATTCTACGGATGGATGCAATACGATCCAAGTACCATTCTCTTGTGTATTTTCGATTCATTGATTTCAACACCTTGTTACTTCCAGATTGGACTGGTAGATGTATGTGATGGCAAATATTAGGATATGATGCAATGGTTTCTAAAATTTCATCACTCATATCTTTGGGATGTGAAGTGGTGAATCGAATACGCATTTGTGGATATGCTTCAGCTACAATTTTTAATAGTTCTGCAAAGGAAACTATTGTACCATCTTCTTTTTTGTATGCGTATGAATTCACATTTTGTCCAATTAAAACAACTTCTTTAAAGTTTCTGTCCTTTAAATCTTCTATCTCATTTAAAATGCTTGATACTTCCCTACTTCTCTCTCTTCCTCTTGTGTATGGAACAATGCAATAGGAACAGAAATTATTACAACCCCTCATGATAGAAACAAAGCCAGAAATAAGATTACCACCGATTCTGGCTGGAATGATGTTTTTATAGGTCTCTGTTGTCGATAATTCCACATTAATGGCAGGTAACCCTTTTTCTGCTAAAGAAACTAAATTAGGTAAATCTAAATAGGCATCGGGTCCGACTACTAAATCAACCATTTTAGATGCTATAAGCTCATCTTTTGTGCGTTCTGCCATACATCCCAATAATCCAACGATCAGATTCTTCTTCTTCTTTTTCAGTGTTTGGAAAAATTGTAATCTGGAATGAATTTTTTGCTCTGCATTGTCTCGTATGGAACATGTGTTGATGAAAACTGCATCCGATTCTTCCATATTTGTTGTCAAATCATAATCTATTGTTTGCATAATTGAAGCGACAACTTCACTATCGGCAACATTCATTTGACAACCATATGTCTCTATAAATAGTTTCTTTTTCATTTCGTTTACTCTTTGTGGCAGTTTTTAATTCCTGCATAAATCTTTGCAAAGATAATGGATTTCAGCCAATAATTTGTATCTTTGCAAAAAATAAAGAGTTTAGAAATGAGCTTTAGCTTTTTTAAAAAATACGAAATAGATAGATGGAATGGTAATGGTTCAAATTATACTACCAATTTTGATGGTAATATGGTTTTAAGAACTGAAGGCTTGGTTAAAAGATATGGTCAAAGAACTGTTGCTAATAATGTTTCCATACAAGTTGAACAAGGCGAGATCGTTGGCTTATTAGGACCAAACGGTGCGGGTAAAACCACTACATTTTATATGACAACAGGATTGATTGTTCCAAATGCTGGAAAAATCTTTTTAAATGATGAAGAAATCACAAAATATCCTGTTTATAGACGTGCTCAAAAAGGTATTGGTTATCTTGCTCAAGAAGCTTCTGTTTTTCGTAAAATGTCAGTAGAAGACAATATTAAGGCTGTCTTGGAAATGACTAACTTTTCGAAAGAATACCAAAAAGAAAAATTGGAAAGCTTAATTTCTGAATTCAACTTGAATCATGTACGTCATAATTTGGGTGACCGTTTGTCTGGTGGCGAACGTCGTCGTACTGAAATTGCTCGTTGTCTTGCAATAGAACCTAAATTTATTATGCTTGATGAACCATTTGCTGGTGTAGACCCTATTGCTGTACAGGATATTCAAGATATCGTCTGGAAATTGAAAGAGAAAAATATCGGTATTTTGATTACCGACCATAATGTGGATGAAACATTATCCATTACTGATCGTGCCTATCTTTTGTTTGAAGGAAGAATTCTTTTTCAAGGTACTTCTGAAGAGTTGGCAGCTAATCCGATCGTTAAGGAAAAATATTTGGGTAGAGATTTCGAGTTAAAGAAAAGGAAAAAAAATACAGATCCATTTATAGATGATAATATCCTACCATCAGAAGAAAAAAATCAAAATGTTGATTGGTGGTATACAGATTCAGATTCAATTATAGATGATTATGATATAAAATCATTAGAAGTAGAGAATCAAGTTGATGAATAAACAATGTTTTTTATTATTACTTGCCTGTTAAACGTTTACATAAAATTCTAATATACTGAAATACAGTGGATACGAATTTGAAAACTTGAGACAACCCTTGTCCAAAATGTGCTATTTATCGAATTTTTTGACGTAAAAACGAAATGGATAATTTCTTTGACTATGAAATTTTTGCAGATTGTGTACTGCCTTAATCGTTTTGAATCAGGTTTATTAATCTTTCTCCTACTTCAGATGTTGAATACGACTTATCTCCTTTTTGTGCCAAATCTTCTGTTACATATTTTTCTTCGATTGTCTTTGCTACGGCATCACGAATCATTTGACCTTCTTTTTTTAAATCGAATGAAGTTTCGAACATCATAGCAACAGATAAGACAGTCGCCAATGGATTTGCAATGTTCTTTCCTGCAGCTTGTGGATAGGAACCATGTATAGGCTCATATAAAGAATTTTTCGCTCCTATGGATGCGGATGCCATTAATCCCATGGAACCTGTAATAACAGAAGCTTCATCGGTTAAGATGTCCCCAAACATATTTTCTGTTACGATAACATCAAAACGGGTTGGACATTGAACCAATTGCATGGCTGCATTGTCAACATAAATACAATCCATGGTAACCTCAGGATAGTTTGCTGCCATTTTTTTTGCTAATTCACGCCACATACGGGATGTTGACAAGATGTTGGCTTTGTCCACTAATGTAACGTGCTTCTTACGTTTCATGGCATAGTCAAATGCAACTTTCAAGATACGATTGATCTCTTCTGATGTATAAATGCAAGTGTCGTATGCAGTTTCTCCGGTTTCACTTCTACCCTGTGGCCGTCCGAAATAGAGACCTCCTGTTAATTCACGAATACAGATGAAATCAGCACCTTTACACACTTCAGGTTTTAAGGGGGATTTATCTAATAAGGCATCAAATGTTTCAATGGGACGAATGTTGGCAAACAGACCTAATTTTTTCCGCATGGCAAGCAACCCTTGTTCAGGACGAACTTTTGCGTTAGGATTGTTGTCAAAACGAGGATCACCTACAGCACCAAATAAAACAGCGTCTGATGCTTCACATATCTCATGAGTTTCGTCTGGATATGGATTGCCATATTTATCAATGGCAACAGCACCTACTTCTCCATATTGGAACGATACTTTGTGACCCATTTTGTTGCATACTGCTTTCATTACCTTAACGGCAACGTCAATAACTTCAGGTCCAATACCATCTCCTGGGAGTACTGCTATTTTTAAATTTTTTGATGCCATAATTCTATCTTTTATTAATCCCCAAATTGATCAAACATCTTGGTACTTAAATATTTTTCTGCACGATCAGGGAATACAACGACAATATTTCCTTTCTCGATTTTTTCTGCAGTCTTGACAGCGGCAAGCATTGCAGCACCACTACTCATTCCAGCAAAAATACCCTCTTCAGCAATGATACGACGTGCCATATCAATTGCTTCTTCACTTTCAACCATAATTTGAATATCGATTCTGGATGGGTCATATATGGCAGGAACGATGGCCTCTTCCATATTCTTCAATCCTTGTATGTAGTGTCCTTTGATTGGATGTGCACAGACTACTTTGATATCTGGTTTATGTTGTTTCAAGAATTTAGAAATACCCATAATGGTACCTGATGTGCCTAATGCGCAGACAAGGTAATCAATTTTACCTTCTGTTTGATTCCATATTTCTGTGGCAGTTCCTTCGTAATGAGCTTGATAATTGGCTGCATTAGAGAATTGATCTGGCATAAAATATTTGTCAGGATTTTCATTTACTAATTTATGAGCCATACGAATTGCACCATCTGTTCCTTCATCAGCAGGGGTAAGAATTACCTTTCCTCCATAAGAACGAATGATTTTACGGCGTTCAATAGAGACCGCTGAACTCATGACGATTTCAACTTTGTAACCTTTTACGATTCCCGCAATGGCCAATCCAATTCCTGTGTTACCAGAAGTAGGTTCAATGATTATTTTGCCAGGAGTTAACTTACCCTCTTTTTCTGCTTGTTCGACCATTTGAATAGCAATACGGTCTTTAATGCTTCCCGTTGGGTTAAAACCTTCCACCTTTGCGAAAATATTCACATTTGGGTTAGTACATAATCTATTGATACGAACTAACGGTGTTTCTCCGATGGCGTCTAATATATTATTGCAAATCATATTAGTATTTATAAAAATTACAATTCACTTTCTTTTAATCTCTCAGCATTCTCAGCCACAATTAGTTTATCGATGATTTCTTGAATATCACCACCGACGACTGCTTGTAAGTTATAAAGCGTAAGATTGATACGATGGTCTGTCACACGACCTTGTGGATAATTATAGGTACGAATCTTAGCGGAACGGTCACCCGTTGAAACCATTGTTTTTCGACGTGCAGCTATATCATCTACATATTTTTGATGTTCACGGTCATAGATCATGGTACGTAAACGAGAGAGTGCTCGTTCCTTATTTTTAGGTTGGTCTCTTGTTTCTGTACATTCGATCAAAATCTCTTCGGATACACCCGTAACTGGGTTTTTCCAAATATAACGTAGACGTACACCAGATTCCACTTTGTTTACGTTCTGACCTCCTGCTCCACCAGAACGGAAAGTATCCCATTTTATTTCACCTTCATTGATTTGAACATCAAATTCGTCTGCTTCAGGTAAAACTGCCACTGTTGCAGCGGATGTGTGTACTCGACCTTGTGTTTCTGTTGCAGGTACACGTTGTACACGATGTACGCCTGATTCATATTTTAATGTTCCGTATACATTTTCGCCTGTAACGGTAAAGATGATTTCTTTGTATCCACCTACAGTGCCTTCACTGAAAGATGATATGGCAATGTTCCATCCTTTTGTTTCGCAGTATTTTGCATACATTTTGAATAAGTCGCCAGCAAATAGAGCCGCTTCATCACCACCTGTTCCTCCACGTATTTCCACAATGGCATTCTTGGCATCTTCAGGATCTGATGGAATAAGGAGGATTTTGATTCTCTCTTCCATTTCTGGAATTTTGGGTTCCAATTCATCCAACTCCATTTTGGCCATCTCTCGCATTTCATTATCAGATTCAATTTCTAGGATCTCTTTTGCTTGTGCAATGTTTGAAAGGGCATTTTTATACTCTTTGCGAGCATTCATAATCAATTCCAAATCGTGATACTCTTTGTTTAGTTTCACGTATCGTTTCATATCCGCAATTACAGCGGGGTCAGTAATAAGAGTGGATATTTCTTGGAACTTATGCTCCAATCCGTCTAATCGTTCCAATAAAGAATTTTCGGCCATATAACAAATTTCTGTTTACTTTTCAATTTTCGTTTCAAAGTTAACACTTATTAGGCAAAATGGAAAATGATATGATGAATTTGTCTAATCTAAAAATCAAATAACCTGTTTGGTGAATAACGAGGAATCACCTATCTTTGCTGATGATAATTTTTTTGAGAACGGATATATTTCCTTGAATATCATTTTGGGGGACTTCTATAAATTCCCCGAATTTTAAATAAGGATTATTTTTCACAAAGCAATTTATAGAAATTCCTTTTAGTTTTATGAATTATTTAATAAAGGGAACATTGTCGATGATAGTATGTTGTTTATTTTTATCATCTTGCCAAATGTCTCCTACCTCTTCAAATAATGAAATGAGTATGAATGTTTCGGAAAAAATGGAATGCAAAGTAGCTATCGATTCTATTACGCAAGTAGGTGAAGGTCCGATATGGGACTATCAATATCATCGTTTATTATGGATTGATACACAAGGTAGTTTATTCATCTATACACCACAAGATGGAAAGAATCGAGAAATCAAATTGGATCGGATGATTGGAACAGTGATTCCTTATCAGGAAGATGTGGTTTTGGTGGGACTTCAGGATGGTATCTATGAGATGACACTTTCGACAGGTGCTTTGAAATTTATAGCAGACCCGGAAGGACGAGAAGCTGGAAATCGTTATAATGATGGAAAATGTGATTCTTTCGGTCGTTTATGGATTGGAACGATGGATAAGGATTGTACACCATATAAAGCTGCTTTCTTTTGTGTGGAACCGAATGGTGAGAGTCGTAAGATCCTTGATTCTGTAACAATTTCCAATGGTGTAATATGGTCACCAGATGGAAAGAAAATGTATTATCACGACTCTCCTACTGCTCAAATTACCGCTTTTGATTTTAACGAAGAAGATGGTGTTATTTTGAATAGAAAAGAGATTATTACTTTACCTGACGGGTTTGGTACGCCAGATGGTAATGCTATTGATGAAGAAGGTATGTTATGGGTTGCTAATTGGGGTGCAGGATGTGTTACGAGGTGGAATCCATTTACTGGTGAACTTTTGCAGAAAATCGAGGTACCGGCATTGAATGTATCTGCTCTTGCTTTTGGTGGTGAAGAGTTGGATCAACTTTATATCACAACAGCTTCATTATATATGCCGGAACGTGTTGCAGAGCAATATCCGGAAGCCGGTAAACTGTTTGTTGTTAAACCTGGCGTGAAAGGTGTGAAGTGTAATTATTGGAAGAAAGGGAAATAATTTATAGAAAATAAAAAGATGGTGTGTCAAAATGTGAAGCATGAAATTTTCCACTTGCATTTTGTCACTTTTTTAAAGACAACAAAGCCGTTTCAGAGTAATAATCTATGAAAAGACCTCTGAAACGGCTATTTTTATGGGCATTTCAAAAATTGAACTTACATTTTGATAGTTTAAAATTCAGGAAGTTTAGTTTGAACTGAACCCCGAAAGTTGGACAAAAAAACTTTCGGGGTTTAATTATGTCTA
>JAKSLB010000045.1 GCA_024401435.1 Paludibacteraceae bacterium | reverse complement strand
GCCTTCTGTTTTCTGATGCTTAACAAAATATTTCATTAAAATTTAAACAGCTTCTGAATATATTAATACAACAATTCGCTTTTTTTAATTAGATAAAAACTACTATTTGGTTCGTAGCTTTTTTTTTTATATGTTTGTCTCGTTAATTAATGTGCATGGATTTAATATTTCAATCCATTAAATAAAGATTTTAAATCCTCATTATTACACATAAGATGGGATATAAGAAAAATCCTATACATAAGATCTTAGCTTATTCTATTATTTAATCCAGGGATTTATAGAAAACCACATCTTATAATCCCCATAACTATTTTTATTATGAGAATACGAATTCTTAGCATTACAGCGTTATTGGTTGCATTAGCTTCTTGCAACACAAAAACAACTCCAGAACAGAATGCACAAGACACATTGGCAACTCCTGTAGACACGTTTGTCACACTCAAACTTGAAAACGGTGTAAACGTTAGTCATTGGTTATCTCAATCAGGTAGACGTGGAATAGAAAGAGACACTCAAATCGCTAAAGCCGACTTCGACTCTATTGCAGCTATGGGCTTTGACTTTGTACGTATCCCAGTAGATGAAGAACATCTATATGATAACGATATGAATAGAGACTCTGCTGCTTTTGCTTTGATGCATAATGCTATCAATTGGGCAATAGAAGATGGATTAAATGTTGTTATTGATCTTCATATCGTTCGCTCTCACCACTTCAATAGTGAAAACAAGCATCCTAATACCTTATTCCAAGATCCAGCGGAGCAAGAGAAAATTGTCAATATCTGGAAAGATCTTCAAAAGGATTTAAATCAATATCCTAACGACCGTTTAGCTTATGAATTGATGAACGAACCCGTTGCTCCTTCTTGTGAAGATTGGAACCTTTTGATAGAGAAAATGGTAAAGGGAATTAGAGAAACAGAAAAAGAACGAACGATTATCTTTGGTTCCAACCGTTGGCAGATTCCATACACTTTCGATTCTCTCCGTGTACCTGAAAACGACAAATACATCGTATTAAGTTATCATTTCTATGAGCCAAGTTTAGTGACACATCATCAAGCTCATTGGACCCATTATGCATTCTATTCAGGACCTGTCAACTACCCTGGTGTACAAATCACAGACTCTGCCGCTTTAGCAGCATTGACTTCCGAACAATTAGAGATTATCAACTCTATGAACGGAGAATACAATAAAGAGATTATGTATGAACACATGAAACCTGCTATAGAAAAGGCTAAGTCTCTTGGCTTGCATCTATATTGCGGTGAGTTTGGCGTTTTCCCTGTATATATAGATAAGGAAATTCGTCTTCGTTGGTACAATGATATCTGCGATATTTTCCGTGAACACAATATCGCTAATTGTCACTGGTGCTATAAAGCTCCTGGAGATTTTCCAATTGTTAATCCAGACAGAACTCCTAATGAATTGCCGGCTATTTTAACAAAGTAATAAAATATCCATAAAAACAATTGGGGGTGCGTCATAATGATGCACCCCCAATCTTTTTTACCGAAATTCTATTATTTCATATTACTTGTAAACAACAACAAACGATTAGCAATGTTGGCTTCACTGACACCTCCATCAAAATCCAATGAAAGCATATTTAAATCAGGATATTGTTGTTTCAACTTCTTCTCGATACCACGTGCTACAATGTGATTTGCGATACATCCGAATGGCTGCATACTTACGACGTTGTTACATCCATCTTTCATAAAGGCAATCACCTCAGCTGGCAACAACCAACCTTCACCAAATTGTGCCGAGAGACTAATCACATCCTTTGCATATTCACTGATAGTCTTGATATCTTGTTCAGGTTTATAGAATTTGAATTGTGATGCTTCACTCTCCAATTTCTTCATCACTTTACGAATCAAGTTGTAAGCCATATCAATTACTAATGGTGGCACTTTGAATCGTTTTACAAAATTCTCTCGATTAAACTTATAGTTGACAAATGCACGGAAGAAGAAATTATGTACTGTAGATGGTACTACCTCTACACCATGCTCCATCAACCAATCTGGCACATAACGATGTGCATATGGATTAAATTTCAAGAATATTTCACCTGTAATACCAGCCTTAGGATAAACACGATCTTCGTAAATAGGAACAGCGTTGAAAGCACGAGCTGCTTCTCCTGTCAACTTTAACAATCCTTTCGTATCGTTTTTCTCTACCAATGGTTTGGCTTTCTCCAAGTAAAGATCACGCAACTTGCGAGCTTCTCCCTTGTTCTTCTCACGTACTGCAATGGCATGATAGAAGATAGACAACCAATCACCATACATAGTTGAATAAATAACCAATGGAGCCGCTTTGATAAGGTTCAACTTAAATCCTGGTTGATCCTCGATATTATCTGTTCCTCCAATACCAATTACTGGTACTTGTTCGAACCCAGCATCTACGATAGCTTTACGAATCAATGGAGGATAGTTGGCTGCACGACATTGCCCTAATTGAGTTACTGCTACAGCAACCTTATCCAAATCATATTTACCAGATTGCAATGCCTTGATTAAATCACCTACAATCAATGTGGCAGGGTAACATACTTCATTATTAGAGTATTTCAATCCTACATCGTTTGATTCTGCATTACTCAATGGTAGGGACTCCATGTCATATCCTGCCCATTTAAAGGCAGCAGGGAATAATGGAGACAAATATTCTGTAAAGAATGGAGCAATGATCTTTCTACGTTCATTATCTCCTATTTCAAATCTCTTCGGTTTTACAAATGGTTTCACCTGTGATGCCTCTTTCGCCTCGAACTTCAAACTTTCAATCAAAGAACGAACACGAAGTTTCATGGAACCTACATTATTGATATCATCAATCTTCAACAAGGTCAGTGGTTTGCCATAACGATTCAGCAGACTACGAACCTCATCTGTAAAGAATGCATCAGGTCCACATCCGAAAGAGGTGGTCTCCACATAGTGTACATTTTTCCCTTGACGAGCCGTCCATTGTGCAGAGTTTAAAATTCGGTTAACGAATGACCACTGTTTAATAATGAATGCCTCTTTTTCATCACAGTTGTTTTTACGAGAAATCTCCTCTGTGATAACATCCACACCCATCTGAGAAATCATCTCAGAAATCTTATGTTGAATAAGTGGGTCGGTATGATATGGACGTCCAGCAAGAACAATCGCTAAATGGTTCTCCTTTTGTGACTTTTCGAATGCCTCCTCATTGATCTTACGAAGGTTCAATCCAAACTCACTATATGCTTTTACAGCTTTGGTATGAGCTTCTTTTATAACTTTCTCAGAGATACCAAATCCCTTCATATAACGAACTAATTGTTTAAGCAACAATTTCTCGTCTTTGAAAGAGATAACAGGAGAGTCGATAGGAATTTCAGAATCAATTGCGCTATTGATAACATCTGGATAACCGATGATAATTGGACAATTGAAACTATTATGAGCTGCATTGTCTTCTACACATTCATAAACCACACGAGGGAAGAATATTCTATCTACGCCCTTGTCTTGTAATTCATAGATGTGACTATGAACCAATTTTGCAGGGAAACAGATATTGTCTGACATGACAGAATGAACACCCTTCTCATAATTCTTATAAGTAGAGGTAGAGGACAATACTACTTGAATATTACATTCGGTAAAGAAGGTATGCCAAAATGGGAACTCTTCATACATATTCAATGCACGAGGGATACCTATCTTAAACAATGGAGTAATTAGTTTAGAAGGCTGTTCAGCACGATCGAATAACTCATGATATTTACGAGCACTCATATCGATACCTGGTTTCACATCCGCTTTACCGTTATTGAATATTTTCTCACACTTGTTACCAGAATAGTAAACGCCACCATTCTTAAACAAATATTTTGTGATTTGGCAATTGTTATCGCAACCCTTGCATGATAATACTTTTGATTCATACTCTGCAGCATGTAAGTATTTATCCAATGGGGTTGCCTTCTTGTTCTGATCATGCATCTTCTTTGCATAAAGGGCACAACCATACGCACCCATTAATTCGGGTACGTTATTACAATATACTGTTCTACCAGTTAGGTTTTCGAAGGCTTTTACGATAGAATCATTTTTCATGGTTCCACCTTGTAATACGATGTTTGGACCTAACTCTTCGTAGTTCTTAATTTTCAAGACTTTGAACAAACAGTTTTTCACTACTGAGTAAGCCAAACCAGCAGCAATATCACTTACTTCAGCACCTTCACGAAGTACTTGTTTCACCTTTGAATTCATGAATACTGTACAACGTGTTCCAAGGTCACATGGATTTTGGCTTTGACATGCTTGATAAACGAAATCTGTAATCTCGCATCCCAATGTCTGTGCAAATGTTTCGATGAATGAACCACAACCTGAAGAACATGCCTCGTTCAACTCCATACGAGTCAACGCACCATTCTCCACAAACATAGCTTTCATATCTTGTCCACCGATATCCAAAACGAAAGAGACATCAGGACACATATTTTTAGCAGCTACATAGTGAGCCATAGTTTCAATCATACCATAATCAAGAGAGTATGCTGCCTTGATTAGATCCTCACCATAACCTGTTGAACAACCCGCTGTGATTTCAAGATTCAATTTCTCCTCCTCACAACGAATTTTCAATTTCTCCAATCCGCGACGAACAGCGCCAATTGGATTTCCGCCATTGTGTGTATAATATTTATAAAGAATATCACCTGTCTCGTTGATCAAAACGATTTTCGTGGTGGTAGAACCAGAGTCGATACCCAAATAGGTTTTACCCTTACATTCATTCAAGTTAACGACAGGGATGTGAGTTTTTTCTTTCTCTGCTTTCCAAATCATAAACTCCTCCTCGTCTTTGAAGATTGGAGGAAGTGTTACGTTTGTTTTATTTTTATTCGGATTTGTCTCTACTTTTTTCTGAGGTTCACGGTTTAGAATCTCGGTCAACTCATTCACATCAATAGGGGTCATGTCGTTTTTGAAGAGAGCAGTTCCCCATGCAGGAATGATATTCGCATTTTCCAAAACGACGCAATCCTTATCAATATCTAATTCAAAATAATCAGCGATTGCTTTTCGAAGAGAACCAATAAAGGTAAGTGGTCCACCACAGAAAAGCACTTTAGGACGAACTTCACAACCATGAGACAAAGCACTGGCAGTTTGTACAGCTACAGCACGGAAAATTGATGCTGCGATATCCTCTTTGGTAGCATTACGCGCCACAAGATTTTGAATATCTGTTTTAGAGAATACACCACAACGAGAAGCAATAGGATAAATATGTTGAGCATTTTTTGCCAAACCATCCATATCGGTTACCTCAACGCCTAAACAAAGAGCCATCTGATCAATGAAGGCACCTGTACCACCTGCACAGTTTCCATTCATTCGAAGATCTGATACTTGTCCATTTTTAAGATAAACGATTTTTGCATCTTCACCACCGATATCGATAATGGTAGAAATCTCAGGATGAACTTTTTTCGTGAATTCCGTTGCTGCAATCACCTCTTGTACAAAAGGTATATTATATCTTTCTGAAACTCCTAAACCTACGGAACCTGTGATAGAAAGTGTAAATTTTTCTTTTGTCAGTGTAGAATTTAATTCTTCCAAAAAACTGGTAATTGCACCCTTTACATTTGCCATGTGTCTTTTGTACGAAGAATAAATCACTTTTCCTGTTTCGTCGAGTACCACGATTTTCGCTGTCGTAGAACCTATGTCGAGACCGATCCTGAACATATTATATTTTTTTTATTAAATCTCTCAAATAATGTTATTAAGCATAAAACGTGCAAAGTTAACAAAATTTTAGATAAAATCCTCTTTTTGATTAAATTTGCTTTCTTTGAATGGATAAGAAAACGATTGATTCTGATAATTTGAATAAATAAATGGGTAACAAGATGAAAATTGTTAACGCACACAAAAAAAGTGGCACCCTATGGATGCCACTTACAGTTAGCTTTTTTCGTCCTCAAGGATTACTTTTTAATTAACTTTTTAACTGTAATAAATTTTGAACCATAAATTTTAATTTGGTAGATTCCTTTTTGTAAGTTGTGAGTGATATAATTGTTATTGTTTAAATTTTCAATTCGTTCTATCTCCTTACCCAACATGTCATAGATAATTATTTTTTCTACGCTAAATGGTGCGTCAATGAAAAATGAATTATCTTGGTTAATAGGATTTGGATAAATCTGTACATTCAAATCATTTTGGATATCTTCCACTGCATCACATGTGTCGCATAAAATTTCAGGAAGAATAGGTTCTTGTTGACCAGAACATTGAATATATTTATCTTTATATGGTTCTGCCAATTTATTCTTGATATATTTTCCTGATTCAGAAACATCATTCCAGTCGCCTTTAGCCACTGCATTAGGATTTAATGCTGCTGATGTCTCATTCTTATCGCAGAAACTCCAGTTTGCCCAACTGATGTTGTTTTCATCCATCCAATCCATCCATTTGTCACATTCTTCCAAATAAACTCCTCCATTACCATCAGATCTGGAGGTTCCGAATTCTGTCACGAAAATAGCTAATCCTGCATTGATAGCGGTGTTTGCTTTTTCTCTTAAATAATCAGTGTGAGTTCCAGAATAGAAATGAAGCGAATACATTATATTATCATATTGCAAAGGATCTTTAGCAGCAAGATCTACATCTTGACTCCATGTGGGTGATCCACAGATAATAATAGTATACGGATCTATCTTTCTGATAAGAGGGATGATATTATCTGCATATTTTTTAACAACAGACCATGTAACGCTTGTTCCATTAGGTTCATTGCAAATTTCATAAATCACATGTTTGTCGTCTCTGTGATTCTTTGCCATATAATCCCAAAAGTAAGAGGCATCATCAATGGTTCTGTTTGGATTTCCACTTCCTTGGTTTAATACGTGCCAGTCAATCAAACAATAAATTCCATATTTGGCACAAAGGGAAACGAGGTTGTCAATGAATTGATTATACTCCTCACGTGATTTCCATTGCTCTGTTGTATATCCACCCCATTCGTGAGTATAGACTGCAATACGGAACAAACTAATATTCCAATCCTCTACCAAAGCTTTGAAGGAAGCATCTGTATAGGCGGTCGGGTTCCACGCTAATCCGTGCGAACTCATACCTCGTAATTGAACGGGATTGCCACATTCATTTACAAGTTGTCCATTTTCAACTTTTAATTTTCCATTTAGAGCCACAGGTGACCCTGCTGGATACTCGGCATATGCCATAACTGAAGATAATAACAACAAACAACATGCTATGATGTTCTTTGTTAAAAAATTTACTTTTATCATACACTTATACTTTAAATAGTTAAACCACAATTAAAAAGTTAACAAAATGATCCGAAAATCATTTTTTAAATATAAGTTATCGTTATCCAAAGATAATGCTATTTTACTAAAAGTAAGAATGATATTTGAAAAAAAAATCATTCTCAGGAAACACTTCACTGCCGCAAATGTATCTAGTTTTTTTATGAATGACAAATTTTTTTAAATAAAATGTGATTTGGTTGGTTCACCAATGTTGTTGAGATACAATCACAAACAGATAATGATAAGGATTTTCTATATAGGTGGGTTCTTGCTTTAATCCCTTTTTGAAAACACACATCCACAATAATTCTGTCGATATAAATTGTGTTCTTTCGATAGTTGAATGGAACGTTGATATCCTCCTTTTTTCTTGAAATCCGATGGTAGATGTTTCACTTGGTATATACCACTTAATTCTTTCCCTATTTCATTGATTTTCTCTGCATTTTTTAGTGGACTGATGGTTAGGGTTGTCGTGAAGTAATCATATCCCATTTTTTGTGCATATTGTGCTGCTTTTTCCATGCGAAGTCTGTAGCATACAAAACAACGACTACCTCCTTCTGGTTCTTTTTCCAATCCTTTTACTCGTTCATAAAATTCTTGTGGATGATACTCTTCCGCAATTAATTGGATAGGATGCTGGGTGGTCAGTTCACTTATCAGTCTTTCTTGCTCTTTCACTCTTTTTTCATACTCTTCAGCAGGAGAAATATTAGGATTGTAATAGAGAACAGTGATGTTGAAGTAGTTGGATAAATATTCTAAGGTATAGCTACTGCATGGAGCACAGCAACTATGCAACAACAAGGAAGGCACTTCCCCAGAACGGGTTAGTGCCTCTATGATTTGATCTAGTTCTTTTTGAAAATTTGGTTGATTCATATTAAATCACTTCAATTCCCATTTTTTCACAAAGTTGTAGACTAAGTTCCTTTAATTTGAATTTTTGAATCTTTCCAGATCCAGTCATTGGAAATTCATCTACAAAGAATACATATTTTGGAATCTTGTAACGAGCGATTTTACCTTTGCAGAATTCACGGACCTCTTCGCTATCCATTTTAACACCTTCGTGTAAAATGATGAAGGCACCAACTTCCTCTCCATATTTTTTAGAAGGAACGGCAGCTACTTGTACGTCTTTAATGCCTGGTATGTGATATAAAAACTCTTCAATTTCACGTGGATAAACATTTTCTCCACCACGGATAATCATATCCTTAATACGTCCGGTGATTCGATAATATCCATCTTCATCCTTAACGCCAAGGTCTCCTGAATGAAGATATCCATTCTTATCAATCACTTCAGCGGTAGCTTCAGGATTTTTATAGTAGCCCTTCATAACGTTGAATCCCTTGCAGCACATTTCACCTTGAACGCCTACAGGGCACTCCTCGCCAGTCTCAGGATCTATGACTTTCACATCTACGAAAGGATAATCTTTACCGACAGTTGTACAGCGTTTTTCAAAGGAGTCTTCAATGCTGGTTTGTGTCATACCTGGAGAGCTCTCAGTTAAACCATATACACTTGTAATGGTCATAAACATCTTCTCGCTTACCTGTTTCATCAATTCAACAGGGCAAAGAGATCCTGCCATGATACCAGTACGAAGAGAACTCATATCGAACATGCTAAACATTGCATGATTTAGTTCTGCGATAAACATGGTTGGTACTCCGTAAAGAGCAGTACAGCGCTCTTTGTGAACAGATGCAAGAACGACCAATGGATCAAATTTCTCCACCATCACTTGTGTGCAACCATGAGTAAGACAATTCATAGTGGCAAGTACAACACCAAAACAGTGGAAGAGAGGAACACAAACGCAAAGTTTGTCGTTTTGCGTGAATTTCATTCTCTCACCTGTGAAGAATCCATCGTTAGAGATGTTATAATGTGTCAACATAACACCTTTGGGGAATCCTGTTGTACCAGATGTGTATTGCATATTTACCACATCGTGACACGTAACATTCTTTTTTGCTTCGTTTAAATCTTCATCTTCAATGTTTTGACCTAACAGAAGAAGTTCGGCAGTATTGTACATGCCCCGATATTTCTCTGCGCCAATGTAGACAACATTTTTCAAGCAAGGGAAACGTTTGCTGTTGAGGTGACCACGTTCACACTCTTTCAATTCTGGAAGCATCTTGTTCGTCATATCTACATAGTCACATTCCCATGTGCCATTGGTGATACATAGGGTGTGCATATCAGAGTTTTCGCAAAGATATTCCAACTCGTTTTGCTTGTAATTTGTATTGACGGTAACAAGAACTGCGCCAATTTTTGCGGTGGCATAAAGGAAAGTAAGCCAATCGGGAACGTTGGTTGCCCAAATTCCAACATTGCTACCTTTTTTTACACCTATATATAATAGTCCCTTTGCGAGATTGTCCACGCGTTCGTTGAATTTTTTCCATGTGAAACGTAAATCTCGGTCGGAATAGACGATATATTCTTTGTCAGGAGTTTTCTCAGCCCAATATTCGAGCCATTCACCTAATGTTCTTTCAGATAATTGTTGCATAAAGTAGCGAATTGAAAAAAATTAGAATGGAGTATAAACGACGGCAAGTATTTTAGCAGCTTGTCCGTTAGCGCCATGTATATGGTGGTTAACGATAGAGTCATAGAAAATACTATCACCAGCGTTTAGAGTGTAGGTGGTTTTCCCATAAGAGATTTCAACAACACCATCCATTACATAAATAAACTCTTCTCCTTCGTGAGCAGAAAGGGTGAACTCCTTTTCTTCTGAAGGTTGAATGTCGATGATGAATGGTTCCATGTGGCGACCAGCTTTTTGTTTAGCAAGAGAATGATATTCCATGTGCTTGCGAGCAGTAGTCGTGCCATTTGAGAAACTGATGCTGTCTGATCTGTCTGAAGCACGGCAAACAACAGGTCCTAGTTCGTCATTATCATCCAAGAAGGTACCCAATCGAACACCGAGGGCGCGAGCCACTTTGATGAGATGACCTAATGATGGAAGATTCTGGTCATTTTCGATGGATGCAATCTGTTCAATCGAAAGACCGCTACGTTCTGAGATTTCCTCAACGGAAATGTTTTTTGATTCGCGGATAGCTTTTATCTTAGAACCAATAACCGAATTGTTTGACATACTATTTATAATTAAATTTTTTAGTGAAAAAATTTCGTTGCAAAGATAGCGAAAAATGAGAAAAACTTTTATTTTTGGAGGGTAAAACGTAAAACAAAATTAAGTCATGAAATTTTTATCAGAATTTAAAGAATTTGCCATGCGCGGAAATGTTGTTGACATGGCAGTCGGTGTAGTAATTGGTGGGGCATTCGGAAAGATTGTAACCTCTTTAGTATCAGATATTTTTATGCCATTGATCTCGTTAGCAGTGGGTGGTATAGATTTCACAAACTGGTTCGTTCAGTTAGGTGGTCGTGATAAACAAGTATATGATACATTAGCACAAGCACAAGAGGCTGGTGTCGCAGTATTGAGCTTCGGAAATTTCCTACAAGTAGTATTTGATTTTATCGTGGTTGCTTTCTGTATCTTCTTATTTATCAAAGGTTTGAATGCTTTGAAGAGAAAGAAAGAAGAAGCTCCAGCAGAACCAGCACCAGAACCAGCACCTTCTAAAGAAGAGGTATTGTTGACTGAGATTCGTGATCTTTTGAAAAATAAATAATCGATAATATCAAAGTAAGTTAGACCGCATCAATACAGATACGGTCTTTCTTTTTTATTTTAAGTTTAATATGGAAAAACTGACAGTTATTAAAGTTGGTGGCAAAATCGTAGAGGAGGAAGCCACATTAAATGATTTGTTGCAACGATTCTCAAAAATTGAAGGACATAAAGTTTTGGTCCATGGTGGAGGTCGATCGGCTACTGCATTAGCTTCTCGTTTGGGTATTGAGAGTAAGATGGTGGATGGACGTCGCATCACAGACGAAGAGACGTTGAAGGTAGTTACTATGGTTTATGCAGGATTGGTCAATAAAAACATCGTTGCTCGTTTACAATCCTTAGATGTCAATGCGTTGGGATTAACAGGTGCCGATTTGAATTATATGCGTTCAGATAAACGTCCTGTCAAAACTGTTGATTATGGTTTTGTGGGAGATGTAAAAGAGGTTAATTCTGAATTATTAGCTGATTTAATCCATAAGGGTGTCGTACCAGTTTTAGCTCCACTTACACATGATAAGAAAGGTAATATGCTCAATACGAATGCTGATACTATCGCAGGAGAGGCAGCAAAGGCATTGGCAAAGCATTTTGAGGTCACTTTAGTCTATTGTTTTGAGAAAAAAGGTGTCTTGATGGATGCTGAGAATGATGATAGTGTTATACCTGAAATCAACCATTCGCAATTTTTGGATTACGTGAAAAAGGAAATCATCAAAGAGGGAATGATTCCAAAGTTGGAAAATTCATTTGCAGCGATTGATGCTGGGGTAAAACAAGTGGTTATTACAAAGGCTGATCAGTTGGGTGAATCAACGGGAACCGTCATAAAAAAATAAATAAGTTTAAGGGGACTTCTATAAAACCGCTATGTAGTACTTTTGAAGATGATATCTTACAGATGTATATTCTGTGAGCGAATGGAAATCAACAAGATGACGAAAAAAATTCAAAAGCGCACAAAAGATTAAAGAATAACCTCTATAAAAAATATTTAATAATCGGGGAATTTATAGAAGTCCCCATATATCAAAAACTAATGCGAATGGTCGATTATTCATTAATTGAATACAACTGTTCGCATTTTTCGTATCTACCTATAAATCAAAGAACAAAATCAATTTTTTTTTGAAAAAAAATGCTTTACAATTTCTTTGCAAAATGATTATTTTTTAACTTTGCAAAAAGAAAACAAAATACATTTATATAAATGGCTGAATATAAGAAAATTAAGACCGCTTTGGTCTCTGTTTACCACAAGGATAATTTGGATGCCATCATCAGAAAGCTTCATGCTGAGGGTGTCCAATTCATTTCAACAGGTGGAACACAAAGTTTTATTGAATCGCTTGGGATCCCATGCCAGGCAGTTGAATCCTTAACAACTTATCCTTCTATTCTTGGCGGACGTGTTAAAACATTGCATCCAAAAATATTTGGAGGTATCTTGGCTCGTAGAGATGTGCCACAGGATATTGCTCAAATGGATCAATATCAAATTCCGGAGATAGACTTGGTAATTGTTGATTTATATCCATTTGAAGATACGGTTGCTTCAGGTGCTGAAGAACAAGCAATCATAGAAAAAATTGATATAGGTGGAATTTCCTTGATTCGTGCAGCTGCAAAGAATTTCAAGGATGTTGTAATTATAGCTTCTAAAGCTCAATACGAGCCTTTCATGAATCAGTTGAATGAGTATGGTGCTCAAACTACATTAGAGACTCGTAAATGGTTTGCAAAAGAGGCGTTTGCAGTTTCTTCTCATTATGATTCTGCAATCTTTAATTATTTTGATGGAGAATCTGCTTCTGCATTAAGATATACTGCTAACTCAGCAAAGATACTTCGTTATGGAGAAAATCCTCATCAGAAGGGTATCTTCTATGGCGAGTTTGATAACATGTTCGAAAAGTTACAAGGTAAGGAAATTTCTTACAATAACTTGTTGGATATTGATGCTGCAGTTAATTTGATGTCTGATTTTGATGATGTCACATTTGCTATATTGAAACACAATAATGCATGTGGTGTTGCATCTCGTCCATCAGTATTGGATGCATGGAAGGATGCTTTGGCAGGTGACCCTGTATCTGCATTTGGTGGTGTGTTGATTACAAATGCTGTGATTGATAAAGCAACTGCAGAAGAAATCAATAAGATATTCTTCGAGGTAATCATTGCTCCTGATTATGATACAGATGCGTTAGAGGTTCTTACACAGAAGAAGAATAGAATTATATTAGTTCAGAAAAATACAAAATTACCTGAGAAGCAGATTCGTTCAGTTTTGAATGGTGTTTTAGTACAAGAAAAAGACATGAAATCGGAAACAGCAGAGGATATGAAGACAGTGACAACAAAAGCACCTACTTCATCTGAAATTGCTGATATGATATTTGCGAATAAGATTGTGAAACATTCCAAGTCAAACTCTATTGTATTGGCTAAGAATGGTCAATTGTGTGCAAGCGGTGTAGGTCAAACTTCTCGTGTGGATGCATTGAAACAAGCAATTGAGAAAGCACGCTCTTTTGAATTTGATTTGAATGGTGCGGTAATGGCATCTGATGCATTTTTCCCATTCCCTGATTGTGTAGAGATTGCGAAGAATGCTGGTGTGACTGCTGTTGTTCAACCTGGTGGATCAATTAAAGATCAAGAATCAGTTGACTATTGCAACCAAAATGGTGTGGCCATGGTGATGACTGGATTCAGACATTTTAAACATTAATAAATCGGTAGGCAAATGGGATTATTTTCATTTACACAAGAGATAGCAATGGACCTTGGAACGGCCAACACAATCATTATTCATAATGATAAGATTGTTGTTGATGAACCTTCTGTGGTTGCATTGGACCGTAAAACCGATCAGTTGATTGCTATCGGTGAAAAAGCACAGAAGATGCATGGAAAGGCACACGAAGGTATCCGTACGGTTCGTCCGTTACGTGATGGTGTGATTGCCGACTTCGGTGCTGCGGAGCAAATGATGAGAGGAATGATTAAGACAGCTACTTCACATAATCGTTGGTTCTCCTCTCCATCTTTGAAAATGGTTGTATGTATTCCGTCTGGTAGTACGGAAGTTGAAATACGTGCTGTGCGTGACTCTTCTGAACATGCTGGTGGTCGCGAGGTTTATATGATTTATGAGCCAATGGCTGCTGCAATTGGTATTGGTATAGATGTTGAGGCTCCAGAAGGAAATATGATTGTCGATATAGGTGGTGGTACTACCGAAATCGCTGTCATCTCTTTGGGTGGTATCGTCTCTAATAAATCTATTCGTATCGCAGGTGATGATTTGACAGAAGATGTTATCGAGTATATGCGTCGTCAACATAATATTCGTGTGGGCGAACGTACTGCAGAATTGATTAAGATTAAGGTTGGATCGGCATTGACCAGCCTTGAAGATCCTCCTGAGGATTATATCGTACGTGGTCCTAACCAGATGACTGCATTGCCAATGGAAGTTCCTGTGTCATACCAAGAGATCGCTCATTGTATTGAAAAATCCATTTCAAAGATTGAAGCTGCTATCTTGGGTGCCCTAGAACAAACTCCTCCAGAGTTGTACGCTGATATCGTAACAAGAGGTATTTGGTTGGCAGGCGGTGGAGCCTTGTTGAGAGGCTTGGATAAACGTTTGTCTAGCAAAATTGGTATTCCTTTCAATGTGGCAGATGATCCTTTGCACGCTGTGGCTAGGGGTACAGGTGTTGCCTTGAAGAATGTGGATAAGTTCTCTTTCTTGAGAAGATAATATCGTCCCTTATCTTAAAAAAGCATAAGCCACAGAGTAGCTACGTTCATTCGTATGCTTTGTGGTTTATTTTTGTTATTTTGTATCTGAATAGATGAGGTCACTCATACGTTTCTTATTAAAATTTAAGACTCTATTTTTCTTTATCATCTTAGAAGTCTTGTCTTTGGTTATGATTGTAAATTGTAACCAATTTCAACGTGTCCATTTTTTAAGTTCTAGTAATATTGTAGTTGGATCTTTGTATAATTTTACAAGCAAAATATCTGATTATGTCTCATTAGGTTCTGTGAACCAAGCATTGGTAGAAGAATCAGCAGAACTTAAACGTCAAAATGCTAATCTACGTTCTCAAATAGATAGGTTACGTTATGATTCTACCTATACAGTGAGAAATGATTTCGCTACTGAAAAACATTTTATGTTTCGTACGGCTCGAGTGGTTCATTCTTTTGCTAATTTGAAAGATAATTATCTTACGATTGATAAAGGTACAAGTGATGGTATTCGTACGGGTATGGGTGTGGTTAACGAAAAGGGCGTTGTCGGAATTGTATGTGATGTATCAGGTCATTTTTCAATCGTGATGCCAATCCTAAATTCAAGAGCAAAAATCAATGCAAAAGTAGCGAGTAAAAGTAATGTCGGTACGATCATGTGGAACGGACATGATGCTCGTTATGCAAAATTGAAGGAGGTACCTCAATATATTCCTGTTGAAATAGGAGATACCATTAAATCAAGTTCTAACTCTGCTGTTTTTCCAGAGGATATTATGATTGGTACAGTTACTCATATCGAGAGGTTGAACAATGATTTTTATTCAATTGATGTGAAACTTTCTGTCGATTTCAGAAATATTAAATATGTGGATATTATAGAGTTTCGTTTGGATGATGAAATGACTGAATTAGAGAGAAAGGAGGAGACGAAATGAATAATACGTTAAAATATGGGATTATGTTTATTGGGTTGGTTTTGTTGCAAGCCCTCATTTTGAATAACATTCAATTCTTAGGTTTTATCAATCCATATTTCTATATCTATTTTATCTTATTACTCCCATCCTCTGTCAATCGAGATTTAACGCTTTTGTTAGGTTTCCTATTAGGATTGTCTCTTGATGTATTTTGTGGCTCTTTGGGTTGTCATACGTTTGCGACAACTTTAGTTGCCTATCTAAAACCCTATTTCCAGAAAGTGTTCGGCCCTCGTGAGGATTACGATGTTGTAATACCTTCTTTCCGTTCTTTTGGTGTAAAAGAGTTTCTTCAGTATGCTACAATTTTAGTCTTTGTTCATCAGTTTGTTTATTTCTTTGTAGAAGCTTTCACGTTTGCTGATATTTTACAAGTTTTGATGAAAGCATTCTGTTGTTCAATCTTTACGATTTTACTTATTTATATTGCAGAGAAGTTGACTTATAAACGATAAGTTAAAATGTTAAACGACGCATACGGTAATAGAAGATTGGTGATAGGAGGACTAATGATCTTAGTCGTTCTTCTTTACCTTATTCGCTTGTTTAATCTGCAAATATTAGATGATACGTATCAAGACAAGGCGGATACGAATGCTTTCCTTAAAAAAATTGAATTCCCTGCCAGAGGGTTGATAAAAGATCGCAATGGTGAAATCTTGGTATTCAATAAACCTGCTTATGATGTGATGATGGTAATGCGCGAAATGAAAGATTTCGATACACTTACCTTTTGTCAGCTACTTGATATTTCGAAGTTGAATTTTGTGGAACGAACGAGAGATATGCGTCATCGTAAGGGATATTCTCCTTATACGCCACAACCATTTATGACTCAATTGTCTGCGGAGGACTATGGAATTTTGCAAGAACAGTTGTTCCGATTCCCTGGTATCTCTTTGCAGAAAAGAACATTACGAGATTATAATTATCATAATGCTGCCTTGTTGTTAGGTTCTATTGGTGAGGTAAATAAAAAAATGATTGATGAAGATCCTGATTTCTATGTACAAGGCGATTACGCAGGTCAAAATGGAATAGAACAGACGTATGAAAAATATTTAAGGGGTGAGAAGGGAATGGAGATTTTCTTGCGTGATGCGCATGGACGTGTACAAGGACGTTATGAGAATGGTGATTATGATGTTGCGTCTAAACCGGGAAATGATTTGACACTCTCAATTGACATAAATCTTCAAGCTTATGGAGAACAATTAATGCAAAATAAGGTAGGTAGTATTGCTGCGATTGATCCATCAACAGGTGAAATCCTCGCCTTGGTTTCGAGCCCGACCTATGATCCGTCATTATTAGTGGGTCGAAAACGTTCTGCTAATTATGCGAAATTGTTGAATGATCCTCTTTTGCCTTTGTACGACCGACCTATGATGGCTTGCTATCCTCCTGGTTCTACTTTCAAAACGGCTAATGCCTTAATTCTACAACAAGAGAAAATCATTAGAGAATATACTGCATTTCCATGTCATAGTGGTTATCATGTGGGAAGTTTTACAGTAGGTTGCCATGCACACTTTTCTCCATTAAATTTAATACAGTCTGTTCAACATTCTTGTAATGCGTATTATTGTGCTGGTTTCCGTGCTATGATGGACCATCCGAAATATAAAGGGATTTCTAATTCTTTTGAGGTATGGAAAAAGCATATTGTATCGTTAGGTTTCGGATATAAATTGGGTGCGGACGTACCGAACGAGAAGAGAGGTTTTATTCCTAATTCGAAGTATTATGATCAGATATATGGAGAGAATCGATGGAAGTCGTTGATGATTGTTTCCAACTCTATAGGACAGGGAGAAATATTGGCTACTCCTTTACAAATTGCTAATTTAGCGGCAACAATTGCCAATCGAGGTTATTATTATGTACCCCATTTGGTTAAACATATTGAAGGTCAGCATTTGGACTCTTTATATACGACCAAGAAAGTTTCAACCATTGATAGTAGTTGCTATATTCCTGTGATAGAAGGAATGGAGTTGGTAATGAGTTCGGGAACAGGTTGGGCTTCTCGTATCGACAGTATTGCAGTTTGTGGAAAGACGGGAACTGCTCAAAATCCGCATGGAGAAGACCACTCTATTTTTATGGCCTTTGCTCCCAAGGATAATCCTAAAATTGCTATTTGTGTTGTGGTCGAGAATAGTGGATTTGGTGCTACATGGGCAGCCCCAATCGCAACATTGATGATGGAGAAATATTTGAAAGGATATGTTCCTAAACGTCGTTTGTGGATGGAGGAGCATATTTTAAATGCTAATTTATTACCGAAGAAACATGCCAACGCGACAGATTAGTTTAGTTAGAAATATTGATTGGGTCACAATTGCCATTTATCTATTATTGGTGATTGCGGGTTGGTTTTGTATCTATGGAGCTGTCTATCATTTTGAGGATGCTTCCTTTTGGGATTTCTCTTATCGTTATGGAAAACAGTTGGTGTGGATTGGATGTTCGGTAGTGATTGCTTCTGTTTTGTTGATGTTGGATAGTCGGCTTTATAATGTATTTGCCTATGCTATTTATGCGGCGATGTTGGCATTATTGCTGGTGACTATTTTTGTCGCGCCGGAGATAAAGGGATCTCGATCATGGTTGGTTCTCGGTCCTGTCAGTTTACAGCCGGCAGAGTTTGCTAAGACTGCCACTTGCTTAGCACTTGCTAAGTTTATGAGTACCTATGGATTTAAGATGAGCAGATTGTCTGACGTGATTAAGGTATGTCTGATCATTGTTGTACCTATGTTAATGATCATCTTACAGAATGAGACCGGATCTGCATTGGTATATGTATCTCTATTTTTGGTTTTATATAGGGAGGGTCTACCAGGTATCATCTTGTTTTTGGGATTTTTCCTTGCTGTGATTTTCATTGTATCTATACGTTTTGGAGAGATTCCGATATTGGCAAGCATACCAGATGAATCGTATGGAATTTTCTTGGTGATGTTGATTTCATTTGCTGTGCAGATACTATTTCTTCTGATATTTGAAAAAGAACGTAAGACCGCTTTGTATGTGGGTGCATTTGATTTTGTCGTTTTGTTGATTTCTTATTTGGTACACAAAATATTTCATTTGGATTTTAAGTTTACTTATGTCGGATATATCATTATGGGAATCACCTTCCTATATTTGGCGTTTGTAGCTTTTCAAAAACGAATTTATAGTTATTTGTGGATAGGTCTTTTTGCTATTGCATCTGTTGGTATATCCAATATGTCGGATATGGCGTTCGATAAATTGAAGCCTCATCAGCAAACGCGTATACGTGTTACCTTGGGTATGGAGAACGATCCGCAGAAAGCAGGATATAATGTAAATCAGTCTAAGATTGCCATTGGTTCGGGAGGTGTTACAGGAAAAGGATTTTTAAATGGAACGCAAACGAAATTGAAATATGTTCCTGAACAGGATACAGATTTCATATTTTGTACGGTCGGTGAGGAACATGGTTTTTTGGGTAGTTTGGTTGTAATGGTATTATTCTTAGTTTTGATGTTAAGATTAATCTTTTTAGCAGAACGCCAACGTTCACTTTTCAGTAGGATTTATGGATATTGTGTTGCCTCGATTATCTTTTTCCATGTGGCGGTTAACATTGGAATGGTGATTGGTTTGACGCCTGTGATTGGAATTCCTCTTCCATTTTTCAGTTATGGAGGATCCTCGTTGTGGGGATTTACGATCTTGTTATTTATCTTCCTTCGATTGGATGCAAGTAGAACGGAGTATTTTGGATGATAGAGGAGAATTAGAGTAAAATCATATTTTTTACTATTGGTGTCCGGTAAACATAAAAATCAGCAACGACGCATTCCGCAATGCTGCAA
>JAKSLB010000044.1 GCA_024401435.1 Paludibacteraceae bacterium | reverse complement strand
TAGACATAATTAAACCCCGAAAGTTTTTTTGTCCAACTTTCGGGGTTCAGTTCATAAGAGCACTCCCCTTTTGTTTTATATATAACCATTATTATACTTGCTTGACTGGGTAGATGCAGTATACAAGCCTCTCTGTTCTATATCTTATGCGTTTTAAGAGTTGCATTAACAACCTTTCCAAATGTTTAATTCAATAACAAAAATATAAATATTATTAAAAGATGCAAGTTTTTTTCAAAAAATTTATTTTTGTTGCGATTTTTATTGTCTTTTGTTTCGAGAATTTCTCTTTCAAAAGAGAAGAGAACTTTATAAGAATCGCCTAAAAAGAATGAATTATAAAAGAATGCATCTATTCAAAGTTTAACAATTAAGCTTTGAACAAAAAGAAAAAAACTATTGGTGTCCGCTAAACTTTTTATGTGTTTAATTTTGCAAAAAAATGAATTATATAATTAATAATACATAATAATCGCATTCTATGTTATGTGCAACCCCTCTGGGGTTGTGTGGACGGGGATACAAATCCATTATTCTACTGATATGGAACCCCTATGGGGTTCTTCGAGACATAGAGACGCAAAATATTGCGTCTCTACAAGGGGGCGACGGTGTCCCATTTGCAAAAAAATCGCATATTGATTCAACTCTCGTTGTTCGATTAGGGGCTTGGAGTTCAAAAAAAGAATCTGCAACGCCATATTTACTGGCATTGCAGATTATTTTGGTATGCCTTTTCATGTTTAGCAGACACCAATAAAAAAAAACGAAAAGACAGATCTTTGAAATAGTCCGATGACGAAGTCAATGTCTCAACAATCTTTAATCTGTCTTTTCTGAGAAAGAAAAAAACACGAGTATAAATGAACTGAATGAATCAGTATTTTATTTCATTACTTTTAGTAGATGGCTGTTTATTTTCAAAAGATAGGTTCCATGAGTTAAGTTCTCTGTGTTCAGTCTCGTTTCATCATTTGAATAACCTTCCAAAAGAATAGATCCATTCCCGTCGTAAAGTTGATAGAAAAATGAATGGTTTTTCCATTGTATTATAATCTCATTGTTAAAATGAGTTGGAAAGACTATCAATTGTTTTTGTGAAGATATATTGTTTACATCAAAAGGCTTTTCTACAAATGTTGCTTGCCTAAATGAGCTGTTTTTCACTGCACTAAATGGAATTGTAATGGCATTGTTACTGATGGTAGAGTGGCATCCATTGATATCGGTGACAGATAGTTTGATATTATAGTTCCCTCCGTTATAGAAGTAGCAATCTGGATTTTCCATGAAAGAATAAAGTCCGTATGCAGGGATGTTTTGAGGAGTGTTTTCAGGCTCAATTAATTCCCAATAGGTTTCAACGAGATTTCCATCTGTCAGATTTTTGAATTCTACCAAATCACCTTGTTCTATGTAAACACAGGATTCTTGGGTTGAGTAGGTTTGGTTATTAACTGAAAATTCGAAGTCAGCTTGAAGTATATTTACAGGAATGTGTACTATAGTAGAATAACTGGCGTCTGTGGTGTTCGAAATTCTGGTGACTGTCATGTCAAATGGAGCAGTCACATTGGGACAATAGATGTAACCATTGATGGGAGTATTAGGATAATAGATATCTGTACAAAGTCCGTTTAACCCTGCTGTATACATTTGAAATCCTGCGTTATTTTCATATAAGTATGAATAATCTCCACTGATAAGTTTTCCTTCTTCGTTTTTATAGAAGCAACCGAATTTCAAGGTGTCTCCTTGACAGACTAAATTTTGGATGATAACTTCTTCTTCAAGGATTTCGGGAACGTCAGAAGTGGAGATGAAAAAGTCATTGCTATGTGTTATTCCACAGTTGTTTTCTGCAGTAAAACGATAATAGCGAGAAGGAAGATCTCCTGTGACAATAAGAGAAGTGGATTCTGCGGTTGGATTTACAGATTGTAGATTTTGCCAAACGATTTGGTCATCACTATATTCCCAATAGACATTTGTAGCGTTGAAAAAAGAATCGATTAAGGTTACACTCATCGACTTTGATATTTCAGCAGAATTGTTTGTGCGTTTAAAAAGCATGTTATCTAATGATTCATTATCATCTAATATTTGCAAAGTTGTTGTTTGTGGTGATTCGGCTATGGATAGGGAGATTTCGTTACTATAAGAAACATATTCTCCTGAGGTGGTCATTCGACGAAACCATGTTTGTGTATTAACAGGTTCTGGTGTATAATCAATTTCTGTGGCGGAAGGAATATTGACGTATTCCTTTACATATTCGTTTTTGTATTGCCACTGATATTGAAAAACACCTGTACCTCCTTCTGTTTTGGTAACGCGAAGTGTTGGTACATCTGACCCTTCACATACGATGATTTCCCCTTCACTATAGATCCTTCCTCCTCGAATAGGTGTAATTCGGTAACTATTGTAGCATCCTGTTGTGTTATGAAGATACAAACCTTTGTTGGCGTATTCTTCTGCGGTATAAGGAAGAGGTGTGATGCCGTATTGTTTTAGAGGTAATTCATCATCTCCATATAAATCGTAATCCGTTTCGATGTCATGATTTCGGATGATCCATTCGACGCTGTCTGATTCTTCGTTTATGTAGGTGATAATTGTTAGATTTAAAAGGGAAGCATAATCAATGTTGTCACTTTTGTTCCCTTTTAATGAAATAATATTGCTGAAGTTAGATTGACATTGGTTGTAAATCTCTCGTTTAAAAAACATAGTGTCTTGAACTGTAATGAATAAGTCTTTATCGCTTTGGTCAGGAATTCGTATCCATTCTTTTTGATTGACTGACTGAAACCAAGCATAATTGACTTCTTCACTTTCTAATGAGTATGTGTACGGATCTGAACCTTTTAATGGAATAATTTCTCCGTTGCATGGATGTACATTATCATAACTGATGATGTTAAGTGAAGAGTCCAAAGGTGTTGAGTTATGAATGGAGAAAAAGATTTTGTCGCTGTAACAGATGTTGCCTAAGCTGTCAATGGTATGAAATTGAGCAGAAAAAGTTTGATCAGGACCTTCGAACCCTTGGTATGTATGCTCGGAGAGTGTTGAAGATTGAGAGGATAGCGTTATTATACTTGTGTCATCGGAGGATGTGTTTTGAATAGTCCACAAACATTCTTTAACATGTAAAAAAGAATTAAGTTCTTTCAAGGAATCCGATTTTTCTGCGTTTAATTTTATAGTAAACGGTTGGTTTGTGCATACGTTTTTAGGGTATGAAATATCAGATGAAGAGATTGATAATTTTTCGCGGACTTTTATCAGAATAGTATTGCTGGTGTCACTGGAACATAGGTCACTTATAATTCTTCTCACGTAGATTGATTGTTTTAAATCGGAGAGAGATAAAGATTCTGTTTCGGCTATTGATTCATACTTTTTGCCATCATAGGAATATTCCCATAAAAAGTTTCTGGTTCCATTTCCACCGCTTATTTTCCCGCCCAAAATTGTTGTGGAACTACCATAACACAGTATAGATGATGGAGCAGACAGAGATTCTTGATGAAGAACAGGAAGAGAGTCAATGTTAAAATAGGTGAAGTTGGATTTGCAACCACTGGTTTTTTGCGTTCCGAATACGCCATATTCAGTCACATTCATTTCTGACACACGTTGTAATTTAAGGGAATCTTGAGTATAAGACCAAGTGATTTGTTTTTCATCATTTAGGACAACCCAAGTATAGAAATATTCTTGTGTGTCGTAAGCTTTGATGGTAACTGCATCAGATTCGCAACTATCTTTAACTTGATAGATGGAAGGTGGAGTAGTTTTCGCCCATAATGTAAATGTGATAGGTTTGCTGTAAAGTACGTTACATTCGTCAGCGTATATTGCACGAACATGAATGATATTGTCTTGTGTCATATCAAGAGAAAGATTATCTGTATAGCGGATGAAATAATCTAAATCTAGTTTTCGACTTGTTGTATTACTAAGTTGTGATACGGTGATGTAGTCTTGATTATTGGCAGAGATTTCCCAACCATAAGAATATCCGTCAAAGCCAGCGAATCCGAAATAGCCTCCTGTAGGTGTGGCGGTGAGAACAGAGGGAAGAGAGTCGGAATAGCAAAAACTTGTTTTTTCTTCATTGTTTTCTAATGAGATGGTACCCGCTTTGAATTCGTCGTAAAAAGATAGTTTGATGGTGTCAGAATAGACAATTCTGTCATGGCTGTTGGTTGCTTTCCTTCGTATATAATAGGTTGAAATATTATCTTTCATTAGGGTGCTGATTTTTTTGGAACTTAGCGAGTCAGGGTCAGTTGCATTGTTAATGTTGTTCCATATGTTTAAATCCTCGTTGATACATATCTGCCATTGATAACTGAAGGAGTCGGCAATACCCTCCATTGGAGCATAAGAGAAACCTTCAGCGAGTTGTCCATTGGTAATGGTTGAAAAGTGTTGGTTTCGACAAGTGTGTTGGTCTTTGTAAATATGACCTCCCGAACTTTTTGTATTAAATGTTAATGGTATGGCTAAAGCAGAGGAGAAACAACCATCATCTGTGTTATCCTTTCGTTTAAGGTAAATGGTAGTAGGTGTTTTCTCTGTGATTTTATCGAACGTGATTAATTGATTTTTGGAAGCCAAGGTGTCTGTACATTCTTCGTTTGAGAACCAATAGCAATCGTATCCTAATTCAGTGTAGTTAATACTTAGAGCATCTCCCATTTCAATGCCATCACTAATAACTTTCCCTTCTGGTGTGGTGGCTTTGACAATGATTTTTGAAGGATTAGGTATTTTGTCGGACAAATTTTGTTTGATTGTATTGGAATAAGAGGTGGAACATCCGTCGCTGAAAGCTCTTCGAATCATATATGTGGTGTCAATTACGTTCAAATTGAAAAATTGTGCATAGTCGGCAATCCCATAGTGAATTTCTGATGGACTCCAATGATTGTTTTTACCATATTCAAACCATGTTTGAAATTCAGGGTATTCAGTGTCGTATAGATAAGGTCCAAAAGTTCCATTTGACCATATTTCATAAAGCGAAGAGGAGGATGGTACGGTTCCATCAATAAGACCGCCGGTTTCTCCGTTGCAATAGAGCTCTTTCTCAGTGGTAATGGTTCCTGCTAATGTGGTGGATCCTTCTGTTAGTAGGGTCGCTGCTAAATTTAAAGTGGGAACGATATAGACGGAAATGGTATCAGAATTTTCTGTCTGTTCTACACCATTGATAGTGAAATAGGAAACCCTAAAAAATGATATTTTCTTTTCTAATTGGGTGCCTGTCGCGTTGGTGAAAACAGTACTTAAATTACAAGTGTCTAAAAGTACACTGCTAGAGGTGACGGGTTGTGTGGTATTGGTAGCAGAATAGAGTGTGTATGCTCTTGAATTTTCAGTTCCGTTGATGAGGTAGAACCATCGATAATTTAAGTTACCGCCACCATCAGCACTGATTCTTCCTGCTTTGGCACCACTGCAAATCCAATATTTCTTTGTGACTGAAGGTGCGTCATCAAATGACAAGTGTCCTCCATCAATGTCGTAAGTAGAGATGTGAATGGTATCGTAATTAGATGAAACACAATCATCGTACAATGTTTTCACATAATACGTACGAGAAGGCTCGTTAATATTGTCTGTTGAAAATAGTTCCCGTACAGTTGTCGTATCTAGAATTTGGAAATCTCTATTGAACCAGATGTAGTTGAATTCATCTTCGATACCCCACATGTTTGCTTTATCACCACGAGGAATGAGTGGAGTGTATAGTATGTCATTGGGTTGAGTGGTTACTTCACTTTTTACTTGTACTGTTTTGATGGCAGAGGTGTCTTTGTTGCCACAACCATCATTGGTGATTCTACAGAAGTAGGTGGATTGTTTTAGTTTGTATTTTTCTTGTGAAGATTGTCCAAGGTAGGAGACTTCAGTTTGTTCATTGATAGGTTCCCAATGTTCCTTGTCGGTTGACTTTAACCATTGGTAAGAGTATTGATGGTCACCGCCAGTTGCATCACTTCCATTGATATGGCTCAGTGCATTATTGTAACATAATAGTTGCGTCGTATTGTCAATAGATCCAGATTTTAAAGGTTGGTATACACCTTTGACACAAGAGTTGGTGGAGTAATTCCGACCTGTATAATTCCCATTACAAGATATGACTGCATAAAACTCACAACTCTCTGATAAATTGCCAATGTTTAAAAATGAATATGCACCTAAAGCATTTGCACCATCAATTGTTCCTAAATATTCGAATGGCATATTCGCTTGTTCATTGATGACTGAGAAACTGTTCATATTTTGACTTTTATACATCCAGTCGATTTGATAAGATTCATCACCCCCTTTGATTTCGTTAACAGACAAGGTCATCATTCCATTGTTAGGACAAAGAGTATCAGAACTTGTCGTGCTATTGATGTTCCCGGCTTTGATTTTTTCAAATACGTTGAAATGGAATGCAATCGTATCTGATAAGCAGTTGCCATTCCCTTTTGAAACCATGTAAATAAAGACCGAATCGTTTCCACTTGTGAATCCTTTCCCGTTGTTATCGAGTGTAATAGGATTCCCTGATTTCCAACTTGTGGAAGAGAAGGATGGATCGCAACTCCAGAAATAGGTGTTGTTATAATCTTTTGGAACGCATAATGAAACCGATGGAAGTGAGAGTCCTTCGTAGATATTACTGCTTGTTAGTGTAATGTCTGTTTCAGATAATGAAGCTCCAACATTGAAAAGCAATTGAATTTGATTGATTGATTCAGAAGTGGTCCCACATTGATTGACACAGGTCAGTTTGAAAGATGTGTTTTGGTTATAGTTCTCTAAATCGATGGTACAAAGAGGGGAATCGGTACCTGTTGTGCCTCTTGTTGTTGGTACTTTCTCCCAAGATGAATCTCCGATTTTTTGATACCATTGATATTGTACCGCTTGTAGTGGTGAGTCGGCAGTTAACGTGAGGAGTCCCGACTCTCCTTTACATACATAATGTATTTTTGAGTGAGAATCATCTGTTAGAAATGAGATACTATTTATGGGGGTACTACCCATACCTATAACAGAATGTATATTCGAAAGCACAGATTGTTTAGTTCCCCCTTGTGGAGTATAGGACAATTTACATCTGTATTCTTGTGTTTCGTCACTGATAGCTATGACGGTTATATTAGAAGAAGATCCGCAAGTACTCCAACTATCACCATTCTTTTTGTACCATTGATAGGTAAACGAAGAAGATTCGATATTTTTATTATCATATTTCGGAAGTTGATTTTCGTCGATAGAAAGTAGAATACTATCACCTCCACATGCTGAAGTGGATGATGTTAAGGAGTGGGATGATAAGACAATTGGCATTCCATCAAATCCTTCATTGAGTAGGATATCCATTTGTGAGGAATGTTTGCATTCTTTCAAATTTGTCCCATATCGTTCAATTGTAAAGGTGGCAATGTTATCACTAAAATCAGTTGATTTGAGGGAGTAGTTGATTCCATTTAAAAAAGCTTCGTGATTTTTCACTTCTTTGTTGTTTAACCAGCAACTGATTCTTTCAGATGCAGAGATGTCATTAGAGGTGATGTTAGTTGCCATACTGCTTCCATCTTCTATCGATTGAGCATTTATGGTGGATGGAGTTGCTTGTGCTGTGAAGGTTAGATCCTTTTCGACATAAACGACTTTGCTGGGTGAAGTATGACGATATATGTCATGGGTACAATAGACATCACTTGCGGTTACTGAATAGGCTGTTGGTTCGTATAGTTCATTAGAATGGTAAATGATTGAAGTACTAAATTTATCGGTGAGAGTTGTGTCTTTGTGAACTTCATTCCATGCGAAAAGATAGGAGCCAGAACCACCTTGAATATTGGACGAATTGACAGAAACAGATACGTTATCGCCATAACAGATTGAATCTTTATCTACACTCAAAGAGAGGTTTGAAATGATGGGGAATGTGTGAATCTTAATGGAGTCTGTAACATGTTGACAACTGATGTTTTCACTCATCAAATAGGAAGTTCGAGTGATGATATAATCTTTACCAGGCAAATCGAATTCTGCCGTAGAAATAGTATTGGAAGTGTAGGCAGTGTTGATGATCGAATTGTTGATTTTCCATTCATACTGAATATCATCGCTTGTTTTTTCGTTAGGTGAGAAGATTTCGACAACGTTTCCGTAACAGATATTGTAAACATTATCATGGAATGTAGATCCAGAAGAGGAGGCCTTTAGTTGGGTATGACCAATCGGTTCTTTTGTTTGAGTTTGAAGAATGGATAAAGGAGTAAATTTCGTGCATTCTTCTTTGGATTTAAAGGCAATGTAATTTAGATTTCCCATAAGAGGAAGGTATACTTTTGCGTTAGCATTCTTGATGGTATCCTGGTTAAAGATAAATCCGTATGTATAATTAGGTTGGGCATCGATGGATATTTCAACAGAATCACCGCGCACAAGACACGAACCTAAGTTAATCTCATTTTCTTGAATGGTGAGATCTTCTCCCGTTGTGATGTGTATACCTTTTTCAGAGAAGATAGTATCTCCACA
The DNA here is from genome assembly GCA_024401435.1 of Paludibacteraceae bacterium. Taxonomy (GTDB): domain Bacteria; phylum Bacteroidota; class Bacteroidia; order Bacteroidales; family Paludibacteraceae; genus UBA1181. The sequence goes on along the minus strand of JAKSLB010000044.1, from coordinate 11,673 downwards.
GAATTCTGTTGCCGCATAGATTGTTGTGTCGCTTGTGACTAAGATTGTGTTTCTGTGGTCTATATAAGGTAGAATGATTCCTTGGTTGTTTTCATACCCATAGAACTTTTTAAAGGCATAACCTTCTTCTAATATGTTCTGATTGAGATAATTTTGAGAAAGAGTTACTTTAGATTCGAAACATGCAAAAAGGTCATTTTCTTTTTGATTGGCAATCAGTTGTAACTGGGGTCTACTGTATGGTTTGATTTGAACCACATTACTATATGACTTAATAGCACTACTTTCGGAGGCATCCTTACCAAGAGATGTAACCATTCTTCTAAAATAATAGTTTTGGTCGATTACTTTATTCCAGCAGTTTTCAGGAAGATGAACAGATGTTATGGTTTTACCTTCTGTGTTTAGCATATTGATCCACGAAATATTATCATTGGAATATTGCCATACGTAACTATAGGTACTATCACCATATCCGCCTGATACGAGTTCTCCTAAGATTAAATCATTTTTGTTGTTTTTACATGTGTATAATATCTCTTTGTCGTTACCATTATTGAATCCGATACTATTGTTATGGATGTTTCCGATAAAATTGATGCATAGGTATAAAGGTTCACTAATACAGTTTGTAGTGATATTTTCTTTTTCTAGTTTAATGTAATTACAATCTGTATTGAACCATTTTTCATTTTTTATGGAATAGGAGATGGTGTGCCCCAAAGCAGTATTGATGAGAGAACGTTCTCCCCATAGGAACTCCCCCTCTTCATTTTTTTCATTCGTTCGATAACTAATGAAGTAACGGCAAGATGACTTTTCAGAGTCGGAGTCATTGACCTTAATGGTGATGTTTTTACCTTCTGGAACTTGGATGGGAAGCGTTTGATTCTCTTTTCCAGAGTAGATGGCATATCCTCCTTCGACATCAATGTTTGCTTTTGATAGTTGAGGCTGATTAGAGATGTTGAGGCTAATAGGGAAAGAAATGTTATTGAAACAGCCATCCATGACGGATATCGTTGCCTCAATCTTTGATTTTCCTTGTAAAATAAAGGGGATAGAAAGTTTATCGCTATACATTTCAGCATTAAAAGGTTCAAAATCTGAGTTCACGATAAATTTCATATTGTAGGTTGAATCGTACAAATTAGTATTGTAGGCATTTTTGTAGATTTTGTCTTTTTCGGGAGTGAATGTGATGGAAAGAGTATCTTTTAGAATCGTCCCTTCACAAATTTCTGGTAGTGGATTTAAACTAAAATTGTTTTTTGAAATGGGCTGATAATGCTGTATGGTTATATGGTTGTGCTCTCCGTTGGCGTATACTTTCCTATTTCCGAATTTAGTCACAAGAACGAATTGGCGAAAATAGTACTTCTTTCCTTGCTTAACGAAATCTTTTCGTAAACATAGATCGGGATTGTTCACGTCAGAATTGAGATTTTCGGTAACCGTTTGCCACCCAAGATTGGATGATGTTTTATATTCCCATCCATATTTAATGCCGTAGATACTGTCTGGATATGAAACATTCTGCCAGTTGACAGATTTCCCCCTGATTGTGAATACATAGTTGGAATTACAAGATAAATCTTCTTCATCATCAACTATGTCGGTTGTTGCACAAATGAATTGTTCCGTTTCATTCTCTTCAAATCCATCGATAGAAAGCGTATCTATTGCTTCTATTTTTATGGTGTTACTATGGCAGGAAAAATCTTTGTTCGAATATGTCCTGTATACATATCTTATACTTCCATTTTTTAATATGTTTTGACTGTTTAAAAAGTCAGTGTATTTTAGATATTGATCAAAATCTGGCATGTTGGAAGTATATGTAACCTCCTTTTTAGAAATTAGATTGTCTCCATCTGTAACATTCCATGAAATCCATTGGTCTGTTTTTAAATTATAGATGACGGGATTATGTGGACTGACAACTGCGTATTGAATGTTATTGTTCGAATTATAAAGACCATAGATTGGACTTGCATTTGAGGGTGAAATATTGGGTAATACGGATATGTCCATCATGATTTCTCCTCCCTTACATTTATAGACGTTGATTTCCTTTTTTTCTTGCATATCGGCATCTATGCTTTTCCCCTCGTTAAAGTCTGCATGAATATGGTAGGTGAGATAAACGGTGAAATAAAATTGATCAGGAATGGAATCTTGGTTGATGCCTAATAGTTTATCAATAGAAACATCAGAAACATATTTCCCACTTTGAGCGGAAAGGGTAATGTCATGACCCTTTTCACGTTCCTGCTCTTTGTAGGTGGCGAGTCGAATCACTTGATTGTTGTATTTGACGTCTAAAATGATTTTTGTGGTCGATTTCTCCACTTTGTCTTCTTGCCACCATCCCCAGCCTCCAGTTTGTATATCGACAGTTGGAGTAAGATAGGTGAATTCTAACAGATCGTCATGTTGGTTGTAATCTTTGTTGGGGATTATATTCCCTGATTTGGTTTTTAGAATGTCGTTTTTTATGTCTGCTTTAATGAGACAAAATGGATGAAAGAGTAAAATGATTAGGAAGAAATATATTTTGTTCATAGTGAAATAAGTTAAGAGATGAGTTTCTGTTATTCGATATTAATTGTTTTTGTGTACCATGTACTCCAGTTTCCCCAACTGTCTTGACAGCGGAGATGAATGGTGTGTGCTCCCTTTTCTTGAAAGGAGTGTTTGATAGAAGAAAGTCGTGTGTTGGCAATGTATGTGCCATTGTATGCGCCTTTACCTATTTCTTTTGTTTTCTCAGATAGCCAATCGTATCCAGACTGGTGTTCGAAAAGTTTTCCATCAATGTTGTATTCGTAGAGTTGGATATCATCCTTGTCAGGATCTATGCATTGTGCATTAATACGACGATGTAAAGGATGACCTGTGACTTCTTCTATGGAGAAGTTGGCAATGGGTGGACGGTTGGCATATAGTTTCAATAAAATGTTTGATGAACCGTATTGTCCGATGATGTTGGAAGCAGAAATGGTGATAATGGCATCGATGGAAAGACTATCGGATGACAATTTCCCTGTGTTGGTTCGTCCATTGTTCGCATAATATTCTTGGGCAGATGAGGTTGATTCGATGATGATAATTTTATTCCTTGTTGTATCAATTTCAACGCAAAGATGGTTACTGAAATGGGTGTAATCATAAGGCGAATTTCCTAAATAATACCAAGAGTCTGTGCTACCATCATCATGATAATCTACAATGGCTAAATCTTTCCAGTAATAATAGTCATCTCGATTCTTGATGATTGGCTTTACTTCTGATTTAAAATCGTTGATAACTCCTTTGGTGTCCTTGAATTTATAATCGATTTCAAGTGTGTCACCCCATGTTAAATCGAGACAGATGTATCTTTTACCATCAATGGTAGAATCCTTTTCGGAGATAAGTGTAATGATGGGTTCTTCATTATGATCATAGAAATAATCGTCTCGTGTATCACAAGCGTAACATAACCATATTGCTACGGAGATGCAAATAAATTGGATAAATTTCATCGAATTAGTTTTTTGAATGTTATTTATGAAAATTGTAGCAGATGCCTAAGGTGAATAGTGGTTTTAAATATTGGTCATCATTTCCAAACAAAATGTATTCTTGTGCTTTTAATTGAAAAGAAAGAAATGACCATGGAAATACTTCCCATGATAGACCGGCATTGGCACCATACACGATGCCGTCCACTTCCTTCCCAAGTTCTGCACATTCCCATTTGTCCCATCCTACACTGGCAGCAAGATTTAGTGTGATATATGACCAACCCCATGGATTTGCAGGAGAGTAATCAACCCCAGGAGAGAGTAGGATGAGATTGGTAAAATCGGAATGACCAAAGGTAGCTACTTCATGATCTGCTTCTACGCAGAGTGCTGTTTTGGCATTGAAGTGGAAATGATATGTTGCACCAAAGTCATATTTGTTTTTAGTGCCTATTCCTCCTCGTATACCGACAGTGTGAATGCCTTTCACATGCGTTAATCCTTGAGCTTGCAAACCCGAATGGAAGACCATTTCAGCAAGCAATAGTAGGTAAATTAGTAGTCTTGTCTTTTTTTTCATATTATTAACGGTAAAATTTTTCTTGTTACAAATGACGACATAAAATCGAATGATACAATTGTGTCAAATCAATTTATTATCTCATTGTTGGTGTATCTTATCAGTATTTGGTAGAAAATTTCATCAAAACATGAAGAAATTTCGTTTGGCAAATATAGATGAATAATATTTAATAAAAAAACATTGTGTTGTTATTTTTTTGTTCTTTGATAAAAAGAACACGCTTATGATAGTGTATTTCACCATCAACAGGATGATTCCACAAGTCAATTTGTGGAAATATTCTGAAAGGGTTTTATAAAGAAGTGGTTTGCACCTGATTCATCCGTTCGTCCCACTCTTCGTGTGGTATGGATGGGAAAATCTGACATGGGAAGCAAATGCCTATTTTAGGGCAGGTGAGATGTGATAGTAGTTTGTCGTAGTAACCTTTGCCTCTTCCTAATCGGTTTCCATTCTTGTCGAATGCCATGCCAGGTACAATTGCTAAATCGATGGAATGATAGTTCGTGTAAGCTTCACCAATTGGCTCGTCGATGTTAAAGGCTCCCTTTGCAAGTTTTTCCTCGCCTTGGAAAATGCGTATTTCAGAGTCATCTCCAATCACTACGGGAAGAAGAATCGTTTTCTCGTTACTCCATTGGTTAATAAACAGGTGTGTGTTGATTTCATCTGGAAGAGACCAATAGAGCAGTATGGTTTGAGCTTGTTGAAAGAGTGGATTCGCTTCAATGGCTTGAAGAATTTGTTTGCCATAGTAATCCTTCTCCCAACCATACATTTGTTTGATTTTAGCTCTTACTTCTTTTCGTATGTTATTTTTTTCTTCCATGATTATAATTTAATGATTTTTGCGTATGTGGTCTTATTTGGATATGTGATTTTAACAATGTAATTACCTGCAGGGAATTTACTTAGGTTGAGTGTTTCCTTCTCTGCTGGGTTGTTTTTTGATATCCAGTTGATGCCTTCCATATTGTAAATGGTAAGACTTAAAGCTCCTTCTCCTATTTCAATAGTGACTTCGTCGGTTGTAGGGTTAGGGTATATTTCAATAGCTCTTTCGTTTGCAAAAATTGTGGAAACACCCGTTTCAAGTTGAGAAGCGATTCTCGGTTCTATAAGCAGAGAGGTTGGTCGGCTGTAGTATGGGTGAGAGGTGAAATCCTTCCATTCTCCATTTGTTTTAAAGTAGGCTGTGTTCTGACCAGAAGCTTTCTTTTCTGTCGCATAGATGGCAAATGGGTATTTTAGATTAGGAGAGATTTCAAATGCAATGAAGAATGAACTATCGACCTTGACTACGGAGTCGAGACGTAAGTAATTGTCTTTGGACATTAGGTTGCTTTGTGTAGTCTCTTGGAAATAACCTTTTCTTTGATCGTAATAGCTATCTGATATTCTGACTCTTTGTTGATAGATGAGTGAGTCAGGTTTTTTATCTCCTGTGTATATTTTCATCCAAATAGTGTCTTTTTCATAAAAAGTACCCTTTTCCAAAATGAAATGAACGCCAAAGACAACGCCGTTAGTGTTGAATCTTTCTGCGTATTCGAGAATGCCATTCTCGTTGCTCCCTGCTGGATAATCAGTTTCGTTTGAATGGTGGAGTTCATCATTGGAATCGTAGTTGGAAATACGAGAGCATGGATACTGATAGGGTTCTAATCCGCTGAATGCTTTCAGTCCTGTTTGGAGTGGATCGAGCCATGTAGATAGTGCTTTTTGATATATTCTTCCATTCCATACTTTGTTGATTCTGTAGAAAAAGTCGTGATTATCTTCTTCGCAACCAGATGGTTCATAGCCGCCCGACAATGCTCCGATAATTTGGTCATCTTTGTCAAATAGGGGTGCACCGGATGATCCGCCCTCTGTGATTCCATATTCCCAACCAGCCACTTCCCAGTGTGAGTTGCTTGAGAAGACAACAGGTTCGTCGCAACAGTCAAAGTCGCTTGGAGTTGGATGAGTCAGTGAACGACTCACTTTTTTCACATCTCCTTCTGGGTGATGAACGGCGTAAACTTTCCCTTGAATAGATTCTGCGATATTCCATCCAGAATAATAGGTATTATAGTCGACAGGAGGAATTTCATCTAATTGTAGAAGTAATAAATCGGTATTCTCTTGAATCGTTGCGATGGTGGCTCCAGACAAACTCATTTCGAGTGTTCCTTGTATTTTGTCGAAGCAGTGAGGGGTCTCGTAATTGAAATAAAAAACACAGGTGGCAGCCATTTGATTGGAAGAGTATCCATTGACAAAGGCTACGCAATGTGCGGCAGAAAGTAGATAAGGTGTTTTGTCATTGGCGGTGTTGTTGATGAGAGAACCACTGCAGAGTGTCTCTCCGTTGATGGTTACCAACGCAGTGCTTCGCTTGGCAGTTTCGGCTAAATCGTTGGTGCAGTTGACGTCTACTTCGCATCCTTCGGATGATCCAAAGTAAGGAAGTTTGCGTAAATCTTTAAATCCGTGGTTGACTCTTCCGATGGAGATTTCTCCCGAGCACCCTTTCGGTTCAATGTATTCTACAATCACTCTGTCGCCTTCTATGACTGAAGTGGCAAGAATGTTGCTTCTGTGATTGTTATCACTTGTGAAGGCTCCCAATATCTGACGTTTGTCGGGTGTGTACAAGAATAGTTTTGCACCTTCTTCTAAGTGAAATTTATCGAAAATAAGATTTAGATTGAGTGCATTCTCTGAATGAATCTTTACTCTCCAGACCTTTGTTCCATTGGCAAGGTAGGTGATGGTACCACTATTGTTAGGGGTTAGATTGACATTGAATCCGTAAGCAAAACGGACACCTCCGATTTTGAAAGAGGAGGAATCTTTTTCTAAGAGGTCTAAACTGAATTCTGGCATCTCCTCCCATTCGTTTGTCAGAGCATAACGAAGAGAACTCCCTTCCAATTTGTCTGACAATGGGAAACCTCCTTTACTAATTTGTGCATGACAATTAATAAAGGTGAAACTTAGTAGACATATAAGAGTAAAAATGTATTTGTTTCGTTTCTTCATTGAATAATGATTTATTTCTTTTCTAATGATACCTTACAAAGTACGTTGAGTTTATAAAGGTCAAAGATAAACATTTGTGGATTTTCAGAGGAGAGATTTCGAATGAAATATTTCTCCAAGTGAGATAATAGATAGGAGATAGGTCGAAGAAGATAACTCTTCTGCAAGAAAGATTGATATCGTAGGACTTTAATATCTTGGAGCAAATCTTTTTTGTCATTGTTCTTTTGATAAATAATCCATAGATTTTTCAGTGACGATTTTGTTTTTTCGAGAAAGTCGTCTGTCTTTTCGTAAGCAAGATGAGTGGCTGGGTTATCGATATGTAAGAATTTGAACTGATGTCTCTTCATATCCCAGCCAAAGAGAGTGTCTTCGTGTCCGTATTCTTTTAATGTCTCATCAAAACGAACGTGGTTGAACACCTCTTTTTTGATAAAGAAATTGAAGGTCGAGAACGAGCGAAATGGATGTTGATTGCGTTCTGCCGCACTTTTCTCTTCTCTGTTCAACCCGTAAGTCCAGCGAAGAAGGTATTCCTCAGCTGGCTTTTCCTTTTTATAATGATAACCGCCAATGATTACATCCGCTCCCGATGATTCTGCTGCCTCTATATAATTATGTATAAATTGTGAAGAGGTGGGGAATGTATCACAATCCATAAATAACAAATAATCGTATTGCGCAGTGTCTGCCAATTTGTTACGGATGGCGGATCGACCAATATTAGAAGAAAGTTCTATGTATTGGACGTTAGGCAGGTTTGTTAATTGACTATTTTCAGGTTTGTGACATTGAGATCCATCGTCCATCAGAATGATTTCGTAGTTGCAAGAGAGTTGCGATGTTTGTGTTGATATCTCTTGAATTAACGAAGATACATTATTATTATAAATTGGTATGCAGATGGAGAGTGTCATATTCTTATTATTATAGAGGATAGAGGTCACCTAAACATATCCGATGCAAAAATACAAAAATCCGATGAAAATGTAAATACAATTTTGCCGGGCAATTAATATGTAGAATTCTCATGAATCTATTTATGAATGACATATCCATGAATTTTTGATGGCGGTTCTGCCGTGTTAAAGGGTCGAAAGAAAAGTGTTATGAAACACTTTGTTTCAAAAAAAATATTTATATTTCTATTGATTTTTGATAAAAAACGACTCGAAAAAATTTTTTTGTGTTATGTGGCATAAATTTTAGAAAAAAAGTGTTAATTTTGCGCCTGATTTTGAACTTTTTTTTGGATGAAACACAATGATGGTGAATAAAGAGGATAGATCAATAGATAAAATGAAATAAACATTAAATATTAACAACAAAAAAAATGAAAAGTAAAATCAGAAAAGTGACCTGGCTGGTCTGGGCGCTTTTAATGCTGTCCGGAGCGGGGGCTTGGGCGGCAACGTTTGGTGACTCCGAAGGTGGTGTCACGTGGTCTTATGATACAGAGACACATTGTTTAACGATTTCGCCAAAAGGTTCGGCTGGAACTGTAAATCGTGTTTCTTATCCTAATGGAGTAACAGCTAATTATTCATGTAAATGGAATTATGGATATAGTGGTACTCCTGCGTGGTTAAGTACTAGATATACTTACAGGGATGGAAAAAATAATAAAAACATCGATTTGAAGAGTCAAATTCAATGTGTAATTGTAGAAGAAGGTGTAACAAAAATTGGTGCAGCTGCATTTCGTGGACTTTCTAATTTAAAATCGGTTCAGTTACCTTCTACATTAACAACTATATCGGTAGAGGCTTTTCGTGAAACGGGTATTGAAACCTTACGTATACCTGAAAATGTATGTGAAATCGGAGACCGTTGGATAACGGATGCTTTTGATTTAAATATGATTAGTGTTGATTCAAAAAATAAATGTTTTGTGATTGACACCATATATGGTGCTTTGTTTACAGCAGATATGGAAACTTTGGTACGTTTCCCTATTGATCGCTGTGTGAAGGAAGTTCGTATTCCAGAAGGTGTTAGAAAAATGGCGACTGATGCTATGTATCAGTTGGATTGTGTTGAAGAAATTATTTTACCATCGACACTTGATACGGTTCAATATGCAGTATTCGATTGGTGTAATAATTTGAAAACAATCAGATTTTCATCCGAAAATCCTCCTGTTTTTGCTTCAGATTATAATTTAAATCCAGGTGATACTTGGAATTATAATCAAATGAGTGCTGATGGAAAGAAAAATCGTAATAATCTTATGATTTATATTCCATGTACGCCAGATTCTACTTTTAATGAAAGAACTGGTAAATATGAGAAAGTAACGAAAATTGATGCCGATTCAAGAATAAAGGGTTGGTTGGCTGATTTTGTTATTGTTGCAACTCCAGTAGAAGAATCTGCTGATGGGACGCCAGTTTCTACGGAAAAAGGTATTGCTTGGGTAGAAACGAAAAGAACATGTGATAATGACACTACAAAAATTGTTGCAGAGGCAGCAGAAGGTGCTCGTTTTATTCAATGGAAACAAAAATCAAATGGATTCATTACGAAAGATAATCCTTATACTTTTGCCTTAGGTGTAAGTGATACTTTTTATGCTTATTTTGCAAAAGGTCAATATGGAGTTACTGCTTTGGTTAATGATACATCATTAGGTGTAACATCGGGTTCTGGTGTATATACAATTGGATCGAACGTAACACTTACAGCTAAGACTAAAAATAGTTGTGCTAAATTTGAAAAATGGAATGATGGTGTAACAACAGCAACGCGTACGATTACAGTTGGATCGAAAGATACCACTGTGACAGCTATATTTAGTAGATATACCTATACTGTAAGTGCAAGTTCAAATAATTATGGAACGACTTCTATAGTTGATTTAACAGGGAAAGCTATTTCTAATGGCTCTTCTGTAGGTTGTGGTGATACAGTTGTTTTTGTAGCAACTCCAAACAGCCATTCTTCGTTTGTAGAATGGAGTGATGGAAATAAGGATGAAAAAGACACTGTTGTAGTAAATTCAAACATTACTTTGACTGCTACATTTGTTCAAGATTCCTTCTTGGTTAGATTCTTGAATGAAGATGGTACAAAGGTATTATGTGAAGATAAATATGTATATGGTGAAATACCTTCTTGCTCGAATACGGAGAAGGCTGCTACGGATGAGTATACATATACATTCAATGGATGGACTCCAACTGTAGCTGCTGTTTCTGAAGCTGCTGAGTATAAAGCTACTTACACACAAACAGCTAACAAGTATGATTTTAAAGCAATTGCTGATAATAAAACTGTAAAAGACACTACAATTGCTTTCGGTGACAAAGTAGAAATGCCTACTGCTCCTGATAAGAAAGGTTATACATTTAAATATTGGATGGATGAAGATAGTACTCAAGTAATATTCCCATTCAATATGGCTGCTCATGATACTACAGTACTTGCTAACTATGTTATTGATACATTCACTTTGAACTATTATAATTATGATTCAACAGTGGTTCTTGCTTCTAAGAAATATATTTATGATGCCGATGTGACTTTGTTGAATGAACATAGTGATGAGGTGAAAGATAAATTGCCACGTGAGGGTTATAAATTTACAGGATGGGATCCAGCTTCAATTACTAAGATGCCAGATAACGATGTAAATGTATATGCTCGCTATAGCATTAATTCTCACAAATTAATTGTTAAAGATTCTAAGGGTACTGAAATCTCAAACAAAGATGTTGATTATGCAACAGAGATTACAGAACCATCTGATAATTATGGTGAAACAGGTTATACTTGTGATGGTTGGATCAACGAGGAAACAGGAAACGAGGTAACATTCCCATTCTCAATGCCAGACAATGATGTCGTTTTGAAGGCAAATTGTACTGTTAACCAATACAGCTTGGTATTTAAGACTGATGAGGATGCAACTGATGTTTACTATCAATATAATCAGAATTATAATTCACCAATTGATACAACTAATGTACAAGATCCTACAAAAGAAGGATATACATTTGCTGGTTGGAATAAAGCCATTCCAACAAGAATGCCTGCTTATAATGATACTATAGTTGCTAAATGGACGATTAATCAATATAAATATGTTGTCATCAAGAACAATGGTGAGAAAAATGACACAACAGTTTATGATTACAATGCTGAAATCACACTTCCAAGCACACCAGATCGTGAAGGATATACATTCACAGGATGGAATGACTCAACAAGTGTTATGCCAGCTAAAAATTTGGTAGTTGAAGGTTCTTGGACAATCAATCAATATAAATATGTTGTCATCAAGAACAATGGTGAGAAAAATGACACAACTATTTATGATTACAATGCTGAAATCACACTTCCAAGCACACCAGATCGTGAAGGATATACATTCACAGGATGGAATGACTCAACAAGTGTTATGCCAGCTAAAAATTTGGTAGTTGAAGGTTCTTGGACAATCAATCAATATAAATATGTTGTTATCAAGAACAATGGTGAGAAAAATGACACAACTGTTTATGATTACAATGCTGAAATCACACTTCCAAGCACACCAGATCGTGAAGGATA
>JAKSLB010000043.1 GCA_024401435.1 Paludibacteraceae bacterium | reverse complement strand
GGAATGTAGGAGATAACCCGCGATATTTCACTGTGTTTTTTCATATAGTTACTTCATTTGTTTGCTTACAAAAATACAATTATTTTTGCATTAATTGCTTTTTATTTCAAAAAATGTTACTCGTGTGTTCTGCATTTGTTACTGATTTTTTGATATGTATATTGTTAATAATAAACAAATTAAATTAAATTGTCTCTTCTAAAATTTTTACTCGTATGGTTACTCCAAATGTGGCTTTTATCAACCCACCACACTCATTAGTAAGGGTTTATCAGAAAAAAATATCAAAAAATAATTTTAGTCTTTATCTCGATTATACGGTTCGTGGCGTGCGTCATCAAAGTTGTATGAGATTATACCTTATGAACGAAAAAGATATTTATGGAAAATTTAACAAATCTGCAAGACTTTTCAATGTCAAGGTGTTAAAAAAGGCGATGGAAATTCGGATAAAAAAAGAAGAAGAAATCCTTGAAAATGAGGTTATTATAGAAGAAAACGGAAAAAGGATTCTTTTGTCATCTTATCTTGACTCTTATATTGAAGAATCGAAGATTTGCAGAAAAGGCAATAGTTATGTAAAAGGTTTGTTATCATTGCAGTCTCATCTTTATCGTTTTTTAGATAAAAAAATCAAGTCTCTGACTCTTGATGAAGTTACACCTTCTTTTTGCAGAAAGTTTATTAATTATTTTCGTTCTGTGTTAAAAGTAAATGGAAAACAACTTTCGCATACATCTGCGAGCTTATATCTTGATTTCTTTCGTGCTTTACTAGACAACGCTGTTAAAGACGATTTGATTGTTTTTAATCCGTTTATGAAACTAAAGAAACATGAGTTCATAAGGAGAGATGAATCTTTACGAGTATCATTAACAGAATACGAACTGGAAAAGTTGGCTCACACAAAATGTTCTAATGAAAATGTCTCTGATGCTTTCTTTTTCGCATGTTATACGGGCTTGCGTATTAGTGATATCACTGCCCTGAAATGGGGAAATCTTCATTTGTCGCTCAAAGAGTCATATATGGAGATTTTAATGTGTAAAACAGGTAAGCCTCTTTCCATGAAACTATCTCGTAAAGCTCTGTGTCATTTGCCCAACATATCTGAAAGTGTAAATGGTCATGTGTTTAATTTACCAGGCAGAAACAGTCTTTCTCTTATCATTCATAAATGGGCTAAACAGGCGAAAATACAAAAAAAAGTAACCTTTCATACATCTCGTCACACATTTGGTACATTATTGGCAGAAAGAGGTGTGAATATGCAAATCATACAAAAATTAATGGGTCATCGTTCCATTTGTTCCACCTCCGTTTATGTTGATATTTCAGATAGGTTAAAAAAAGAAGCTATTGATTTGTTGTAAGTGTTTATTTTTGTTTATAATAATTAAAAAAAAAACGTTTTTTTTATGAATAATATGCTATCTTTGCACCGAATTCAATTATTTGATAGGATTTTTTACGAAAAATATTACATCAATATGTCTCTGATATAATTTTATTATGAATAATTGATACAATTTAGTAATACAATGAACAATAAATCTATTTTTAAATTTACGCTGTTGTTATTTATTAATATAATAACAATAGGATCTCTTTTCGCAGACGGAGTTGACTCTTTTTATGTTTTTCCAAAAGGGTTATACATTTCACATGAAATCAAAAACAATACGATAGACTACGAAAAAATCCTCTATTCTGCCAATGCGGAAAAAATAAGTAACACATGGAAAGTTTCTGGTTTTTCATTAATTGAAGATAATTTAAAAACAGGTACTTACAATGCTAATGTCTCATGTAAAATTTATTCTCCTTCCATAAAATTACCAGGCAAGGGACCGAGCTCGAAAATTTATCTGAAATTAAACCATTCCTTACATTCTGAATCCTATTACGACAATGCTTATATACGTGTTAGAAATGTAAATAGTCAAGAAGACTACCCATTATATTTGAATAGTGGCATAATAGACGAAAATGTGGTTGAATATATCGATTTGACCTATCATGCTGGAAGCACGATTTCGCTTGAATTCGGCTTTGTCTCCGATTCGTCTTTCCATGGTGAAGGTTGGACAATCGAAAAGATAGAAATTGTAGCAAATAAACTGCCTCGTAACAATGAGAAAAAGTTGTTGACACGCACACCCTCCACAACAAACAATAACCTGTCAAAAGGTGATCTCATGAATAATGAATCTCAAAAGAAAGATACTCTTACAATCACGTGGAACGGCAAAAAACTGGAAGTGCTTGGCGTTCAATGGACAAGTTCAGACGAAGGAATTGTTGCATTTAATTTAAAAGATGAAAAAGACAAGTATGTTTATGACTCAGTTGTCTCAGCAAATGATTTTGAATTGAGACTTGGCAATCAGGTCGTCGATTCATGTAATGAGATACTATATGATTATGATAAAAAAGTGGATATGATTATTGCCGTAGATTGTAGTGGTTCTATGGAGAGTATGCAAAAATCTTTAAACGCATCCATCGACTCACTGATAGAAAAGGTGAAAGAGAAAGGTTATGTTTCGAGGTTTGCTGAAGTGACATTTGGGAAAAAGAACTGTTACAATGGTTGTTTTGATAATGATTTATCAACTGATTATAAAGGAAATTATGTTGCCGAAGGTGACTATGAATATTATTATACAGTTTTGAAAAACATAGCTGATCATAAATACAGTTATTCCGATCTTTCTCAAAAAGTTATTGTAATGATCGGTGATGAGGATACGACTAAAAACCATAATGGCTTATCTCAGCAAGATGTCATTGAGGCATTGAAACCCAACAATTTTCAAACCTTTATTATCAATCAGGAAGACAGGGGAGGAAGATGTGATACAAATGTATCTGAAAGATCTGTATGCCGAAGTAGTTTTGAAAAAATCTGTCAAGCAACTCGTGGGAAATACATAGTTGCAAGTAATAAAAATGACGCTTGTTCAGTTTCTGATTTAACATTTGAAACAGATGCAATCGTTGAAACCATCGGAGAAAGTCTCAACAAACGTTACTTTATGAAATTTTGTTTGAAAAATTCCGAGAGTGATGATTACTGCGGGAAGGATATACCCATGTCGCTAATAATTAAAGAAACAGGAATTGGAGATTCTATTGACACGAGAGTGAAATATCTTCCTAAGATAGAAAGATTGACAGATACCCAAAAATACGACACAGTATCCAATACATTTTGCGCAGACACACTTGAAATTCAGTTTCGTGTGCTGAACGATTGTGAAACAGATACAGTAAAAAACATTCGTGTTGCCTATAGTTTTGACAACGACACATCTTGTTCTGAAACTATAGCTGCAGATACTATAGATACCAACATTTGGAGTGCAAAGATCTCTGTTCCAATGAAATTGGATTCATCTGTAATTCATTATAAAATTTTAGCAGAAAACAGTTGGGCAACAATTAGTTTGCCGACATCATCGGATCATAAAAAATGGTTTGATATAAACCAAAATTGCAGTTCACCTTTTTGTTCCACAGTTCATCTTTCTTCCAACCCGATTACACATTCGTCAGACAGTATAAGTTTTGAATTGTCTCGTGATCAAGAATTATTCTTTATGCTATTAGATAAAAAAGGGAATGTGCTAAAACACAATGAAAGTGAACAAATCAAACGTTCATGTAAGAAAGGAGAAAACAAATATTCTTTGTCATCTATTTTTGGATCTCTATTTGAAATGGATTATGATCCGCTAACCCCATACATTTTGGTCGTTTCCGATGGAAGACACACTTTCATGTCTTACATATATGTGAGCCGATTATAAAATATTGACATAACTGATAATACGCTTTGATAATAATAACAGTTCTTCATAAATGAAAAAGAAAATAATCATAGGAATAGCATCTGTATTAAGTGCAACATTATTATTTGCACAGAATCCAGGAGGTGTAAAGTCTCCTAGTGTTTGGTTTAAAACCACAGCAGTCAATGACAATCTCAATGGTTCCTATCGCTGGGTCGATTATTCAGGTGATAGCACCCGACTTTTCATGTTTGGAACCACTACCGAGGTGATATCTCAACGTGAAGATATCCACACGTATAATTTCAATCCTGCATTACCATTCGACAGTACAAACAACAAAGAATTCACTGTTAAAGGAACATTGCTGCCGCAAAGAACAATTATTGGTGTTGTTGGATCGAAAAAAGAGGAATCGAATAAAGAATCCTACATTTATAATATTAATGGTCAAAAGAAAAATGGCAGGATTCTCTCCAAAACAAGAGTTTTGCATACAACATCAGAAGGTAAAACAGCCTATGATTATACACCAAACCTTAAATCGAGTAATGATACTGC
The DNA here is from genome assembly GCA_024401435.1 of Paludibacteraceae bacterium. Lineage (GTDB taxonomy): Bacteria > Bacteroidota > Bacteroidia > Bacteroidales > Paludibacteraceae > UBA1181. Next base: position 17,054 of record JAKSLB010000043.1, on the reverse strand, counting down.
GAAACGTGTAAAAATAGTTTCGTATATGGAGGCGCTTCAACCGGAATATTCTGTATGGAATAACAGTCAGTCTTCCAAAGTGAACTTCGGAGGAAAATTTTCAGCTTCTTTGGTTTCTGATGATTCTGAATATTCTGAAAATGATCTTTCTTCATTAACGTCATCAGATTTCTATTCTCCCGAACTAATAGTTTATCCACGATACTTGCGTGATAATGAAAGACTTAGAGTGGAAAGTTATTTGGCATTGAAATATGGTATAACTCTTGATGGTGATTATTACAGTGCATCAGGGAAAAAGATATGGAGCGATGCTTCTTATCATAATCGTGTCACCGGTTATGGTCGTGATATCAGAAGCTCATTTAATCAATTACAATCAACTACTGCATACGAAGAAAATGCATACAATGTAGATGATACATATTATTTAGGTGACTCTTATAATCTGTCTTCTTCATATAATTTGATTGTAATGGGATTTATGGAAAACACGTCAGTCCCTGATAGTTGTTATGTCTTATTTGCCGATAATGGAAAAGAAACATCTATTTTTACAGACAAAAACACATCTGATAGCATTTATAGCTCTGATTCATTAAAATTGATGCAACGCAAATGGAAAGTTTTATCTTATAATATAGACTCCACCTATTCTCATCAATTGGAATTAGGTTACAATATGACTAAAGACTCAACTTTTGCCTATTACAGAAATGAAAACATTTATATGGTAATCGAACGAAAATCAGGCAAAATTGATACCATTCGGATGTCAGGTGTTGATGAAGAGCGAGAAAAAGTAATCTTTACAGATTTTCGATTAGACTCATTAGATTTTTTCACTTTCGGATTTTCTGGTGTTCCTTTAGAGAAACCGAAAGAGGAAAAATATGATTATTTTTTGGAATTGTCGGATCCAACGTGTGATGGCTACCAATCCAACAACGATGGCATGGTAAAACTTTTCTTACCAGAAAACGAGCAAGGTTTTTATTACTCTTTCGGAATCGCAAATCAGTATGCGGGATCCAACGGACCTGCTTTTGATTCTCTATTAATAAATAACATTTCTCCTATCGATTATGATGGTGCGGTCTATAAACTGAAAATCATTCCTGCAGGTTCAAAGTCTATAGATTTTACGGGTACAGGAATCTCATTAGTCAATCTTCATTTTATCAATGAAGGAGGTTCTGTTGAATGGAGTGTTGCTGACAGTAAAACAGAATCAAAAGTGGCATTTGTACAAGATAACACATACAATACTACAGATAACGTATTTTACGCTGGAATTAAAATCGCTAATGGTAATTATTACCTGATAGATCGTTATCAAATTAATCAAAATCCAGATGGCACCGTTTCTGATGGCGACAAGTTTATGATTAAGAGAATGGGTGGTCAAATCAAAATATATAAAAACAATGTGCTTATTTGTCAAATGCAAATTTTACCAGGCAATTACAAATTGGCTGTAAAACATGACGATGAGAACGTAAAGAGTTTTCTTTTCAGTGAATTCAACTGGAATAGTTCGATGGATGAATATCCAACGTTCATGTTTGATCCTTACCGTTATCCGTTCACTCACTCTTCATCAGATATTGTAGCAGGGCCGACAGGATACATGGAGTATATAATTGATTTTAACATAAAATGTTATGATCATAGTTATAAGGATGGGCAACAAGGTTTGTCTATTTCTACAGATATGAAAAATCATAAGTTCACTGCTGTGGTTACGGTAAAACAGCCATGTACTGTAGATTTCTATGTTTATGATGCAAATGGTACACTTTACAATCATGAAACATCACAAGTATATCAGAATCAAGTCAGCAAGACATTCACGGAAAATGTTCCAGGGGTATATTTTGTCAAGGCGGTTACAAGTTATGGAGAAGTATTTGATGGAAAAACAGAAGTGAAATAACATGAAACAGAAAGGTTTTAAATACATATTTGCCATTGCTGCTATACTGACAAGTGTGGAATCTTTTGCCCAACCAATGGCAGAGCAAGGTGGCTTTGTCTACGAATTAATGAAGGATGAGGCTGAAATGGAAAGATTAAACATGTCGGAATATGAGCAAATAAATGGCTCTCATTGTCTGAACATACCTGAATTAGATAAGCCATTCGGATTTACGGCTGAATATATGCAAGCTTATTCTGATGCTCAACCATCTGACGGCATAGATTTTTTGCAGTTGCCAAATTCCAATCGCATGGGGTCTGCTTGTATGAACTTTCATATTACGCTTCCACCTGTAAGCCATAATATGAAACCAGATTTGCAGATTTTATACAACAGCGATCTTTATATAGGTTCGTTAGGACACGGATGGAATATAAATCTTCCCAAAATAACCATGGACACTTTATCTTATGACGGAAACCATATAACATATCAATGGAATGGCTATCCTTTGTATGATAAAAGCAACGAATCTCAAGATTTAGAACAATCAGACTATTTTGCCATATATGATAACGATATAGCTTTTGCATCGCGAAATGGGAAACCTAACGATTGCTATTGGATATTGAAAGACGCAGAAGGAAACACTCATTATTACGGTCGTCAAAAAAGCAACAAGGAGGAAGATGACAAGAATGACATTATTTCTTCTGTTTCGCTTACCGATGGTAGCAAACGAGTCATTGAATGGTATGAAACATATGCTGAAAATTTGTACGGAGATTATATCCAATACAAATACAATAAAGACATGCAGCTTGACACTATTCTTATGGGTGTAAAAAAAGAAGAAAAAGCTCGTATAAAAATTGTGTTCAATTGGGGCACTCTTTCTTCCTCTTTTCACACTTATGGATACGGAGGGGAATTCTCAATAAAACATAAGTTAACATCCATACAAGTTTTGTATGTCAAAGATTTTTCGACTGCCAATAAATTACCAGAAAAAGAAACGGATTTTTATCAGACCGTTACCACTTATACATTTGAATATGAGAAAGATTTCTTAACAAAATCAAAAAAATCTTCGGCTAATTTGGCCTATTCATACCAATTTAACTATTATGACGATCAAGATTCTGTTAAGAAATATCGACAATTCCGTGATGAATATTTCAATTTGGATATTGATAGTCTAATAGTTGACAGAACGGGATTAATGAAAACAATCCATACACCATTTGGCGGTTGTGTTAGTTTGAATTATGGATATGCTGATAAAGCTCGTATGTTAGGAGACACACTACCTGACTCTCTTTTTGTATGTCGTGATACATTATTAAAATACGAAGACAATAAAGATACATTATTAATCAATTATTTTCATCGGTGTGATACAACCAAAGGGAAATTAGTGATGACATCTTTGTGGGCGAACGATGCTGTGATGAGTGACGGACATCCATCCCTCAATCGTTTTTCATACGAGAAACCCATTAAAGATTCATTAAGCCATTTCATGGGATTCTCGTCTGTCGTTACCACTAACATGAACACATCTGTTGATACATTTGCTCCTTATCGTAAAATTGTTAAAAAGTATGATGCAACCGCTTATCATAAACTTGGAAATTTACTTTCCGTCCAAACAATAAATCCAAGCAACGGAGAAATATTATCTTCTCATGATTTCGATTATTATAATTATTCAGTAACATACAAAGCTCCTGATAAATTAGCATTTAGTGAAAATAACGAATCTGCAACAATTCATTTTATGCCATTGAAGCAAAAACGCAAGACAATAGGAAGGCAAACTGACAGTTGGTATTATATATATGACGGTTCTTTATTTTCTCTTGGGTATCCAAATCTGAATTATGCAATTCATAATTATGACAAAAACAATGGAACGTATGATTATGCAATAGGTTTTGATTTCATTCAAAAAGGAAATATAAGACCAAAGGGATTATTATCTGCTCATTATCTGTTAGATTCAAACAGTAAACTTTATTTTAATACAGAATATGTTTACAACGATGTTAACAACCCTACTTGCGTAACACAAATGAAACAGTATGTTGACGATCAGAAGTTTGTAACAACAGATTTTCAATACGATGCAGACGGAAACATGACCACCAGAATTATGCCAGGAGAAGACGGTAGTCGGATGACGTATCATTATCTGTATGATCGTAGATTTAACATGTTCATTAATCAGGTAACTGATAGTTATGGCTATAGAAGTGAGTATGACAATTACCTTTACCCAATAGGTAAACCTCAATCCATCATAGATAGAAATGGTCAAAAATTAACACAGAAATTTGATGCTTTCGGTCGTCTTGACACAGTAATCGCTCCTTATGAAATCGCTAACGATAAAAATTATTCTATTCGTTATCAATATGACAAATTTGAATTTAAAAAAGATTCCTTATGCGAACATAGCAGCTTCCGAGATTCTTTAATTTTAAATGTCCCTGATTCTATCTGGAAAAATGAATTTCCAGATACTCTGAAAAAATTTGTTTTATCTATTGTCAGTTCCCAATCAGATACATCTTCCATTCAATTAAAGGATTTTGAATTTTGTAATGAAGGATGGCCTTACGACACTTTTAATATCAAAGTGGATACTGGAAATGTGAAAATCCCAGCATGCCTATGTGACAACTCAATAGAACCGCATAAGGCATTTACTTATCGTTACAATGCTATGAATTCTCAAGACCATAACATCATATCATGTGTCTTTGCCGATGGATTCGGCCGTTCAATACAAAAACAAGAAAGAAAGGATATATTCAGTCCGAAAGATATAAATGATATTTATTCTGTTTCCAGAAAATATGTGGTTGAGAAAACACAACTATTTGACCCTTATGCTCGTATTGTCTCCGAATCATACCCTATTGCCAATACAGCGAATGAAAAGTTTTTGAAACCGCAGGATGTAACAGACTACTTAGCTGTAATAGAATATGATTTATTAGACAGAAAAACGAAAATCGGTCGTAATAATAGTGACAGTATATCATTGAAATATAATAATATAGATGGCAATGTGCAATATGCATACCAATCATCTTTGGGTTCTATTAAATATTCTACAACGGGTAAGTTACTCTCATTCTCGCTTCCATTGCAAGATAAAACTTATGAGGAAACGTGTATATATGATCCTCTTGGACGATTAATTTCTGCTACATACGGAGGTAGGACAGAAACTTATCAATATGATTTGTTAGGTCGATTGAAAGAACAAAATAAAATTAAAGATGGTAAAACGACTTTTCAATACGACAAAGCGGGAAATCTTATTTCTAAACAAACTTCTAATCTTAACAAGGAAGGAAAGAGCATAGAATACAAATATCATTACGGACAATTAACTGATATTATATATCCTAGTTATTCAACGAATAATGTACATATAGTGTATGGTGACAAAAATGCTCCTTATAACCGTGTTGGCTTACCATCGTTAATAACTGACGCTACCGGTGTGCATGAATATTATTACGGTTGTCAAGGAGATGTCGTGAAGAATCGCCGTACCTTAATTATCCCGGACGGACCTGTCGAAACATATACAACTCAATTTGAATATGACACATGGAATCGTTTGAAAAAACTTATTTATCCTGATGGTGAAATAGTAAAATATAGTTATAATGTTACGGGCTTACCTGATTCTATATTTGGCAGCAAGGCTTATTCCTATACATACGTAAAAGAAATTGCATACGATGAAAATGATTCTTTAACTCACTTTAAGTATTGTAACGGAGCTGAAACATATAGAATTTATGATCCTTCATTGAAGTTTCTAAAATTGATGGAGGTTCATAATACAAATTCTGGGGCAACCGAACCTGTCATATTCAGACAATATGCTGATGAATTGGCTCGCACCACCGAATTTAACACTTTCAGTCAGAATTGGGAGTATATTATTAGACAATATAACAATAATGGAAATCTCACATACGAATCGACATCAGAGTTAAACTCTCCTAATTATATTGATATCAAATCTGGATATTCATTGACTGTTGAGTATGATGAATCAGGATCCATTGAAAAACATACAACAAGCCATTCTTCCAATGAGATTGACAAGTCCTATATGAAAGTTCACACAATGCTTCATAAAAATTTATCCAATGGACTTCCTGCTTATTATTACGAAACCGATAATGAATATGGAGATAATAAAGCAACGTTGTTTTCGTATGATATGAATGGCAACAGAACATCGATTGTTAATATGAATATTGATTCGTATGATAATCCGGGAATAACCTTAGATGACAATGGCGGTTCTTCTGTAAAACAGATGTCGTATGACGATGAAAATCGTATGATTGCATTGGATGATAACGGTTCGGTTTCAACATTCTGGTACGACGCTTACGGCAATCGCTCCCTATCCACGCAAGGTGGACGTTTGGGCTTGTTTGTTAATAGCACTCCAGCTTTACCTTCGACATCATTAACACCGAATTATACGATGTATGTCAACCCGTATTTTGAGAAAAACAGTGATAGCGTATATGTGAAACATATATGGCTGAATGGAGAACGAATGGTTTCAAAAGTGGGCGACAACAACAGCTATGGTAGTAACCCAAGCCGTATAGAACGAGCAGGGGCATCTGTTGAAGGTCTTAAATTATCATACGATTCGCTCTATACTAACGTTCAAAAAGGCATGAGCGAACGTTATGCTTCTCTCAATACTGAATATACAGAAACTGGTAAAACTTGTCCGTCACAAGCTATTCTAAGAAATGCCAATGTTGACAATGGCAATGACAATTATGAAGAAAACCAATATTATTATCATACAGACAGAGATAACAATGCTCTGTTAATTACAAATTTATATTGTGGATATGTACAACAGGCATTTCTTGCGAACACTGGAGAAATTCTTTCGTCGCAAAATGATGGTACATGGTTCTCTCCTTATTTCTTTAATGGATTCCATTACGACCGTTTGTCGGGATTCTACTACAAAAACGGATTTTTTATAAATCCTCAGTATGATTTTGATTACGGTTCAAAAACATGGGTCGATACACAGTTGAACATACTAAGAGAAAATATTAAATAACATTATCCTCGATAAGAAAAAATTATAAAATATAATCATAGAGTATCCTATGGAAAACAGAAACGTTAAAAGATTGATTAAGTGTTTGTTATTGTCATGGATGATAATAACATTCAATGGAATAATGGCGAATGAAAGTCAATCTGTAAATAAGAACGAAGCCTTCACAAAGGCAAAATTACTGCAACTAGATAAAGATAATGAAATAACAGCACCAACTGCATCTTTGATTGTTGACAAGGGTGATTTGATTACAGATTTGGAAGTTTCTATCACCTCCATTCAGTCTGAGAATTTACCTAAGTTGGAACATGGCATGACTAATGTTACAGACAGCTTTTCCGGTTATCGTTTTTTACCTCATGGCGAACACTTTACGGGGAAAGGCGCGAAAGTTGTTTTAGGATATGACCGGACAAAAATTCCAAGCGGATATACCGAGGATGATATTCATACTTATTATTATAATGAACAAACAAAAAGTTGGGTCGCACTACAACGTGATTCGATCGATCGCAAACATCGTCAGATTATTTCTCGAACCACTCATTTCACAGATATGATAAATGGAGTGATCCAAGCACCAGAATCTCCAGAAACACAAGGTTTTGCACCAACAATGATGAGTGACTTGCAAGCGGCTGATCCAACTTCAAAAGTTCAAATGATTGAAGCTCCTCAACCTAATAGTACAGGCTCTGCATCTTTATCTTATAGTTTTGAAATGCCACCTGCTCCTCATAATTTGACAGCTAACCTGGGTATTCAATATCGCAGTGATGCGGGAAGTGGTTGGTTAGGTGAAGGTTGGAATCTAATTACACAATCGATTACAGTAGACACAAGATGGGGTGTCCCTCGTTATGATTCAATTCATGAATCGGAAACTTATTTGATGGATGGATTGATGCTTATAGAAGAGGGAATGGATTCCCCCGCTCATAGGAATTATACGAAAGACAGAAAAACGGGTGAGGTGAAATTTTATCCCCGCAAGGAAAGTGCGTTTTCCCAAATTGTCCGCATTGGAGATTCCCCTTCCAACTATCGTTGGATTGTTTCTGACCGAAGAGGTACCAAGTATTATTATGGCGATTATAAATACTATACTAACGAGCAAGGAGAAAAAGACTCCACATTAACTGGTGTTGTTAAAGGTAAAATAAATCATTTCGGAGAAAGATCAGATTCTGTTATTTCTGAATGGCATCTAACTAAAATCGAAAACATTTATCATGATTATGTAAAATATGTCTATCGTAATACGGATGAGAAGTATATGCGAAACATAAATGCAACCAGTATTTATTTGGATAGTATTTACGTGGGTTCATTCGACAAAAAACATCATACAGCTGTTGTCTTCCATTACAACCAGAAAAAAAAGATGGTTCGCACCAACGCCAACTACGGTTTCCTTATGATGTCAAATAAGCTTTTAACGGATATTGACATTTATTTTGAAGATGCTTATTTGCGTGGTTATAAATTTACTTATTTGGAGAAAACACCTTTTAATGCTGATTTATTACAGAAATTATCACACTTGAATTCTCAGAAAGAAGAGGTTGACTCTCACATTTTTTCGTATGAAAATAATGTCGCATCCGAAAATTATAATGAATATTATCCATTTAAGAATGCAGAAGCAAAAGAGTATGAAACTGGATCTGATGAAGGTATTCGCAACTTGTTCAACTTCGGTTCTTATACTCCTCTTGGAGGGACATTTTCCGTGTCTAAATCATTCAATACCTATATCGGCGCTGGATTGTCGGATGGTGATTTGACTTCAAAAAGTCTGACAGCTGGTTTCTCTTATTCTCATGGTGTTACCGATTCTTGGGGAGAGTTTTCGTTTACAGATATAAATGGCGACGGACTACCTGATAAGGTAATAAAAAGTGGCAAAAAATTGTATTACAGGAAAAATCTTGGAAATAACTCTTTCAGCGAAGAACCTATTGAATTAAAAGGGGCACCTTCTGAGTTTGCTCACAGCACAAACCGTTCCAATAATTTTGGTGGCAAGGTTCATATCGGAATCAGTAAAGCTTTAATTGTTGGTGGAGGAGATAAAAATTTCTCTGATTCCGAAACGGATACCTATTTCTCTGATGTGAATGCTGATGGTCTTATTGATATTGTTTATGAGGGTGTGGTCTATTTTAATAATTTAGACAAAGAAGGAAATCCAACCTTCTCAACTTTAAGTAAAGAAACGCCTAATCCTATCAATGCATTTGGAACTGTTGAGTTGAGCTATGGTGATGATGAAGCTTCTTCATCGAAAAAAATCGAAGAAAAACAAAATAAAAAGGCTGAAGAATCTCCTTTACAAGATATTGTTAGAGTTTGGATTGCACCAAAATCTGGCAAAGTAGTAGTCTTAGGAGATGCCTATTTGGTCGTTCCGTCTGAAAAGGATGGCAAAGCAGATGGTGCATACGTTTCCATCCAAAAGGGTAACAAAGAAATCCGTTCAAAAAAATTAACATTCGATTCTCCTCAATCTAAATTTGGAGATGTGGAGGTTGATGTAAATAAAGATGACAAAATCTATTTCCGTGTGCAATCCGGTCGGGATAAATATTCTGACGGAAATCAGGATGTCGTTATTTGGAAACCTATCATTAAATATGGCGAAGATGCTGTTTATGGTCCTGACAAGTATGATTTGAATTTATTCGAATCTTCCGAATCTTACCTTTTTTCATCAAAAACAGAATTTAATTTAGATACTACCGCTAATTCCGATTACGTGTCTGCTGTTTTAACAGGTCTTTTTTCAAAAGAAATCACATCCGATTCCATTGAGGTTTCAGTTGTTTTATATAACGACTCGTTGATAGCACTCGAAGGCAACAAAACCATCGTTAATCCTTCTTATAAGAAAACTATTTTATATAATCACATTTATGGAGGTAATGAAGAAATTATTGGCGAATCTATTGATTTGAATAATCTCAATTTATTGGAAAAGGCAGGTCTCGACAAATCAGATAAGAACGAACATGCTATTCATATTGGTTTCCAAATCATGTCAAAATCGAATGTTGACTTTAATAAAATTTCATGGATTCCTAAAATCAAATATACCAATTCAAAAGGTGAAGTCGTTGAAAATACAGCATTCGTTTACTATCGTTTTTATAATAATGTTGTCAATTATGAGACAAGTCCCATCATCATACCAGAACTTCATGAAAATGTAGATAGTGCAATCAAAGCATTGGATAGTTTGAAAATTATTCCTGTAATTGAAGACGGAAATAAGGATTTCCAATTTTCAATAGTTGTGAAAGGTGGAAACAATCAGGTATACAAACGATGTCAATTGAGCTATACGAAAGGAAACAACAAAATCACACCTGAATATATACGTCTTTTTGATAATGATTTTATATATAATGTTGGTGAGAAAATCTGGGTTGAGTTTTACTCAGATAGTTTTGATGTGAAGTTAAATAAGGCTCCTTCTTTACGTTTCTTAGTTGATACGGTCTGCAAAATAAAGTCTCCTTCTTCGGGAGAGATGGTAGATTCAACCATTGTGCGTTTTGACAGCAGTTTTCCTGTCAGTATGTATTCTCGCAGAGGAAATGAAGATTTCGGACCGATGTTCCGCAATTGGGGATGGTTTGGTTATAACAATAATCAGGAAAGTTTCTCGAATATCTTAGATGAAAGCAAACTTGGTTCTGATCAATATTCGGGGTTCAATGACAAATTTGATGAGAAAGGAAATTTGAAGGAGGGTGAACAACTCTCCATGGATGATGTTCCATTTGTTGTTTTACGTCCGGATGCAGAATTGAGATGCTGGGTTGGCATGAGTGAAAATTCTTACTTGTATTCGGACACCATGAAATCGTCTCGATTAGGAAATCAAAGTGTCATTGTTGAAGACCCGTTGAAAAAGATGGCTGACAACACGAAAAAAATTGATGATGAAATGGGTACGGGTGCTGCAGGTATATGTATTACATCTGAAGCGGAAAGCACAACTTTCATGGCGGGAGGTGGTGCTTTCGGACAATCCTTGAATGTCAGTACTTCCAATGGTTTCGGAGGTTCTACCCAGTTGTTTACGGATATGAATGGAGATGGTTATCCGGATATCATCAGTGAAGATAAAATCCAATATACCAACGTACTTGGTGGATTGGCGAATGGAGGAATTTTAAGAAATGTCAATGCACTGGATCATAGTGTCAGTGAAGGAAATAACATCGGATTAGGAGGTGGTCCCATTTCAAGTGAACCTGGTAGCAATCAGAAGAATGCAGCACCTTCTTCCAATAAAAAAGTAACATGGAATTCCATGGCATTCAAGAATGCCTCCGTTAACGTTAGTCAAGGTGGTGGTGAAGGTAATGAAAAAACCGAAAAAACAATGATGGATATCAATGGTGACGGATTGGCTGATATCGTTTTTGTTGATGATAAAAATCAATTAAAAGTCAGATTGAATTATGGTTATTCTTTTTCTGATGAATTTAATTTTGGCACTGGATATATCAGAGAAGGAAAATCAACCAATTTCGGATTGGGCGGAGGCGTTGATATTGGTGCGTCAAGCTATTCTGCAGGAGCAAGCCGTTCTGGAGTGCATAGTGAACCTACTTTAGATATCAGAGATGTAAATGGCGATGGACTCCCTGATCTGATAAAATTGGAAAATAATGAAATGAAAGTACAATTCAATAATGGTACTGGTTTCGATCAAGCAGTCAAATGGAATGGAATTTCCAGCTTGAGTAGTTCCGCATCCTTTTCACAAGCAGTCAATGCTAACGTAACAGCTGGCTTCTCTGTTTGGTTGCTTAAAATTGTAGGTACTGGTGGAGGATCAATAGGAACGGGAGTTTCCGGAGAATATTCATCTTATCAGGATGTGGATGGCGATGGCTTCGCTGATATTTTGGAAGTCGAAAATCGAAGTGAATTAGCAAATTTTTTAAGTTTAACTGGCATTCCATCCGTTGCATCTTCTATTTTGTCTAAAGTACCATCTAAATTGATTGTGAAACACGCAACTATTGGTGCAACCAACAAGTTGAAGAGCGTCACCAATCCTTTTGGTGGAACTTTCACCATTGATTACACTCATACACAACCGACCACAGACCATCCTTGCGGTAAATGGGCGATGTCTGCTCTTGAAATAGATGATGCAACTGGGAAAAACGCTAAAATGCGCTCTCTTTTCAAATATGAAAACGGTAAACGTGACCGCCGCGAACGTGATTTCTTGGGTTTTGGTAAAGTCTTTTCTTATTCTTTGGATGGTAATGACACCATTCGAACTACCATTCAGGAATATGACGTGAATCATTACCTTACCGCCGGTGCCATCACTCGCACATTAATCACGGATAAAGATACTACCCAAAAATACCGTGAGGAACTAACTTCTTATAAACATTATGAGGTGTCAAACGGTTCTGAACTGACAGAAAACGACAATCTTTCACTTGTCAAGTCTCTTTTCTCTGTTCCTGCATCTAAGACTTCAATCGCATACGAAAAAAACGAAAGTCAGATTCAAGAACAACTTCCTCTTTCAAAGGAAACTTACGAATATACCACTTCTTATGGTAATATTCAATCTTATCAATTCAATGATTTAACTAACAATAATTATGGTTATACGACAACCATTGATTATGCAGATTACAAATTAGGAACGCCTAACTCAGTAGTTGTGAAAGGCTCGGACGGAATTAAATATCGTGAAGTCACAGCTACTTACAATAATACATTCACTCCGTGGGCGATGACCTCCATCACACAGGTCTTGAATAACGAAAAAGCAAAAGCCAGATTTGAATATGACCATTTGGGTAATCTTACAAAGAAAACGCTTCCTGCTAAAGAGAAAAACGACTCTATGTCTTTTTCTTATACGTATGACCGTAAATACAACATGTACCCTGAACGCGTGGAGGATGCTTTCGGTTACCGTAGTGAAATGGAGGACTACGACTATCGTTACGGTATACCTCGAACGGTGAGAGATATGAACGGATATACCGTCCAATACCATGTGGATGATTTAGGCCGTGTGGATACGATTGTTGCTCCTAATGAACAATCAGACGGTGTTCCTTATACTATCTCCTATCAATACAACGACCATGGCGATTACACCAGCAGGTATGCCATCACGAATCATTATGATCCTCAACATCCAGACAATCCGATACAAACCATTACACACGTAGACGGATTGGGTCGTCCTTATCAGGTGAAAAAGGAAGCTGAGATTTATGGAGATGGTGTGAAATATATTGTTTCCGGACTTGTCAAATACGATGGTTTGGGACGTACTACCAAAACCTACCATCCTTTCAGTTGCTCACTGTCCGATTTCTCAAAAATCGTTTCTGAAGAGACTGAACTGATGAATACGACCGTATATGATGCCATCGACCGTCCTCTTACTCAATCATTGCCTGAAGACGAATGCGGAGACGAAAGTGTGACACATACGTCCTATTCGATAGATGACAATCTGTTGAAAACCACTATAAAGGCTCCTAACCAGAATGAACAATACAGCTACACCAATGGTGCTGGACAGACGGTAAGAACAGCCAGAGAACTAGATGGTGAAATTATCCCTATTAATTATTTCTATGACCCCATCGGTCAACTTGACAGCCTTATCGATGCCGGCGGAAATGTGACTCGCTACACCTACGACATGGCTGGAAGAAAACTCTCTGTCAGTCATCCGTCAGCAGGGCTCACCACATTCACGTTCGACATAGCCGGTAATATGACGGAGCGACAAACCTCAAATCTCAGAGAAGATACGACCATTCAGGAGCATGTCATCAAGTACACCTACGACAAAAACCGTCTGACGAAAATTGAATATCCTCAGCATCCTGAGAACAATGTAACATACACATACGGGGGCGTGAATGCTCCATACAATCGTGTGGGACGTGTCGCCTTGGTTGAAGACGCAAGCGGAGCAGTTGAATATTACTACGGGAAAATGGGCGAAGTGACCAAACAACGTCGCACTCTCGTGATCCCTAATGTGGCAGTTGCCACTTATACCACACAATGGAAATATGATAGTCACAACCGATTATTGGAAATGATTTATCCCGACGAGGAAAAAATCAAATACTCCTATAACTTCGGAGGACAATTATCATCCGTTGTCGGTGAAAAATCTTATCTTTACCGCTACATCGACACCATCGGATATGACATGTACGAGCAGAAAAAATACATGAAATATGGTAATGGTACAGAAACAACGTATGACTATTCGTCAAAACGTCGCAGGCTGAAAAATGTTGCCGTCACCTCCCCGGTATATGGCGCGTCAAAAATCATGGATAATACCTATTCGTATGACGAAATGGACAACATCGTTTCACTAGTAAATAATGCTGTTCAACAAAATACAGAAGATGGAAAAACTATCGGTGGTCAAGTTACACAGTTGTACACATACGATTCATGGTCTCGACTAATAAAGGCTGTCGGCAAATTTACCGCAGGAGACAAGAAAGCTGATTACGAACTTAACATGGGTTATGATAAATTATATAACATAACATCCAAACAGTTGGATTTACGGCAGGAAAATTTACAATTTGACGGTAAGTTATATACGGGACATGATTTCACATACAATTATGACAAGGGAAATCCGTTTAAATTGGAAAACGTCATGACTAAAGAGTATGCGACAGAACAAGATACGACATCGGATGACATGTTTTATCGTTCTAAAATTTTTGAATACGATTCCAATGGTAATTTAACAAAAATTTGTGTATCTTTACAAACAGACAGTACGAACCTTCTTGACACGGCAGGTATGCAAGTCCGTCAAATGTTATGGGATGAAGAGAACCGCTTGCTTGCCATCAATGACAACGGATATGTGTCTAACTATTTTTACGACAGCAACGGAGAGCGTACCGTAAAGATATCCGCATTGGGTGAGCAGCTGTTTGTGAACAGCTCGGAAGCGATGAAACGAGATAGTTTCCCCACCAAGTTTGTGGCTTATGTAAGTCCTTATCTTGTGGTGAAAAACGGAGGCGAATACACCAAACACATCTATGCCGGCACGCAGCGAATAGCCAGCAAGATAGGCGACTTGGAGAGTTTCGGAGCAGACCCTCGGAGAGTGGATTATGCCGGGGCTGATGTGAAGGAGATGAAATATAAACAAATATATAAAAGTCAAAATGAAGCAATGGAGAAACGTTATGAACAATTAAAAGCGAAAAATAATCTTCTCCGAGAGGATGACTATGTGGATGGCAAATCATTCTGTTGCAGCAAACAAATTGATGGAATGTACAATGATTTATCATCAGACGGAGAGTCAAATCCGCAGAAGGAGCAGAATATTTATTTCTATCATCCCGATCATTTGGGAAGTACAAATGTGGTAACAGATTACGATGGCCGCGCCTCGCGGGTTATCTCCTACATTCCCTACGGTGAAATCTTCGTGGAGCAGCAGTCCGGCGGTTGGCAGTCACCTTATTTGTTCAATGCAAAGGAACTCGATTCTGAAACCGGTCTCTACTACTACGGAGCGCGCTATCTCGACCCAACTTCTGCTACGTGGCTGAGTGTCGATCCGCTGTTTGAAAAGTATGTGGGGATGAGTCCGTATGGGTATTGTGCGGGGAATCCGGTGCGGTTGGTGGATGTGGATGGTAGAAGCACACATATATCAGAAGATGGTACGGTAATCGGTGTAAATAATGATAATGATTTAGGTGTTTATATAAATACAACGGATAAGAAAGATAAGCCAAAATTCATATTTAAGGAATACAAGAAATTATATTCTGATAAAGAACAAAATAAAGTGTCATATATAGGGGGCGAGAAAATTGGTGAAACTGAATATTGGGATGAATTCATCTCCCCAGAAACTGGTGAAATATATAACGGAATTAAGATTCACAAAGATGAAAGTTTTGATGAAATAGTTGAAAGATATCATGACAAAGCAAAAAACGAGGATTTAAGGACTGTCGCTAGCAAATCTGCAGGAAAAGGTGAGTATGACGTAAAATATCATTTGGGAATGTATGGCGCTAAATTGGAAGGAAAATACGTAACCACAAGATCTGTTGGAAATTATTTGGCTGCTTATAATGCTGCAACATGTACATATTTTAAATTTCATATTTCTTTTGAAACTTTTCAAAAATTAGCAGGTGCATTACATATAGAAGAAAGCCATGGAAAGCATTTGACAACTACACAAAAAGCAAGTATAGTTTTAAATGGTACATATTCTGGATGTTCTGATGAAAAGGCATTTAAAACGCCACCAACCTATGGGGAAGTTTATTATCAATATAGAATGAGTAAAAAAGGATGGAATCATGCAAAGTAAAAAAAAATGCTTAATTATGACTTCCCTTGTATTTTTAATTTTCTTAATGTTTTTTGTTGAATTATATTTTGATGACATTCCACATACATCGTATGTACAAAGAAAAATTATTGATTCTAATGTGAATTTGTATTTAAAATCAAAAATGTGGGGAGTAAACGGAGATCATTATTGGATAGCATTGAGTCTTTCAAACGAAAAAGAAATAAATTCTCAAGACTTTATTCTTTACGGAAATGAAGATATATACTATGATACGTTTTGTGATTCTGTTTGTCATTTATTTTTATATAAATATCAAACAAACAACACATATACAGATGTCGATACTACATTTTACATGGAAGACGTTCGTGTTTCATTAAAAGACACCGATAATATTGAAAAATTTAAAAGATTTTCAATATATGATTCAAATTAAATCAATAAAAATTTAAAATAAACTCGAAAATGAAAAAATACAAATATCAGTCTTCTTATTTTTTGACAACTTTATAACTAATGAAAACACAAATTAACAACCCTAATCCCTGTCAGCCCTCTGTCACTGACAACGGCGAAGCCGTGGAAACCCGCAGCACACTCCCGCGGGTTATCTCCTACAT
>JAKSLB010000042.1 GCA_024401435.1 Paludibacteraceae bacterium | reverse complement strand
TGTAGAAGACTCCGATTTTTATATTTGAGTGGTAAAATTACTGGAAGTTAAGATTTATATTCATTTTTATAATTTTACCTCTTTTAAGTCCCCTACCTGACTGCATCCCACACCATCCTCATATATCTATACTGCCAATCCTCACCACCCACAACACATACATAATGGATCGTTCAAATGCAACCCCCGACTCCCTGTACCATATTCTCTACGAGCCAGAAGGTAGATCCGTCCGCTGTGTTACCGATATAGAAGAAAGAATACACCCGAACTACAACTACAGGAACCGGTACACCACCAACCCTCACTATTCCGACGCCCTCTCCCGGAAAGCTTCTTTTGATTTCTTAGATTTTGCAGAATTTTACAAATAGTATGCCAACAACCGGTGCCGTGTTCACGTTCCCGGCACCGGTTAGTTCCCCCTCGGCAAATACTTTCGCCCGAGGGGGCCTGAGTGGTGCCCAGCCCCAAGCCGAACCGTACCAGCTCTCTGCCAAGAATACCTACCTGCATCTCATCAGTAACAATCTACTATAGTCTCCGTTATTAAATCACGGTAACCATTATCTATAAGTATCCTCCGTAATTCCTTCTGTTTCTCGTCATCAAGAATATTTAGTAGAACTCCTTTGAGTGATGACTTGGAAACATTATGCGTCTATGATTGGTTCTTAATTTCTTGTTCCTAATTCATCCGAACGTAAATATCTCCAGAAAGTATCAGCCTCATCAAACGCACTGTTATATCGATAAGTTCTTGTTTTACCGTTATTAACTTCCTTTTCGATTTCGGCATACCTTTCGATAAATGATTCGATAGTCGAGTATCCTGTAATCGTTGCTATCTCAGTAAGATGTTCTTTCGATGCAAACTTCCGGACATATAATTCCAATTCTCCACAATACCTATTTCCATATACGTAGAGTACCGGGAACCATTTCCAGTCAAAGGTATAGTTCTTAATTAAAAACGAACAATTATAGCAAAACAGATCTGCAAACACCAATGCTTCTCTATTACATATATTCAAATTAAGATTGTCCATCCAATACTGCGCTGTTCCACAATAGTAATTTTTACCATCTCTTTCTCGCATCTCTCTATCTAGTCGATCGTTATTATAGGCGAACACATTAAAACTTTCTCCATCCTTTCTAAACTCTCGATAATTGACAAAATATGTCTTATTCAAAAGGTATTTAAGGGCATCCCATTCTTTTTCCTTAAGAAACAATGCTACAATATACAAAAACAGCTCATGCACAAGAGATAATTGCACACTATATTGTCCTTCGTTTTTATATAATACTGATACCAATGATTCCAATGTGTCCGCTATTATCTTATATCCTTCATTAACACATGAGGCATTCGCTACCACCATTAAGAACTTGTCCCTAAGGGGCAATAGTGATTTATATTGATCTATCGCCGACCCACTTATCTCGTTGTCTTCAATTTCGTCAACTATTTTCTTAATTGTGTCCCTATATTCCTTTTGCTTTTCCTTATCAGGCAAATTCCCCTTGAATTTTTCAACCCCCAACACAAACTCATACTCAACCGGAGGTTCGTCTTCCAACCAGTCCGGAGGGTTACCTAATTCAGGCTCTCTTACTGAATCTATACCAAATAACCTTCTTACCAATCGTTTATACTCTATATCGGATTTGTCACTTTTTGTGAGATCAAAATGCAATCGTCCTTGTAAATACTGTGGTTTACATATGTTCCCCTGCTCATCTCTTCCAAATACAATGGGAATAAATTTATCTTGAGCAACATCGGCATAGACGTTTGTAGAAATGATCTGCGTTTCTGTTCCCACACCTCCATCTCTAGCATCGGCTTTTTTTGCATATGTTGGATCCAACAAAATTAACACATTAGTAATCGAGGGGTCCTTTACACTTTTTTCCATAAAATCATATGTGTCATTTCCCTCCTTAAGCGACCATCGATCATAAATAACGTCAACTCCATCCATCTTCAATTGTGTTGCAAAACTCGTGACAGCCATCTTATGTTCTTCGGTTCCCCATGCATATGAAATAAAAACCTTTGGATGCTCAATTTTCTTCTTCATTCTTTTCCTCCTATAAATATCCTTATCATAACATCAGCCAAATTCGGCTCTGTCTCAACTACGCATATATTCTACGCGCACCAAAATGATGCATGATACATCATCATTACTGTATTTTATACCGGAGATACACCATCCAATATCTCCGTTAATCTCTCTTACTTAATAAATGGGAATTCTAAACGCCTTACCATTCTTGGGATAAATTCTTCTCCCGTTCTTGGTTATGTAGCGTCTAAAGATATAGCGTTTAATCGCCTTCTTCATAATGAATGCCTCCTTCCCGGAATTAACTCAGTGTTCAAATATACCATTGTACATGGATTCCAATATGCCCCCGAAATCGGATTCACATCGAAACCCAATAAAAACCTTATAGATTCCCTATGGATTCGAACACCTGTGTCTTGTAAACCAGGAAGTAATCTGCTATGCTATATAAGTGTTGTAGTTAGCGGATGGTTAGTTCCTTCGCTGGCTTTTAAGTACATAGTTGCAGCTATGTACTTTCTTTTTTGTGAAATTTTTACCTTTCACAAAACAACTATAGCATGTGCTCGGCACTTTTTCAAGTCCCAAAATCACATTATATAGTCGACATTCATCTGAGTTAGCACTATATATTGTATATCCACGGATTCGTAACAAAGGCGCCGTTACGTTCGCCCTTGTTCAAATACTTGTCAGCACTTGTTTGTGTCGAGTGCTAAATGTCGTGCTTATATTGTATTCCTTTTAGTAAGGTACGTCAATACTTTATTTTTTATTTTGTCACTTTTTGTTACCGTTTTCCGTATTATCTCTCCAGATTAGATTGACAACTCCCTTCTTTTGTGATATTGTTGTACAGCGATCGTAGTACAACACTCGCTACATAAATCCTTCACAGAAGGGAGCTTCCACATGTTTACTTACCTAAAATTACATAACTTTAAGTCATTTAAAGATGTTACTATCAATCTAAAGAAGAAGGATAGTTTTAAGCATTTAGCGATCATTTATGGAATGAATGGTCGTGGCAAGTCTACAGTTGTAGAAACATTTATTGCTTTAGATAAAACAATGCATTCTCTTTCATACAAGGATATGCTTTTTGATATACTTAATAAGCGCAAGGATTCCGATGAGTCTCTCAGAAATCAAGATTTCCTTGAATTTCTAGAGAGTACTATCTCTAGAAATTCTATCGAGGGTCTCATTAAGGAGTATCGAACCATCAACACAAGCGATCCTATGGTTATTGAATATGGTTTTCAAATAGACGGATCTTCCGGATCCTACCTTATGGAATTTGATCAGGGGGGATTAATTCGAGAACGTCTGGATTATGCTTTAAAGACCAGAAAGGTTTGTTGTTTTGAAATAACTTCTTCAGAAACCTATTCAATAAATCAGAATCTTTTCGGATCCACAGAATTTATTGATGAATTTATGAAACAGCTCCGAATGTATTGGGGGAAACACTCATTCTTTTCCGTTCTTAATCGCGAAATTGACGACAAAAGCTCCTCCTTTATTCAAGCAAATATATCATCAGCCTTAAGAGCAATTCTTAAAGCTTTTGATTCTATCAGCTATTGTATCGTTAGTGATAGAGATGCCGATTGTATTCGTTCTGCTCCGTTTTTTGCAGATTTACAATGTGGCACCATAGAAAAATCAGAGGAAACGAAACTTGACAACCTTACTCCAGTTCTTAGTAAGGCACTTGAGTCTATTTTTGATGACGTAAAACGAGCTTACTATCGAAAGGAAGAAAAGGACGGGAAGATTCATTATGAGCTGTATCTTACCAAACAAATAGGCTCCCATTCCTTTGACATCAACTTTGAATATGAATCCAGAGGAACCCAAGAGATTCTTCACCTGTTACCGTTTCTTATGCTTGCTGTGAATGGTTACTGTGTAGTAATCGACGAATTTGGAAATGGCATACACGATTTTCTCTCCGCCGAACTGATTCAATACATTAAACCTATGATCAAGGGGCAGTTAATCCTCACCACCCACAACACATACATAATGGACCGTTCAGATGTAACCCCCGACTCCCTATACCATATTCTCGACGAGCCTAAAGGTAGATCCGTCCGCTGTGTTACCGATATAGAAGAAAGAGTACACCCGAACTACAACTACAGGAACCGGTACATTACTAACCCGCATTATTCAGGCGCCCAACTTAAAGAAACCGCTTTTGATTTCTTAGATTTTGCAGAATTCTACAAATAGTCCGATAATAACCGCTGCCACTCATACCCCCGCAGCGGTTAGTTCTCCCTCGGCAAATACCTTCGCCCGAGGGTGCCTGAGTGCTGCCCTGTCATCCCTCTCCCGCACGACTATCAACGCTCTCAGACTTGAATACGCATCATTAAATATGCCTGGATAGAATTGCTCAAGAACCTATTTCTTCTACAAATATATTTTTAACATGTGGAATGACTCCACTTCCATACCCGCCATCAAAGAACAAATGCGATACCATTCCCTCCTCATCTACCATAGCAACTTTAGTTTCAATAGTATAGTGATTGAATTCTGATGTTGAATTAACCCACTTTGCGCTAAACCAATACCGTCCGCCCTCTTTATCGTAAAGCATAATACGAACATCTCCATCAATATCTGTTCTCATATCAAATGAAATTCTATATATTGAAGTCGGGTTGTTATTGAAGATATCAACACAATCAATGGTAGAAAGGAGTTCACTTGTTCCGTTATATTCACCTTCAATGGTTTTATTCCGACTAGAAATCAAAACGTTAGTTACCGCAAATATTGCTACAATCAACAAAAGAATCGCTATTTTTATCAAAGTTTCCTTTTTCATCAATCAAAATCTCCCGTATTAAGAATACCATTCTTTACATTTTCCAAATTCAAGTATATCTGCAATTCTTTCACAAGCATGTCCATCTCCATAAGGATTACATGCCTGTGACATTTTTTTATACTCATCCGGGTTTTCTAATAGTTCCTTAAAAGTAGTATATATATTTTCTTCCTTAGTGCCCACTAACTTAAGCACTCCCGCCTCTACACCTTCTGGTCTCTCTGTTGTATCTCTCATAACTAAAACAGGTTTTCCATATGAAGGACATTCCTCCTGTATTCCGCCTGAATCTGTTAAACATAAGTAACATCTTGATTCAAAATTATGACAATCAATAACATCTAATGGTTCAATAATATGAATTCTATCACACCCACCCAATTCTTCTTCTGCCGCTTTTCTTACTAATGGGTTCATATGAATCGGATATATCGCCTTACAATCATGATGCTCATCCAAAACACGTCGAATTGCACGAAACATCTGACGCATAGGGTCCCCAAGGTTCTCTCGTCTATGAGCAGTAATAAATATTAATTTATCGTCACCAACCCAATTAAGTTCCGGATGCACATAATTATCCTTAACTGTATGTTGCATAGCATCTATTACCGTATTTCCTGTAACAAAAATAGTATCTGCTTGCTTTCCTTCTTTTAGCAGATGTTGCGCTGCCAATTGAGTTGGAGCAAAATTAAACTTACTAATAATTCCCACTGCTTCTCGATTGAATTCCTCTGGATAAGGAGAATAAATATTATATGTTCTTAAACCTGCCTCAACATGACCAACCGGAATCTGAAGATAATAACATGCTAGTGCCGTAACAAATGTTGTCGAAGTATCACCATGTACAAGAACAACATCAGGTCTCTCACTTTCCAGTACTCTTCTAATCTTGTCAAGTATTCCAATCGTAATATCAAATAATGTTTGACCTTCTTTCATGATACCTAGGTCATACTCTGGAACAACATTAAAAATCTCTAAAACCTGATCTAACATCTGGCGATGCTGCCCCGTAACACAAACAATCGTGTTTATCGAATCTCGGCTTTTTAGTTCGTTAACTAATGGGCACATTTTTATTGCTTCTGGACGAGTCCCAAACACTAGCATTATTTTTTTCATTTTCTCTTCCATCCCTCTAGTTGTTCACGCACATAGTCTGTGGTCATTATCTTTTCAACAGTACCATCAACATCTAACAATTTGGTATTATGACTAGTGTATGATTCGTTCGCCTGAGTCTTTGCTCCATATGTTGCCAAATATTTGTCGTAGTTCAAACTTCTCTCATCTGGCGTAACTCTGAAATAATCTCCCATATCCTCGGCCCTAACCTGCTCTTCACATGTCATTAATGTCTCATATAATTTTTCACCATGACGAGCTCCAATTATCTTTATTCCTGTATCACCAAATAGCTTCTGAACTGCTTTCCCTAATGTCCCAATTGTAGACGCATCAGATTTTTGGACAAACAAATCTCCAGGTTTTGCATGTTCAAACGCAAACATAACAAGATCTACCGCCTCATCCAGATTCATGAGAAATCTTGTCATTTCTGGATCTGTGATAGTAATTGGATTCCCTGCTTTTATTTGTTCGATAAATAACGGTATTATTGACCCTCTAGAGCACATAACATTACCATAACGAGTGCAAGAAACAACCGTTCCACTTTTCTCCTGAGCCCGTAATGCATTTGCTTTTATAACCTTTTCCATCATTGCTTTTGATATTCCCATTGCATTTATGGGATATGCTGCCTTATCGGTAGACAGACATACAACATTCTTTACTCGAGCTTCTATTGCCGCTCTCAACATATTATCAGTTCCAATAATATTTGTTTTTACCGCTTCCATCGGGAAAAACTCGCAGGAAGGAACCTGTTTTAAGGCTGCTGCGTGGAATATAAAATCTACTCCATCAACCGCGTTACGTATAGAATCAAAGTTCCTAACGTCACCTATAAAAAAACGTACCTTTTCAAAATGTTCAGGATATTTCAATTGTAACTCATGACGTAAATCATCCTGTTTTTTTTCATCCCGGGAAAAAATACGTATTTCACCTATGTCCGATGAAAGGAAACGTTTTAGTACCGTTGTTCCAAACGACCCTGTTCCGCCCGTAATAAGAAGGCTTTTCCCTTCAAAAAATATATTTGCATTTTCTTGCAAGATTTTCATGTTCATACTCCTTATTTAAAAATTTCTATTAATCTGTATTTCACCAAACTTATTGCTCCCAATTTGCGGATATACCATAATTTGTTTGTTGTATGTTTCATGACCAATTTCAGCACGAATATAGTGTACTGTACTCCACCCATTTGCTAAATAGAAATCCTCTATCGACTTTTTGCATAACAATAGTATTGGTTTTTTTTCCGTGTTCTGAAAATCTCTTATCTGTGATAACAGGTAACTTCCATAACCTTTATGTTCTTCTAATTTATCAACACATAAATTCCCTAACCCTAAGCATTCAATACTATCGTTTTTGCTAATAAAGTTTATTTTAACTAAATCTGCATATGCGACAAGCATTTTTTTTCTACGCATGAAAATATGGAAATCATCATCTTTAATGTTATCCCTCAACCATGCTTTTTGAGATATTTCTCCATATTTCCAATGTTGATCTTTTATGTCAATTATAGCTTTGATATCTTCCCCGTTCAACTCTCTATGAACCAATATCTCAATATTCATATCATTTATATCATTCATCCATCCACCAACCACACGGTAATGCAATAAACGCATTAAAGAACTCTTCAACACCTGCCAGCTCAATTTCTGCCCTTCCGAAGACAGAATAATAGTCATTTCGAAGATGGACCCCCGATGCATAATATCCTTTTTCTCTATATGCCCTTATTGCCTCTATTTTATTATCTGTTAATAATCCGTACACCCAATAATTAGGCTTTCCATTCAATATTTGAATAGCCTTATATTTTTTTTGACAAGCAATCTGAGAATCCCACTTTTTAGCTTGTTTCCTATGTTTTTCTAATAAACCATCAACTTCTGCCATTTGCCGAAGTCCAATATATCCATTAATTTCACTCATTAGAGCCGAAAAACCGATGCCAGTGATATCGCAATTGGGATTAATCTCACCCATTTTATCTCTAAAATTATCTCGGTTTATTCCACAATCCCTAATCAACAACGCTTTTTCATATTGTTCTTTATCCTTAAAAATAAGGATACCTCCTTCAATACAATTACATAATCTCACTGCCGACAAAGAAAATACCGTTATGTCGGTTCCAACATTTCCAATCTTTCTTCCTCGGTATTCAGTTCCAAAGCATTCTATTCCATCATCAATTACCGGAATTCCATATTTTCTCCCTATCGCATTAATTTCTTCAATGTATCCTGGATAACCACAAAAATGGTTATGTACAATTACTTTTGTACTTTTTGTTATTCTGTTTTTAACAGATTCTGGTGACAACGTGCCTCTTTCCGGATCAATATCCGCCCAGCGTATTCTCAATCCTCTAGCTGCATATGGTTGAGTAGAGGCAAGGCATCCCATCGGAGACATAATTATTTCATCCCCCGCATGTAAACCTAATGTAGTTATTGCTACAGAAATCGCATTGCTAAAAGTATTAGTAATTAGAACATATGGTGAAGTAAAATATGTCTTCAGCTCTTCTTCAAATTGTTTTGCATAATACCCATAAGTTAAATTCCCTGAGGCTAAAATGCTCTCAAGCTGCGGTAATAATGGCATATACGGTTTATAAAGAGGAATCATGTTTTCCCTCCCTTCTTTTTCTAATTATGCTGCATAATATCGATAATATATACTTATAATTCTCGTTCTTAAAGCAAATAGATCCTCCAACATAAATACCAATTCCTATTATAACATCAACAATCAACATAACAAGATACGGTATCCCAACAAAATGATTAAACGTAATTACACTTCCACACATTATTGCTGTCAACATGACCGTTGGCAGAATGTCCATAACTTGTTCCTTATATTTGTAATCAATAATCTTCCTGTTGACTATTACCATAATAATTACTGATACTATCTCTAGAACCAAAGCTCCGATTACAATGATTAATACATCATTAAAGGCAATCACAGTAGTGACTAGTATCAATATTCCAATAACCTTCTTTACAATATCGATAAGTAAGTACAATGTACCTTTCCCTAATGCCTTAACGCATTGTAAGCTTGATGTTTGCAACGGTTGTAATGCATATACAATACACATTATTTGAAGAAACGGAATGCATTCTGCCCATTTATCAGTCAAAAACAAAATAACGAATGGTCTAGCTACTGCAGCAAATCCAAACATAATTGGAAACAACAAATACGTTCCTATCCTTATGCTTCTTCGAACCATTTTTAGAACCATAACCTTATCGTTTTGACTTTCTGCTAAAACAGGAAATAACACCTTTGTTATCGAAGAATTAATATTGCCAGCAATAGCACTCGGGAACAATTCACCCTTTTCACTGTACGCTAAGTCTGCCGATGTATATTTCTTTCCAATAACCAAATTACGAATGTTGGAATAAACGGTGGTCATAACTCCAACTATCATCACCTTCCATCCATAAGAAAATAATCCCTTCATTCTTTTTCTAGAATAGACCATTTGGGGTTTCCAACCAGATGTCAAGCACAATACAATTGTATCAATAAATACGTTTGATAGATATTGAACAACAAGGGCCCATATTCCACAACCGCAGTATGCCATTGTTATCCCAACAATTCCAGATACTAATGTTCCTCCTAATGTTGCAAAGAAAAACTTTTTAAACATCATTTTTTTTGAGACATAAGCTTGTTGGACAGAGTTGATAGCTGCAAGCGGCAATCTAAGTCCCATAATTCGCACTATTAAAGTCAACGCTTCTTCCTCATAGAATTCAGCTATATATGGTGCACACAAAAATAACATTAGATATAAAATTGTTGAAAAAGCTATGCTAAAATATAATACTGTTGAAAAGTCTATATCATCCGCTTCCTTCTTTTGAATTAATGAATTCCCAAACCCATTGATTACAAAGGCATTCGCGATATTAATAAAAATACTTACAATTGCAATTAGTCCAGATTCGCTTGGTGCTAATACTCTAGCCAAAACAATGGTTACAATAATAGTAATTAATTGTGCAGATAATCTTTCTGCATATGTCCATATTAATCCACTTGTAACCTTTTTGGCTCTCGATTCCACCAATAATCACCGTCCTTTCCGCTAATCTATTAATTCTATATTATAACAAATTCAAATAATGATTTTTTACCATCCCTTCCTAATTGTATCAATTATATATTCGCGTTCCTCATTGCCTACCCACCAACCACAAGGGATATGCACAAATCTACTATACCATTCATCCATATTAGGAAGATCACACCTTGATTCTTCAAAAACCGAATGCGTATCACTACGATGATGTAATGGACTCGCTGCAATACCTTTCTCCTCCATCATTTTGCAAAAATCTTCCCGATTCTCAACTTTCATTGTATAAAGCCAATACGAAGGCTGGGTATCCTCATAATAAGGTACTAGGTGTATCCCTGCTACTGACTTCAATTTATCATCATAATACTTCCCGTTTTCTATGTATTTATTTAAAACTTCTGGTGTATGCTTTAACTGAATTTGTCCTATCGTTGCAGTAACATTATTCATTCCATACTTATAGCCAGCTCTCGTAATATCATTATTCATTCTAGATACAGATTTATCTAAACCAAACCACCTCAGTTTTTTTGCGACAGCAACATCATCCTCATTTTTAAAACCAATTGCCCCCCCATCGACTGTAGTCATCTGTTTAATTGCTTGAAACGAAAAACATGTAAACCTTGAATTTGAAGCTATAATTTTCCCTTTATATCTACTTCCAAGCGCATGTGCGGCATCCTCAATTATCGGAATTCCATACTTTTTAGAAATCATATTGAACTCATTCATATCACAAACCATTCCCGCATAATGCACTAACATAATTGCTTTTGTATTTTCATTTATTTTTTCCTCTACAGAACGCGGATCTAATAGCCCAGTATTAGGATCTACATCACCCCAAACGACCTTCGCTCCAGTAAGTGCAATGGTCGTATTTGTTGGTTCTGATGTCATAGGTGTACTAATCACCTCATCGCCCGGACCAATGTCTAAAATAGATAACGAAATATGAAGCGCAGCTGTTCCCGAATTCACTACTATAGTATTTTTATTATCAATAAACAGCCCAAATTGTTTTTCAAAATCCCAAACAGGTTCGCTCTCAGCTATATATCCACTGTATAATATATTCTGAATTGCGGGCATCATCTCTTCTGCCGGTGCAATATATGGCTTTACTAATGATATCATAATTGATCTCCTTGTTCTAAATTTGATATTGTGAACAGCTTTATCCACTCTCCTCAACTGGATACTTATATTCGAGACTACTATTTACTTTGATTAGATTCTGTTTTCAGCGGAAATGAATATTTATTAGGTTGCATCTTTCCTCGTATTCCGTATATTGCTCCAATAAATCCATACTTTGCGTTTAATCGAAGCCCTTTGTCTCTTTTCTTTATTCCTATACAATACACCTTCACTGGTGCTAAAATCCCAGAATAGAAAAAACATAAAATAGCTTGCCATATTCCCAAATGTTTTCTCGTGAGATACACTCTATTACGGCTTATCATATACCGACTTTCTGGATGCCTAATTCCAATTGCTTCAGGCGGTGAAATATGCCAATGCCACGCATATTCATTTGCAATAACCCCTAATTTAAATCCTTCCTTTTTTGCTTTGTACGCAGTATCTATTTCGTCACAATACATAAAAAGCTTTTCATCTTGTAATCCCGTCTTTTCATAGAATTCTCTTTTTGCCAAATTAAACCCTCCTGATACAAGCAGAGTCTCTTTTTGTTTTGGATCAACAGCATCTATCCGTTTTCCAATATCACTATTTTTTACAATAAAGCCTTTAACATTGTGTCCGTAATTATCAACAATCATAGAATTTCTATTAAGTATTGCCGAAGACACAATCCCCATGTCTTGAGTGCTAAATAAATACTCATACATTGATACTAGACATCTTTCTGATGGTTTAATATCATTTGCAATAATAGCAATACTATCAGCATCTGTATTGGATAACACATATTTTATCCCATCGTTATAAGCCGCCGTACATCCCCCGTTGGTTTCTCTCTCAATAATAATTGCCTCCGGGAATGCGTTTCTCAACTGCTGTCTGTATTCTTTGCTTGATCCGTTATCTACAATAACAAAACAATACAATTGATACTTATATATCTGAAAATGATCAATCCACTCCTTTAGTTTATATCCGTCGTTATATGTCATAGAAACACCCGCAATTTTCATTCTTCTCCCCCGTTTAATTCTGGATATTTTTCTACTTGTAAGTCGATTGCATCCTTATACTTATCAAATGGTTTTCTAGATTTGAATTGTCTAATTCTGCCATACAGTCGATATGCTAAAACATTTTGTTCATATCTAAAATTAAAACTATTCTCCAGCTGCCCACCAAATCGTTCTTTAAATCGTTGAATTCCTTCTAGTTTACTTCCTGGTTCAGGATTAAAATGATATCCGACAAAACTAAATTCTCTAACCCCCATCTTCTTAAAATACATCATTGCTGTCCATAACAAATAGTTTGCAGACCCAGGTTCTGATCCATTAATAGAAGCTCCATGTAAATAGTACGCCACTTGATTATTATAGTAAAACATCCCTCCTGCTTGCGCCTTTCCTTCCTTAAATGCAAGAAAAATTAATACATTGTCATCCAATTTACTTAGAATTCCTTTATAATATTCATATCCTGACGATTGCTGGGAACTCCTTGCATATGTTTCTATTGAAATAGGGATATAGGCATTTAGCAAATTCAGACCGCCTATTTTAATTTCAAGATTTGCCTTTTCTCCCCTTCTTATGCTGTTTCTATGTTTTGAATGGACATTTGCCCATATTTCTTCCTCCGACCGAAGGAGATTTACTATATAGTTGCCACTTGGAACAACCTTAGCATATTGAGGATACTCTTTAACTCTTGCTGTTGGGGCACATACAGTCCATTGTATACCATGTTTCTTCAATTCCAGCATAGATGAAGTAATAAATTCCTTTTCATCCTCTCCCTCTTTATACCTATAAGGTTCACTTTCCAAAACTGCTGCCTTTAGAAACATCTGCTTTTTTACTCTTACTACTAACACAAACGCATCTGACCATATGTAATATAATCTCTGCTTGCGTTCATGTACATTAATCTCATATTCCCTTGTAAAAAACAAATTGGTATTCTTCGTTAGTTTTTTAATTGCTTCTGGTAACTTATCGTAACCATCTGAAAATCTAATATTCACTACACCCTCCAAATATAAAAAAACAAAATACATAGCATTATTATAAAAGCAATTCCTATCATATAACACCCACTTATAAAGACTCTTGCTTTTTTGTTGCTTTTAACAATTCTTCTAGCTCTTTTATAAAAATAAAATGCTTGTCGTAAGAAACCCTTTGTTTTTACTACATTGTTGATATTATCTTCTTCTACCACATGAATATCATGTAGTTCTTTTTCTTCAATTATGCCAAAATAATCCAATTTTCTTATATTATCTAATGTTTGTTGAAAATACCTTATATTTTTAGAATTAACTGTTGGCTTATCTGGGGTTTCTAAATAGTTCAAAAACGAAAAGCTATGCAAGAAAAGAACAATAACTTCCTCGTTTGATGTTTTGCCATATTGTTTCAAAACATGCAATATTTCCCCAGGCATACTAGTTGCTTCAAGTTTATCGTATCTGCAATATACGTGTGGTATTGAAAGGCTTTTATATACCGTCACAGGAAATTCAATAATATTTCTATATTTAATCGGCAATACATAAGCTACCTCTGGGTTAATTCCACACCATTTCTGTGAATAAAATTCCGAAAAATCATACAGATACCCTAAATCACTTAAAATATCTAATGTATCCCTATTAGCGCCATACTTTCCTGCCCGAAACGATAATGGTTGTTCTCCAGTTATTTCAATGTATTTTTTGGTACATTGCTCAATTATCTGATATTGTTCCTCTCTCGAATATTCATATAAAAATTGTCGTGTTTCATTAGGCATATGATGAGGGTGAATATGAACCCCAACATTATGTCCTTTATTTTTTATATATAAAATTACTTCTTTAATTGCATCATATCCCATATCCCATATTTCTGGAATATCAACAAAAAACAAACCTTTTACCCCATATTTATCACAAATTTCAATGATTTTAGGTATCCCGTAGTATTCATTTCCTACCTTTCCCCATATCTGGAATAGTACAGGATTTGAACCTCTTGGGCCTTCAGTATCAATCGTTAGGATTATTTTTTTCATTTTCTTGTCCTTCTACTCTTCTAGTCTTCATTTGAACAAGCTTATTTCTGACATTTATTGGAACATTTCTATAAATTCTACTTTTAAGTCGTTTCCATTTATTATGCTTCAAAAATTGCTTTTCAATATACGAAAATCCTTTTGTCTGCCACATTTCTAATATGGTCTCTCGAATCGGATTATATTCCGAAGGTTTCGATAAACATCCGTTATGTCTCTTTATGTTCTCAATATTTGTCTTGTCCTTTTCTATCTGATCATCAATTGACTCAAATAGCCCCTCACCTTTTTCTGTATTTATTAATACTCCAGAGACAGTACTCCCAACATCAAAACACGAATGATATCTATTCCATCCCCAATAATCACATAATGTAATATCAGAGCATCGATTCACAGAAGCAAATTTACAGTTATAACAACTCTTGCGATATATATACGATTTCATATACAAGAAATTGAAAGTATCCTCTGGCCAATTGCGAACCTTATTTTTTTCTCCTTTCACCTTATATGAAAAGAACCAATTCATACCATTATTGACATCTTCCTTGGCTCGAAATCTATATTTTTCCACTATCCCTTCTTGTCTCGATAAATTGGCAATATAGCTATCAAAAAACTTTTGAGAGGGAACCCCATGGCACACGACATCTACTAGCAATAACTGCTTCTGATATTGACTAGGAATAAATCTTTTAACGGCTGCAACCTGACATGGAGTTCCTGAAAAAAGCACTTTCTTTCCTGCTTTCAATTTGCATACAATATCCTTATATACTTCCCCCATGTGGCTCTGAACATATTTTGATCCAAGAATGCAATCTCTTGAATCAAATTCTGTTACAGCAACGTGATAGACTTGAAATTCCTCGTCCATTTTTGCTCCATACACTACTCCGCCTTCCTCTAGGATCTTTTTTGTAAGTACTCCAAATATTCCCCCTGATGATCCAGCCAGACGATCCTTGGTGTCCCTTGCCATTGCAGCATATGCTTCTAATGGTTTTTGTTGTTTAAAATGTCTTGATGTACATACCTCAAGACACTGTCCACATAAAACACATATTCCTTGATTTATCGTAGGCGTAATAAATCCATATTTGTCCTCTGTATATTCTATTGCCCCGGTAGGGCATATATTAACGCAAGCTCCACATCCACAACATTCATCATTCGCAACAACATCCGAAACAGTGTTTTTCAACTAGCACTCCTCCATATCTTAATCATTAAGTGATCTTAACAAATAATCTTTTGACTCACAAACAAAGGAATTAATAAATCTATCTCTAGTATCATATTCTATTTTTGAATATAAACCTGAAAAATCTTCTTCCTTCCCAATAATTCGACTTTTCAATTCACTCAGTTCTAGCAAACTCTCAATTCTTTCCCCATTTCCTTTGGGTAGAATCACCCCAAATTTCTTGTGAAAAATCAAGGAAAATGCCGTCGCATGGAAGGAACTAGATACTACTATTTCCGCGTATTTTAACAATGAGAGAAACTCTTCTGGCCCAGCATCCTTAATGTGGATATCACAGTCACATCTCACTCTATTTCCACCTAATAAAACAATCTTGCATCGTAGCTTCTCTCTAATATCCCTAATCACCGCCTCCAATAAATCACTTTCAGCAGATAAATATATAACAGCATACGGTTCCATAAGTATCTTTTTTGTCATTTTCTCGTACTGTGTTTTGGGCAGCAAGAATACTGGATCACATACCCATTTAATCTCTCTCTGTAGCCGTTTTGATAATGTAATACCCGTGCTTTTTTCTCTAACAGAAATACTATAATAATCACTGGTCAATTCTTGTATCCTTTTCACTTCAATCTCTGAAATGTCTCGTTTTCCAATGCTAGTTGCATACGAAAGTTTTCTTCCATTCGTAACAAATTTTAAATAATAACTATCATCCTTTCCACAATCATAGCTCATATTCCAAAGTTGATCGCTTCCTGCAATGTATACATCCGCTTTTGGACAATCACTCAACAATTGACTATACGTTCTATATTTTTTGGTTAATATCAAATTGTTACTAACAAACTCATTGTATCTCTTCTTTATTTTTTTTTCATTTCTAAAAAACATTATTTTTCTGATAATTCCTTTGAGTTTGTTTTTTCCAATTGTGCTATACATCGGTCGATAATCAATTATTTCCGCATTATACCCCTCCTGCAATAAAAATTGTTGTAACCCATATGCCTGTAATGCAGACCCCGGATTATAAATACTATGTAATGTAATAATCAATATCCTCATTATCATTAACCCCCTTCTTTAGGTGCCGCTAACAGAAACGAAAACATAATTACAAATCCTGCGCTACTGTAAATACTACTAGATAATCCAAAAATCAGTAATACAACAACCAACTTGCTCGAGAATGCAATTCGCTTTTTTGATTCTGCAACTAATGCCATCAAATATAATGTAAATCCTATTAGACCTGATGATATTAAGATATAAGCATTTGTATTTAAGTATTCATCTACTGTTTCATAAATAGTTTGTATCCCGTATATCTCTTTAAATTGAATAAAATTACCAAAACCAATTCCTATTATTTGATATGCAATCGGCATATTTGCATAAAATGCTGGTCCTCGAATAACCCTTACGACGGATGAACCACTTGTTCTCCCGCTAGTTATTAACTCCTCCAATCTGTAAATAATACTTGACATCTTGTTACTCTGCATGATAATAACACCCCCAATAATAATAACCATCATGTAGAGAATAATCCTTTTGGCATCTGGCCTTCTTCCTTTACGAAATAGAATCCACAAGGACCATATCGCGAACAAAACTACATATGCGTTTACCGAAAATGTAATTATCATTATTAATGAATAGAAACCCGCTCTTAAATACCTTGTCTTAGCATTATGCGGAAACAATTCCAACAAAAGCCCCACCGATACCACTTGTGCAATTATTGCAGGTTCCGCCAAAAAGCCATTTGGACGAGCGAATCCATCTTGTTGAGCATTTCTAGCAAATTTTTCAGTCAATTCAGCTCCAGTTACTCCTCCAGAAATGGTAGTTTTCATTTGAGGAATTATACCTGGAATATAGACCTTAAAAACCTCATATACCACAAATTGCACAATTACATAAATTCCAAGAATAGTAATTAACGCTTCTATTACTTTTTTCCCATATTCAAAATCGAAATAACTAGGCGCAAAATATGCTATTAACGAAAAATAGTAAGCATCTCTGATAACTCGTTCGACGACGTCCTTTGATGAATATGATGAACTTATAACAGAAAAAACCATTATACTCATTATCGATACAATCACTGCATATCCTAAATACAATAAAACTGGTGACCAAACAATCCGTAGTCTTCTATTCTTTATCATATCAAGCAATAAACAAAAAACACATCCAGCACAAATTAATTCTCCAATGTTTACAGAAGGTATTGGACTTGCATATACCGATGTCACTGGCAAACAAATAATAAGTATTGTATATAATTTTCGAAATAACATATAATTTTTAGTGTTACATTTGCTCTCCATATGTCCGCCCTGCTTCCCTTTTCGCTATCACAATAACCAAGCTCTATCACATAACATCTAATACTTCTGTCTGGCAAATCTATTATCAGTCAAGAAACAATCTCGTTATTCCCTTTTTTTATTTTCTCTATTCCCTCTACAAATCTCTTCCATATGCAGAATACTATTAAGTAAATGGAAACAATGATATCTATCAAAAAGACTAAATACTTTTCTAAATGGGTAAATTACACATACAAAAATACCTAGCCATGCTCTATATTTTATGTGCAATCTACAATATGCTTTCCTATAACCAAAAGTTTTTATTTTATATTCCTGTGTGTTTGTGACATGGTTAATATTTCTCTGTCCTGATGATATATATTTAATTCCTGCTTTGTCCATATACCAATTGATTATTGTATAATATAATGCATCCGACATATGTGTGCACAAATATTGGGGATTGAACTTGGCTGTGAGTATTTCAACATATTCGAGATACTCTTTTACCATTAAGTATCCAATTAGTTTCTGACTATTTCTCTCATATGCCCCCCAAAAAACAAATTTCTTACTATTTATACACGTTTCGTAGAAATTCTCTTTTGATTCCGTCTT
This sequence comes from Paludibacteraceae bacterium, assembly GCA_024401435.1. Taxonomy (GTDB): domain Bacteria; phylum Bacteroidota; class Bacteroidia; order Bacteroidales; family Paludibacteraceae; genus UBA1181. Next base: position 5,806 of record JAKSLB010000042.1, on the reverse strand, counting down.
TATTAATCCCCTATAATTTTCACATGCCAATTTGAAAACTTCGTAGATTTCTTCCCATTTCTTATATTCAATTACTCTTATATCACACCGGTTTAGCCCTTGACGAATATGCTTTTTTGAATGATTAGAAAGTTCTTCTATTTCTATTGGTGCATCTTTAATTAGATACCACCAATTTGTTTCCTCTTGACAATCAAAATCCGTCGTCCACCGTGCTAACAAAGGTTTTCCTGGTATCCCCCAAACCGAACCATCCTCTAATGCCTCCAAATCGGGTTCTTCATGAGGTGCTCCAAGCGGCACAGCGGCATGGTTATAATATTTCCATCTCATTGAATAGGTATCCTCTCCGCTTGTTTAATTATTAATCAACTCATATAATTACGCTTTCTTGTCCATATAGTATTATTTTTTATTCCAAATTGAGCAATATGCATCTAATAGTCTATTCTTCATAATTTCCCATTTAAACTCCTTTTCATACAAGTGTCTTGCTCTAATTCCCATCTGTTGCCTAAGGTAGGCATTATCCTTTAATGTTCGAACCGCACTATAAAAATCATCAACTTTATAATTGATTACAATACCAATATTATTCTTTTCAACAACTCTATCTATTCCAGTTCCCCTACACACAATAACGGGTTTCGCTAATGCCAACGCTTCATAGAACTTATTTGGTGCACACAACTTGTGATTCCGAATCGAAGGTTCATATATCGCCGAGATAATCTTTGATTGTTTTTCCTTTTCTAGAACTTCTTCGTAAGATAATGCACCGAAGTAATGAAAGTTCTGATATTTATCCGTTAACTCTGTTGCAGCTTCCTTATACTGTCCATATCCCGCTATACAAAATTTTAAATCTGTGTTTATATTATAATTTTCAAATATTTGCCCAAGGAGACGACCCTGGAACAATGACCCACAATATACGTAATCGTATATTTCTGTTTCTTCTTCAACTTTATTTACTTCTGGACTATTATGAATTACTATTAACTTGTTCGGATTAGCCTTAACAATTTGTGCTTTTCTTTCCTCTGTACAAATAATAGTTAAATCCGCTTTGTTAATAACATGTACTTCTTTCTTTTCAATAATTCCCCTCAATAATATTGGTATATTATGTGAATCAACATAATAATCATATATATCATATATAAGTTTAATTTTATGACTAATCGCATACCTCCATATATTCATGGCCGCATCTAAATTACAAGCATGTATAGCATCTATGCCTTTTATTTTTTTTACCTGACGCTTTGTCCATTTTAACCACGCCCAAAGGAGTCTAATGTTTTTTAAGCCTATGCCTCCCTCAACTCTTGCCTGAAAGAATCTTAATTCCAATTGCGCATTATCATTTTGAAATAGTCTCGTACTCCGTTCTTCCGCCTCCCCATCCCGATTCCAACCAAGACAAATCACCCTATATCCCTTTTCTAACAATGCTAAAATTTCTTTTGTCGCTCTTGAATCATCATAGATATTCGATGTTCTTATATATATTATTGTTCTCATACCATTTTCCTATACCTTATTTTCTTTATTACAACCCCCGCTAGATTTCTAACAACAAATAATAAGCTTGCTAGTGCTCTCTTTTTTTCACATACCCTATACAATCTATAGTGCCATTTTATAAGTCCTATTTTGCTCTGTGTGCTTATACTGCCGGATCTTCCTCTCCGATATTGAGCCAGGTTACTGTCTAGCAAAAAACACTCTGCTTTTCGGCACACCTTCAACCACATGGCATAATCATTATTCTTCTTGATATCCTCTATCTGTATCAGTCCAATCACCGAAGCATCATACATAACTGTCAGGCAGCCGGGCCAGCAGTAGTTGAACATCTTGTGTTTCGTTATTCTCTTGGGACCTGTTATAAGTGTTCCTGTCGGCTTTCCATCTTCATCGATTTCTTCGTATGAAGTGTATGAGAAAGCGTAGTTGTTTGCTTCCATGAAGGTTATCTGTTTCTCAAGCTTTGTTGCATCCCACAAGTCATCAGAGTCAAGGAAAGCTATCCATCTGCCCCTAGCTTCTCGTAAAGCATAGTTTCGGCTGACCGCTGCCCCGCTGTTATGCTCGTTCTTTAAGAGATGAATCCTCGGGTCCTTTATCGATTCTACTACAGCTGTAGTAGAATCTGTAGAACAATCATCAACTATCAGCAGTTCCCAGTTTGTATATGTTTGATTCAGTACTGCCTGTATTGATTCCGATATGTATTTCTCTGTATTGTATGCAGGCATAATTATCGAAACCAAATCATTCATTACTTGTCACCTTTCAGTATCCTTTTCCCTTCCTCTTGTTTCCTATCATACTCTTCTCTACTCACCTTTCCGGTTCTGAGCAGATAGTCTCCGAAGTCTTCCGCGGTAGCCATCCCCTCGTAGCTGATGCTTTCCGTCTTGAAGACCTTCACGACTGTGACACAGAGTATCTTTATATCCTGTACGATTGACATCGTGTCAACATACACCTTATCGTAGGCGAGCTTATCCTCCCACTCGATACAGTTGCGCCCATTGACCTGGGCAAGTCCGGTTATGCCGGGGCGTACCTTGTGTCGTTCCCGCTGTTCGTCAGTCATGAAGACCATGTCGCGCACGAGCTGGGGGCGCGGGCCGACGAGTGACATCGTGCCCGTGAGGACGTTGATGAACTCCGGCAACTCATCCAGGCTCGTCTTCCTGATGAACTTCCCGTACCCGGTGAGGCGCTGCTCGTCGGGCAGGAGGTTGCCGTCCTTGTCCTTGGCGCAAGTCATGCTGCGAAACTTAATGAGCCTGAATATCCGCTCCTTGCCTGTCTTTCTGCGGATGCGTCCGGGGCGCGGCTGGACGAAGAAGGGGTTGCCCTTCATCTTGATGGCTCCGAGTACGATCAGTACGAGGAGCACGGGCGAGAGCAGGACGAGTGCGAGCAGAGCGAGCACGAAGTCCAGCAATCGCTTAAAAACCAATCGATACATTTATCAACTTAAACCCTGTCCTATCGGAAGAGCTTATGTCCTCCATAACTTATTTGAATCATTCTCCAGAGGTCAACGACCTACTGATTCGTAATCAGTCGCTTACTCGAAGCACCTCTTTATAGTCTCGATGATTGTCATCTGAGCCTCCTGCGTGAGCTTGTTGTCGCTCGGCAGGCACAGGCCGCGTCGGAAGATGTCGGCATCGACGGGGCTGTCAGGCGACGTCGTTACGAAAGCATTTCCGGCGAAGACGGGCTGCATGGACATCGGCTTCCAGATGGGGCGTCCCTCCGCGTTGATGGAAGCGAGCGCCGCGAGGATCTCGTCGGGGCAGGTCTTGCCGTGCGTCGGGGTGAAGCTCGAGGTGGTGGCGGTGCGGGTACACTCGCACATAGCGTCCTCATCGATGAGCAGGCAGGAGAGCCAGAAGTTCGGCTCACTGCAGTCTGCGAGGTACGGGTTCATGGTCACGGGGAGCCCCGCAAGCCCCTCCTTATAGCGCATGTAGACCGCTTTCTTCTGAGCGATGTGCTCGGAAAGGTGCGGGAACTGTGCTCGGACGATGCCGGCGGTGATATTTGACATGCGGTAGTTATAGCCGATCTCCTCGTGCTGGTACCAGGCGGCCGGTTCGCGGCTCTGAGTCGACCATTTGCGGGCGTGTGCCGCCGCTTCGGTGTCGTCGGTGAGGAGCATGCCGCCGCATGAACCTGTGATTATCTTGTTGCCGTTGAAGGATATCGCGCTCAAGTCGCCGAAGGTGCCGGTCTGGCGGCCGAGGTATGTGGCCCCGAGCGACTCAGCGGCGTCCTCGATGAGGATGGCGTCGTGTGCGGTGCAGACCTCACGTATCCTGTCGAGGCGTGCGGGTGTGCCGTAGAGATTCGCGACTATCACGATTCGGGTGTCGGGATACAGTGCAAATGCTTTCGTCAGGGCGTCCGGATCCATGTTCCAGGTATCACGCTCCGAGTCGATGAAGACAAGTTCTGCGCCCTCATAGACTGCGGGGTTGACTGTTGCGGCGAAGGTCATGTCGGTCGCAAACACGCGCTTGCCTGCGAGGCAAGGCTGACCGGGCAGCCCGGGGCCGTAGGCCTTCTCAGCTGCCAGCTTCACGCACATGTGAAGGGCGCTGGTTCCTGTGCCGAGTCCGACTGCACTGCGCACTCCTACGGTCCGGGCTGCCAGCTCTTCGAGGGCGGTGATGTTGCTGCCCGCGGTGGTGACCCAGTTCGTGTCGAGTGCTTCCTGTATATATGTCATCTCATCTCCGTGCACGGTTGCAATCGCGAGATGAGCTCTGTCTGCCAGAGGTTCTGTATCTTTACGTACGTACATACGCTTCTTACCCCTCCCAATTAAATAGGTTGGATGAATTACATTCATCCAACCTACTATTGTATAGATTTAGTTGATACAAGTCAAGGATATTACTGTGTTTGTATACCAATTCCGTGAGTCAACAGGGACGGTTCTGTTTGACTCATTTATGAATCAACCATATCCGTTTCCAGCGGATCTCCGGCGACGCCGGTCGGGATTATTTGCATGAGTCAAACAGAACCGTCCCTGGTGACTCAAAATAGAACCGTCCCTGGTGACTCATGCGCGTTGAATTATATTGCGGTTAATGCCTGTCACTCTTGATATTTGGCGGATGCTTATTCCGTTACGTTTGAGCTTACAAAGAATATCATCCCGAACAGCCTTATCAACCGATTGCAGTTTCTGTGGATTGTCGATGGCGATCATGGAAGAAAGCATTTGCAATACAGCGGCGTCCGAGTTGGAACCGTTGGAATCGTATTCAAGACAGTAATCGCTACTGTCTGAGCTCAGGAAGTCCCGCAAGCCCGAGTCTGCATCAAAATATCCGCTCAAAATACCATCCGGTGAGAGCAGTGTGTAAGGGTAATCCGCAGCATTGCAGACACCTGCCTTTTGTGGATTCTGGTAGATGTATCTGGCAACAGTCAACAAATATCTCTCGTCATTTACGGGTTCGCTGCGAAAACGATCCTGAAAAACATGTCCAACTCGTTCGTACTTTTTATTGTAATAGAATGCGTAGCTGACAGTGATTTTCTTCATAAACGGCGCAAAGATGCCATCCGGGACATGAAGAAGGAAATGAACATGATTGCTCATAAGGCACATTATAGGCAATTCAGCGCCGCATTCCTTTTGAAATCGTTTCACCTTTCTTTGAAAATAGGCATAATCGTCATCATCATAGAACAGATTCTCACGATTAATGCCCCTGATAATGATATGTGACCAACCGGTGCTTCCGGTGTCTCGGATTTTTCTTGGCAAATATACTACCTCCTGTAACGTTATTTTTTCTGTGAATCATTAGAGTGAGTCAAACAGAACCGTCCCTGGTGACTCTTTTGGACTCCAGGTCATAACAAGCCTTATACCTATAAATGCTTCGTTCACTGATGTTATTACGCTTGGCTATCTCTACCATCGTCATACCGCCTTCATAGCAAACGACAAAGTCATTATAGATGGCCATCCACTTAGCATTGTGCTTCTGGCGCCCGCTCGCTTTTCTTTTTTTATAGTATTCAACTTCCTCTTTAAGCTTTGCATTCTCTTTTTCAAGTTCTGCAATTTTAACAAGTGCTTCCTCAAGTGTCATTTCTCTTTTCATTACTTTTACCTCACTAACATGTCATTTTCATTTTGTCTCAATTATACACATATAGATTGGTTTCGTCAATTTGATTTTGTCAGATGTAGAATGAGTCAATCTTAACTTCCAGTAATTTTACCACTCAAATATAAAAATCGGAGTCTTCTACA
>JAKSLB010000041.1 GCA_024401435.1 Paludibacteraceae bacterium | reverse complement strand
GTGTTAGCATGAACTCCCAATTCAAGACAAGCCTTTCTACTAGGCTTATACATGAGAACCTCCTTGATATTGAATGTTACTACGGTGATTAGTTGTTGTCAACAAAAATTAAACATTGTTAGTAATAGTTTATAAATCACGTACTAGTCAATTACCCCAGGTTTAAGTTTTACGTTTTTCCACATCACAGGTTCCAACCTTTAGCTTTTAACTTTCTCAAGAACAGGACATCTGAAATGACGTCCTCCAGCTCTTCTGCAGTTATGTTAGTACTGATACGTTTAGTTGCCATATGTGATACACTTATTTCACAAATATTTGGTGGACAACGCTTTACACTTACGTGGACATCATTATCAAACCCTGCGTCTGCAAGACGTGTATTGATTATTGATTCAAACAGCTCTGCTTTCTTTTCATTAGCAAGACATCTTTGTGCGACAATGTCAAAATGAGATTTTGTACGTTCCAGGATGTCCAATAGTTGTTCTATGGTTTCTATACAACTCTGTGGATCAAGATAAGCAATACTTGCTTGGATTTTATTCGTAGGAATATAATTCCAAATATGTGTTTCATATACTCCTTTGTAATAAAGGCGCATATTGTTTGGGATTATCCGATCATGTTTTCCTTCAATGTACCACTCTAAACGAAAGTCTCCTCTGGTTTTAACAATTTTCCAGTCATCAAAGTTGTTCGTTGACTTCATTTTAGCAATATTAAAAATGGGTGTACTTCTTGATGTTTGAATTCCTCCAATATCCAACAAAGCTTTTTTGACAACAGATATATCGTCAGTAAAATTTACTTTTATTCCATTGAGTAACTTATCTATACCGGTATGTCTGTCATATTTCTCCTTGGTATTAAAGAACTCTGCCAAATATGAATAATGACTCCGTCCAGAATGATCTGCATCATTATGCGTGTAAAAGTTTGAGTTTACACAGTCTAACCAAGCAATGATTTCTTCTTCTGATAACATTTTAAATCTCCTTTACATATCGAACTGAAAAAGCCTCATCAATTTGATTGAAATCCACGTAGGCGAGATGGAGGAATATCCATAAGCGACATGCGGAGTCTGATTCATATAGTGTAGAAGACCAAAAGGCAGCATTGGAACCGAAACTGTGGAAAAGACCACCATAGCCTGCAGGAAGGGCACTAAACCCAGATGAATTAGAACCATTTTTCCAAGTTGAGTCTCTGATGCAGAAAGAATCTTTGGGTATAAGATAATCTGTAGCACCAATTAAATCTAAATATTCCTTATCAGTAGGTAATCTCCAACCATCAGGACATGCGTTCATTGCGTTTTCCCAAGTATACAAACAACCATATTTTTCTATATTATCAGAGTTCCTATCAGGAAAATGATGTGGAACTCCTTTATATTTCAGATTTTCTGCAAACCACAAAAGATTTCCAATTTTAACAATTTTATATTGACAACCATCTCTGGAATCTGTAAATACATTCATGGTACATCTCCTTGTAAAGGTTGAGGGCGGGTCTTACCTTGTCACTTCTCCCCGCCCTCAACACCAATTACTGAATTGTAATATTAATTTTTAGGACCGCGTCTTGGTTTGAAATTCAATACTGCAATTTCATCCGTTTTCAATGTACCGTGTTCAGCATCAGCAACAGAAAATCCAAATTCAGAAGGTGATTGACACATGTGTTTGCAAATCTGACGAGCAATTAATTCTTCCTCTGGAGTTTCAGCATCTAGGTCAAAGAACTTTAACACTGCAGATTTAGCATGTGAGAATCGTTTTATAAACCCATGTAATCTATAGATTTCTGTTGGGTTTTCCTTCAGATATTTGCAATAATCTGTTCCTGTTTTACACTCAGCAACTGCCATTAGACGCTGATCCAATAACCGCTTTTCGTATGCTATGAGGGCGCGCTGTCTGTTTATTTCAACACGTTCCTCGTCAGTATATTTTGGTTTTCTACCTGCTTTAGTTTTATGGTAAATCTTCATATTACCAAATGCAGTTTTGCTTTCATCTTTCTCAACAGTTTTCTCTTCAACGATTTCTTCCTGTTTAGAGTTTTCCTGCTGAGGTTGGGGTTCTTGTTTTTCCTGTACAGGTGCATCTTCAATAAAAGTTCTGTACAGAATTTCATCTATGAAGTTTTTATCTTCAGCATTTTGTCTTTCAACAATAGCTTTCTTAACTTCACGGGTGATGACTTCGTTTGAGATCTTCAGTAATTTTTCGATAGTGTACAGCATGATATTTTCTCCTTGTTTTGCTGTTTATTTTCCTTCTCTAGGTTTTCTAAATGAGAAGTTTCCATCATCGTCTTTAATACCGATAAATTCTACATTTTCATATGTGTTCTGCAAAACGTATTGAATGCGTTCTTCGAAAATAGCTTTAACTTCCATCATTGCATCATACATACAGTTGTCAATATTCCAACGTACTGCTGTATAAAATAAATTTGCTAAGTGATGCAAACAATAGTCTATAGTATTGTTTTCATATATGTATTTGATGTAAAAATCGGAGCTTTCATCGTCCTCGTTGTAGTCACCTTCAAATTCTTTACAACCTATTTCAGGTTCTCCTTCACAATTGTATTTTAGATACACGTGATACTTTTTCATTTGTTTTCTCCTGTTGTTATGTATGCAGTATATATTTTTCCTTCATATGCGTCTACAGATATGAACAAATTAGGGATACCTTTACTTTGTAACTGATAATGAGGGTCATCGTATATTCTATAAGGCTGATTTTGGTTAAATTGAAAAGAATTCTTTTCAAACAAACTATGCAATTCCAGTACAATTGCGCAGACGGTCATTGTTAAATCACTTGCCACGCTATTCACAGATAATATTTTTAAAGAATGCTTATTGACTAATGCGTCTTTTAAAGACATAAAATGAGTTTTATGCTTGTCAAAGTCCTTTATTTTATCAGTATCTCTAAAAATATGCACTAAACCCTCATCATAATTACCGTATCCTAGCCAAACATCAATATTGGTTCTGAATAGTATTTTACGCGTCCTCTTATTTAATTTACCGGTTTTACAATCATGTGCAACTTTGGCAGCTATTGCTTTAAAATTTGTTAAACTGCTCAAATCTACAAAAATTGCAAATAAAACTTTATCTAATGAATCTTCATCAAAGTCTTTTTCTATTCTTAATTTAGCTTCGTTATCAGAAATACCTAGCTTATCTATTGTAGATATAATTTCTGGTAATGTAGCTTGAAGCTCAGACAGTATATTGTCACTAGTTAGACTATTGTTGTTTGCAAAATTTTTGATCTTTGCTTCCTGATATAGCGTAAAAGCTATAAGATCTAGAAAACTAATCTGCATGATAAGTATTCCTTGCCTTGTTGTTTAAATTTCCTTTCTAGTCTACCTAAATGAGAAATTTCCTTCATCATCTTTGATACCAATAAACTCCACGTCTTCATACGTATTCTGCAAAATGTATTGAATACGTTCTTCAAAAATAGCTTTTATTTTGTCTATTGCATCATACATGGTATCTGTAACATCATAGGTATTAGCATAGCGTAAAACCCAATCTAGCATTGTTATGCAATAAGACAGATCTCTGTTTTTATGAACATATTCATAGAAAAACTTTATAGATTCATCTACGCTGGCGTCATCAAATTTAGTATCGTCATATTCAATGCAACCTATACTTGGTCCTTCATACTCATACTCAAGATACATGTGATACTTTTTCATTTGTCTTCTCCTGTTGTTTTGCTGTTTAGATACCCTTTACGCAACGAACTGAAAAAGCATTGTCGAAGTAGTCAGAGTACACGTAGGCGTAACTGGGACACACGAGCAGAAGGTAGGCATTGTCTGCGTTCTTTGGTGTAAAAGACCAGAAGTAGGTGCTTGACCCAAAGCCGTCGAAGTCACCGCTGCAGTCTCGTTCACCTGCTGGTAGTGCGCTGAATCCTGAGGTATTAGAACCACTATCCCAAGATATGTCACGGATAACTGAAGACTTATTCATTTTAAAGTCACTAGTAACAATTAAAGCCGAGTATTCATCTTTCGTAGGTAATCTCCAACCCTCGGGACAAGCTTTAATTGCATTTTCCCATGTATAAAGACAGCCATATTTCTCTACGTTCTCAGAATCTCTGTTAGGAAAATGATGTTCTATGCCTTCATATCTAAGATTCTCTGTAAACCATAATAGATTGTTAATCTTAACGACCTTATAACTATTGTTATCTCTGGGATCAGTAAATGTATTCATCTATACCTCCTTTACATATCGAACAGAGAAATTGAGACTAACATTACCTTCACCTATGTTGGCATAGTCAGAACCCACAGAGATACGATAGGCATATTTGCTGTCTGTTAAAGTTGCTGACCAAAAGCAAGTACCAATATCAGATCTTAAATAGTCAATGCTGTTTTTGATGCCAGCTGGTAGTGCTCCAAATCCACTGTAGTTTGTGCCTTTATTCCAAGATCGATCACGAATACTTGAAGTATTATCCTTAGCTCTCGTTATGGTTAACAATTGCTCGAATTCATCTTTTGTTGGTAATCTCCACCCTTCGAGACAGGCTTTCATCGCATTTTCCCAAGTATACAAACAACCATACTTTTCTACATTATCAGAGTTCCTATTTGGGAAATAATGTCCAACTCCTTGATGTCTCAAATTCTCTGAAAACCAATATAAGTTACCTATTTGAACGATTTTGTAAGTTTCTCCATCCCTCTCATCAGTATAGGTTTCCATTTTGTCTCCTTTTTATATTGGGGCGGTTTCTTTGTACAGTGAAGCGCCTTAGACTGTGTCAGTTGTTATATTTTAAAGTTTACGATATCCAAAGTTCAATTCAATACAGGTTTTCCCTTTAACATCAAATTGAACTGCATGTTTAAAATACAGCACTTCGCTTCCAAGTGCCATCACGTTTGCAGTAATGTCTGCATCAGGTGGAAGGCTCTGAAGTAATTTAATCAAGTCTTTTACAGTCTTGATTTCTTTTTCTGGAACGATTGCTTTCATTTTAGTTCTCCTAATTATTTGTTTGACCAATGAATTGCCAACTCATGGATATGTTTAAACCATTCTTCAGTCATGTTGCTGTCAATTAACTCTCTGACTTCATCTTTGTCAAGATGATAGTTTTCTTGAAATACTGGTGTCAAAGTGTCAATCAGTTTTTCCACAATAGTTTCTTTAATAGAATGATTTTCATTATCACATGTAGAAAAATCATCTTCACTGAACTCTGTTCCTGCATAATAACTGAACACTTCTTCATCTGAAATTGTCTCATCTGCAGTGGCAAGCTCACCATAACTTGGTGATTGTCCATCTTGATCCAATTTCTCTGTGAGATAGTTTTGTTTGAGTTCAACCAATTGATTACGAGTAAGTTCACGAACGTTCATAGTAATATTCCTTTTTAATGTAATTAAATTAATAAGTTAATGAGATATTATAAAAGTAATGGAAACGAATTTATTCTCGTTTATTTCACCAGTTCATATTCAAACATTTTTGGTGTGATATACTTTTTATAATATGCTTTCAGTTTAGTAACAAGTGTATGTAAGTCGCCATTCAACTCAGGATAGTCATAAACATTTTGTTTTCCCTTTCCTACCTGTTTTTGTGTATATGTATTTAAGTCTTTGCTGATTTGATAGACGCCATAACGCCACTGTGAATCATAGTTTGCACATTGTTTTGCTTCAGTAAGAATCTTATCCCAGAGATTGATTAATTCCCTCTCATCTGAGTTAAGTTTCATAGACTGAATGTCTTTAAGTGCAAGGGCACCCCCGTCCAAACAAAGTTCGTTTTGATAATCCCTACCATCCGACCCGTGGAATGACAGACATTTGTTTTGGTTTGATAAACAAGTGTAGATAAGACATTGTTTCAAGAATTCTTTGTCTTTGGTATATCTGTCTCCACCATCGGATGAAGTAAAAAACACTCCGCTTTCTCCCTTTTCGTAAAATAATTCTTTGGGATATTCTTTAGCAACAAACAAGGGCAACATTCTCAGATAATTCTTTTTTGTAATGTATGTACCACGGTTATTATAATGTGTCATTCTAACAAGATTATTGTTGTTAGCATCAAAGGTAAACCCTTTTGGTGTAACATAAGCAATAATGCTTGGAGAATAGATAGATTTTCCATCACACTTTCTCCCCGTTGTTTCTGTTCCATCACTTTCACAGAAAACAGAAGTAATATCCCCAGGCACATTCTTTTCATAGTAATTGCTAAATGTATTACTACACTTTCTGATTGTTACGATTTCACCAGCACTCATATCCATTGCACTTGGGTATGCTGTCAAATGGATACTATCTGTAACACAATCGGGAATATTAGTCCACAATGCACAAGTTATCGCAGACTCCCCAGCATGGAAAAAAGCCCTATTAAAAAGAAAGCCTTTTTCCATTGTCAGATTTGCAATACCGCAACTTTTCCACCATTTGCATGGAGAAAATAAAATGTAACTATCAGTAATCTTACGGAGATAATAATTTACTCCTGACCAAACAAATTGATTAGTCAAATCTCTAACCGTAGAGATATTAGTATTCTTGAATGCCTCCTTAACCTTTGTCATTTCTTTTACAACAAAACTCTGAACCGTTTTTGAATTTGTAGACTTAGTTTTATTTGCGGCAGAACTATCACGATAGGGTGGATTTTCAAACATGATAATCGTACACTTCGGATCATCGACAAACTGCTTGATACACTTGTTGTTAATGTATTCCTCGCTCATAGCATCGGCATTCTTAACACACCCCTGATCATAATCAACAGTGTCTTCAGTTGGAGGGATGATCATTCTGACTTTATCACCGAGGCGCTCTATCAAGACTTTATACTCATAGTATTCATATGTACTGCAGACTATATGACTTGCAACTTCTTCACCTAATACGTTTAATACAGCTTGTTCAAGATTACCTGTTCCACAGCATCTGTCAAGAATAATGTAATCATTTCCTGCAGGCACTCTATCAATTGCCATCTTTACAAGTTCACAAGCTTTCTCTGCATATGGCATTGGTGTATAGAACGCGCCCAAGTCCTTCTTTCTCAGCTTGTCATTCAATTTATCCATAAGATATTTGAAGACTTCATTAGTTTTGTGCGGATACGGATTAATCAACCCTTTGAAATGTTTAGGCGCTCTGATTTCACCAACGATTGTCACTTTCCCTGTGTCATCACCGATAAAATCACCTTTTGTAGCAGTGGGGTTCTCTCTATAATATCTTTCTGCCCATCCGACAATACAGTTTTCATCTAAGTCAATTGGCATGAAGTTATTTTGTTTTAATAACCCAAAGACTTTGATACTTCCATCTATAGTAGAATAATCAATTTTGTCTTTGTAGGGTTTTGCACTGAATCCTTCATTTCCAACAGAGGCCGCCCCGATGTAGACTTTATGTATATCGTCAAAATAGTCCTTACTTTCATATACATACATCGTTTCATCGTTTAATGATACAATCAGTATGTTTGCAGGAATGCTTTCACCTTTGATTCTCATCTTTGACAAGTATTTGATTGTCTGAAAAACAACTTTGTTTAGATCGGATATATTTAATTTGAATTCAAACAGATTACCATTATACACACCATCGGTGTTATCAATAAGTACATCGTTGTCTTCATATTTAATTCTGAAATTATTAAAGAAAGCAATTTGTCCTTCACGTTCTGTGTTAAATTGTTTTGTCATTTCGTACTCCTCTTGTTATGTTAAAAGTTTGCGCGTATATAGCATGCGCGCCCCGCTGTTGTTAGATATTAATCTTTACACTCTTTGATGCTCTCGTCAATTATTTCATCCAAGGTATCATCAACGAGTTCGTCTAAACGGTCGTCAAGCTTATCTAATATTTTCTCATATAGCAAGCCCTCATGTATGAAAAGTGTATCTCTGCAACTCAATTTATTCTGAATGCGTTGATTTGTGATGTATTCTTTCCATACAACGTCGTCAGACGTATAAGTTATTCCATCATTTTCTGTAATAGTTACTGTACACATAATCTTACTCTTCTGTGTCTAACGCAGCACTTATAGTTTGTTCAAGACGATCTTCTATAATTAAATCAAAATCCTCATTATCAATTACGTCTTGAACAAAGTCTTTTACGTATTCATTATCAATATCTCTCCCTTCTGAGAGACTTTCAGCAGTTGTCATCACATCATATTTTGTGACGCATTTGCACCACATAACATTTTCAATGTGTGTTTGTGTTCCGTTTTCATCAATGATAATTACTTTTTTCATCCGAGAACCTCTACTCTTTCAGGTTTTGTTATGTATCCATTACCCTCCAGGTGCCATCTTAGGTCGTAGTATGGTTCATCCTCCCAGGGACGGTTTATTTCCAATGTAGCTCCAACACCATGAGATTTTTCCCATTCAATTTCTTTTTCACAATATGCTTCAAATTCATTCATGTTTTTAAATGTTTTCATGTTAAACTCCTTTGTGTTTCTTTTGTTACTTTTGGTAATGTTCATCTAACCAGGTTAAGATAAATTTAGCGCGTCTATTTTCATATTCTGCATCTTCAACAGCAATATCTTTTGACAGTTGTTCCAGCTGTTCATCTGAAAGTTGTTCTAACTGCTTGAAACTGTTTGAGATATTTGCATTTTCTATGTTTCTGATAACAAGACTTCTGTCAACATATGTTGCAAAATCTTTAGCTTTATCAACTAGATATTCACCTGCAGATACAGCTGATTTACGAACGGGTTCAATTGTTTCCATCAGGTTATTCTTCAGATTCAATATGTTTTCAGAAGAAAAAGTCTTACTTGAAAAGAATGATTGTACATCAGTACTGATTTTGTCAAAATTGGTTTTCATGATAATATCCCTTTCTTTTCAGTTAATGTCATTTATCATGTCGTTCCATTCAGACATTAGTTCGTCTGATGGTTCATTCATGATTTTTAACAGGAGAACATTGATACGTTCCCAGTCATCAAATGAACAATCTCCATATGGATCAACTGCTTCAAAACAATTGCATGCATGTCTTATATCTTTCATCAGTTCTGTTTCTGCAGGGTGATAACAGTCATATTCAAAAGCTGATTGACATGATGCTGATAACAATACAAGGGCGGGTATACACTTAATCAATGATGTTTTCATCTGAGTCCTCGTTTTCATCAACAATCCCCGGACAACATGTAGCACGTCTCTGTATACAGGATACACTTTTGTCTATGAATGTTTTGATGGCATCTGATAAAGTCCTGTTATGCATAACACAGAAACTGATCAGACTCCGTTCGAAACTGTTGAGTATAGCCATGTATGCGATGATTCTATGTGGACGTCTTTTCAATGCTTTGATTTCAAAATCCACATTTTCCTTGTCAAACTTACTGAAACTTATGAAACGTTTAATGAACGCCATTGTCTGTAGTTTGTCTACATATGAATTTGCAAGAAATGATAGAAATTCATGTTCCAAATCATTGTAACTGAGTTTTCCCTCAGACAATTGATTACAAATCCATTTAGACAGACTGTGTTCAGTTTGATAATCATAACCGAGTTTTATTGCAGCGCGCCCCGGATAACATAAGAACGCGTCAGTATCACCGTTAAGATATTTTTCATAGTATGACTGTAAAATTTCTTCAGCTGTAAGTTTGTTTGTGAATTGCATCTTTTTACTCCTTTTATGATTGTGAACGGGAAAACCCACGACTTTAGTCGTGGAATGAGAGTGAACAAGATTAGATGTTGACAATGAGATACATATACGCTAAACTACAGATAGTTTCATTCAAAAACCAGGAATGAAACTGCTCTTTGATAATTTGGTATACGGTTAACTCTAAAATTCAACACCTTAGAGTTGTAAAACCAAAAAGGTATACAAAAATCTCTTTAGATTTCTTTAAGCGAAGGATCATCGCTTTGTACGTTAAGCTAAACAGTAGTTTGGTTTGTGCAGAACCCCACGACTTTAGTCGTGGGAGTGGTCAGTCCATTATAGTTTTGTGTTTGGATGATACTTTTTGATTTTAAATTCAAAACGTCTGAGTAGTACATCCAAAGGTTCAAGGTGTGTTTTAAGATTTAATGAATCTTCAACATCTGCCGTAAAATTGATAGAGAATCCGTCAGTCTTTTGGTATGCTTCAATTAATTCTGAAGATAAGTTCTCGTTTGCATATACGGCTGCACTGATTGGTGGTTGACCCTGATGGTGTTCATAATTTTCCCATTTTACTTGTGGGTATTTGTCTTTCAAAATAGAATATGTTAATTCCACATATTTTGCCAAACGTTCATAAGCTTCATTGTCACTCATCTTTTGTCTCCTTTACTGCTAAAACATCTGATTCATATAAATGCTCGGGTGCATACAATCTTATTGTTGGTGGATCATCCACATCTTCATAATCGGTATAAGTTCCTGGTGTTCTGCACATTTGACATGGGATTATTTCCAAATGCTTTGATGCGACAGTTAATTCACCATTATCATCAATGAACATATACAGATTATTGTCATCTAACATCTGTAGATAGTTATTAAAACCATCTTGAAGAATTGCTGCGATACCTTTAGGGATATCCAGATTAGTTTTCATTTTACGTCCTTTACACAGTACATTGTTACTGAGACTTCCTGATATGGCATAACAATACGAGACAGTATCATTGGTTCAATATCGTCTTTTGTCTTATAACAAATGCTTCCGTCATTTACCCAACAGAATTCACATTCATTAAAATTGAGATAACAATCCCAGTGCTTACAACCAGCTTTAACATCTTTGACTGATATCTTTTTCCACTCGTCTTTTGTAGGTAATCTCCACCCCTCAGGTATCGCATCCTGAATACTCAGATAATCATACAGACAACCGTATTCATTCACGTTGTCAGAATTCATATCAGGGAATGCGTGTTTTGTACCGATATATCTGAGCGGGTGTATCATTACATATAAATCGTTTTGTTGCTCCACGGTGTATTCTTCATTATCCCGTGGGTCTACAAATGTTTTCATCACCTATCCTCTGTCATAACCTCTATGTTCAGCTCTTTGAATTTCTGATTTTCAATTGATAGAGAGTCCAGGTATGAGACAAGAGCTTTGGTTTTGTTTACTGCTTCATCCGTATCAAATACAAATTGAAATTTTTGTGAAGCACTTCTACTTGATGCAAAAATTTTCACTTGAGTTAAATTTGGATTCTTAACAAATTTAATAGTCCAGTCTTCTTGATCAATTCCACCTATCAGCAATGTGTCTAACAGACGAACCAAAGCTTCATATGCATGTGTCTTTTCTATATATTTTTCATACTCATCAATAAAATCTTTAGCGCGTTGAAACATAGCGTCCTTGTCAAATGCTTTTAACATTTCAATGTTCTGTTCTGTTTCCTGGAAAAAGTGATGTATGGATGCCAGACACACGATATTATTACAATCACTTTCATCTGAGATCATCATATTGAACATACGATAATCGGGTGAATAGCTACAACGGATCGTCAAATCTTTATATGTAAGCGTGTGATAGCGCTCCATTGTTGGAACTAAACCTAACCAAAAATCTGTTCTTGACATTGTTTCCTTTGTACAAACAATTTTTGGTTGAAGCATGGGGATATTTTTACTGACATAATATCTTGTGTAATCTGTTAAATACTGTTCTTTCATTTTTACACTCCATTAAAGCAGTTGCATGAAAACATCTGAGGGCAAACTCATTTCAATTCTTCTTTTCTTGTTTGTCAGACCTTCTTTCAGTCCTTCCATTGTAAAGAGATTGTCCTGATACACATCAACTATATTTTTTGCCGTTTCCTGATGAGTCTTTAATGACTCTAAAAGAAGCTTACTGTTGATACGTCTGTTTTCATCCAGGGCGTCTCTCAGTCTGACATGAACATATGTCAGATCATCGTGTTTACAGCTCTGTGATCTGTATTCAACATCATTGCTGTCCCTATAAGAAAAAACATACGGTGTATATATTTCAAACATGTTGTATGCTGAATATTGGATATACAGAGTGTATTCATTATCAATATTAGATGTCGGTGACACCTTTATTGCAGGACAGACTTCTTTCAGTGCATTGAAGAATCGGGCGTTGTAGACTTTCTTATCAAACTTTTTGATTACCTCTGCAATTTTATCGACTAATTCCTGATCATAGACTGTGCGATAAACCCAAAGTGCCTGGTGAATAAGACTGTAGCTGACAAACTTGTTACTGCTCATAGACATTGTTCTTTCTCCTTCTCTTCTTCAACGTGTTGTTGAAAAGCTGATATACCGTGCTCTACAATTGAATTACGTTCCCACAACCACGGCATGCACCAGGGTTTTTCCCTTTTTAAATTGTGGTCTTTTATAGCTTGACCCAGCAGTTCTCTGATTTCCAGCCATCCGTTGTCCAACAGATAATCTTCAAACAGTTCCCACCAGGTTAATTTCATATGATGTGCCATTAAGAAAATTATATTCAATTGTGCAAGACTTCTGGGTTTGATTTTAATTGTTGTTTTCATGTGTTACCTAAAGAATGCACAGGGGCCGTCTATAACAGCCCCTGTGCTCTAACATATATAAATATCAAATTAACTGTAAAAGCCTCGTATAAGTCATTTACGACGCTTTTTCGATGCTCTGTGGATTTAACCTGATAAGCTTTTCAGATTTATCAGAGTTAATATCTTCCTGTTCATCAGTTGTATAATATCCCATCAACAGTTCAGGCCAATATGCACGGAGCAGAAATGTTGCAGAACGATACCGAGCCATTTGGGCGGGCATTGTCAACCATTTTGAATCAGATGATTTCATCCATCCTTCATCCTGAACAAGTTTCTTTGTTATCCAGGTTGACATGTATTGTTCACCATTTTTATCAGTTGCAATACACCGCGTCTTTGCATCAGGGTCTGTGTCCCAATCACCTATTTCTTCAAATGTGACTTTGAGTCCCTGGGTTTTCAATAAACTCAATACAAAGCTGCTTCTCCATGCAGGACGCCCTTTTACAAGGTACATCTGTTCTGCAAGTTGTATCGGTGTCAGTTTAAATTGTTCTGCCATTGAGCATAATATGCATACATTTGCAATTACTTTCTCGGGCGGCCCGTTTCTAAACTGATTTGGAAGAAAGTCCGATTGTATAATCAGCTTTGCATCCCTTTGGTACTTTACATAGACTGTACTGTCTTCAGATTCCTTCATGTTATCACTCCATTAATTTCAGTTCACTGTCAATGTATGCAAGGTCATCATTGAATGAGAATGCTTTACCGCTGTGACCGTCATTTTTGTATATGACGATTTGTCGATAAAAATTCTGTCTCACTCTAAAATCAGGATACTGTTGTTCAATATACAGATAGACCAAATCATACTTTGCAGACAGCTTTTGAACGTTTTCTGACCAGATATCGTGCAGTGCGGTTTCATTAGCAAGAAATACATCAAGTCTGTTAAAGAATTCCTTCATATCCACATCATTAAAATGTGAGTTCGTAGAATACATATATTCTACACAGGAAAGCTTATCGTTGTAGAAGGTAAACGAAAACGGACCTAACCTGTATTTGTAATCAGGATAAATACTGTCCGCCCCTCGTTGTATAAGATTCTCAATGAAGGTTCTTTTCTCAACTTTGTTTTTCTTACGTTTTGGTCGTACGGTCAGAAAATCAAATACCATCTGTGAAAACCCCGGGACATCAATCTCTGTAATGATCCTCGGTATTGTTTCAGCAAATTCTTTGTACGTCCCCTGTTCATAAACATGACACTGTGTTTTCAGATATCTGCGTCTGATATCATCTTTACTGCCTGCAGGTAAGTTTTTCTGATTAAGGAACTCTCTGATACATTTTACGTTTGTGACAGTACGATCCCATGCGCTCGTATACAATGAAACTTCCTGTGTGTAGTTATCATACTGCAAAAGATTAACATAATCATTTCTCAGACATTCTGTTCCATCAAAATAAGTTACTATATCTGCTTTTTTAAACTTAGAGGACAGGGGTCTTACTTTGTATTTGGTTAATCCGTCTGACATTGGTTAAATGATCCTTTCTTAGAACAATCATTGGACGTACTGCAGTTGTAAATGAATCATCACTTGTCTGCAATAAACCTTGTGCATCAACTTCCATGTCTGATCCGATGAACCAGTTACAGAAACCGTTCTTATCTTGTTTGACTCCTGTCTTTACAGCAAAAGGAGTAGGAGTACAACAGCGATCATAGGTGGTTCTAAAAACACGGTCCAACCAAAGAAGCGGCAGATTCCCAAAAGTGTGAATATGAACATCATCGTCAGTCTCCTTGAAAATATCATAAATTAATTGGTTCTCTGTTCTGAAAATACGATTTGAACACAACCCGTTCTTGGACAATAGAATCTGGTATTGATCTTTATTAGGATCATCCTCATCTAAGACCAAGTCATTCAATACATACCATTCAACAGGTTTTCTATTACATTCCTCATCATAATAGAATTCACCAAGTTCAATGGTTGGAAGTGTTTCCACTTCAGCTTCATTCATTAAAAGCGCTGCAATAATCTTTTTGTATTGTACCGGGTCTTTACCTTTAATTGCACAATATTGTTCCCATCTCAATTGCGCCCTTGTCGCACCAAGATGAGATTTGTCTGTTTTCAACGTGATGTGCTTCAGAATAGAGATTGCTAAGTTGTTAAAAAGATTCTTTTCTGCTTGTGTGATTTTCATAGGTATATCTCCTTTGTGTTATGATTGTGAACGGGAAAACCCACGACTTTAGTCGTGGAATGAGAGTGAACAAGATTAGATGTTGACAATGAGATACATATACGCTAAACTACAGATAGTTTCATTCAAAAACCAGGAATGAAACTGCTCTTTGATAATTTGGTATACGGTTAACTCTAAAATTCAACACCTTAGAGTTGTAAAACCAAAAAGGTATACAAAAATCTCTTTAGATTTCTTTAAGCGAAGGATCATCGCTTTGTACGTTAAGCTAAACAGTAGTTTGGTTTGTGCAGAACCCCACGACTTTAGTCGTGGGAGTGGTCAGGGGTTGTTTGAAATTAATCAATTGACCATCCGTCATTATATAACTCAATTAAATGACGTACATGTTCAGAGAACTTCTGAGGATCAATATCATCCATGATATTGTCAATGTCTTTATTGAACAACCGCTCATTGTGTTCACTTAATACCATCAAACTGCATTCTGGTTCACCGGTACAGCGCTGTTGAATATCAACAACACAACCCGTGTCTTCAATAACTGCTGACAGGATCCTTGTTTTACACTCAATCATTTTTTCGATCATCAGATCTCTATCATAGAGTCTACGATAATATTCTTCTGCAATGGGGCGAGCCTTCATTAAATTGACTGCACACTGGTCAATACAAAGAATATCATCTAATGTCAGCTTGACTGCTTCTACATGGACTTTTCCTATAGACCCGCCCATATCAAAAAACAGTTCTCTGATACAACCCTCAGTCTCATACGCATGACTTAAGATAACAAGAGTAGTAATGCCACATGTTTCACGCGTAAATGACCATCCTGCACAGTATGTCATATTATCAATGCTGTCTACTTTATTACCGGATGCGTCATAGATGTCTTTACTTACCATACGCAGTTTCTGTTTAAATTCATCAGAAGTGATGTCCTGTCTTTTCCGTATTGAAGAGTTTCTCTTGAAGAATATATATGCATAATATGACAATGCATGTCTGATATTCCTGTCAACTTCATCAGCTCGGAAATTGTTGTTTCTACATATGGTGTTAAATTCATCTATATCAAAATTGTTCTCCATTAAACTCTCCTATAGAGTCTCTTTTCGTTTCAGTACTGTTTTACAGATATCTGCAACAGCGGCTTCAATCATGTTTTTCTCAATAAAATCATCTAGATGTGATTCTACAGACAAATCTTTTCTGTCTGAATCAATGGTTGATGATTCTATCTTTTTGTTCTGAACAAGTCTTGTGTGGAATTCAATTCCCTGTTCTTTAGCTTTTTCCTGATAAAATGAGATTGATTCCTCTTTATCCAGAGATTCCTTTACAGTGAAGATTGCTAAAGGTGTTGTGATTTCAGGAATATTATCAGGATATGAAACCTCATAATATCCAAGAAACTTTGGTACAAGCTTCAGTTCATATGATTTGGTTTCCTCATCGACTACTGCAACATATGAGTCTTTACCGTTTTCAGCTGAACTGTTCAGTGTGACTGATCCGAGATAGTGGCCGCCCTTTGTGATATCCTCCGTATGAAGATGTCCGTTCATCCAGGTGTTGACATTAAGTTTTGAAGTATCGGGATAAGTCTTACCGAAATGGTTTGTCTGATCTTCGATATGTCCAAAGCCAAAGTCAAAATATTCCTGGAAACCTGTCTCCGTATAAAGATTCGTATATCTGTCAATCATAGGAACCATATCTGTTCCCTGATGATTATAGTGTGGTAAACACAAAGTTCTGAGTTTTCCAAAAGTTAACACCTGTGGTTGCAGGACGATACTGACATTCTTCAATGGTTGAAAAATAGACAGTATCGTATCCTGCATCTCAGAATCATGATTACCGTTGATGATAGTGATACTGTGAAACTTGCTTCTGTTTACGAAACAATCTATGTAGATTCCATAAACTTCAGGTTTTGTGTTAATGTTACACAAATCACCTAATAACAATAGGTCGTTATTTTCATTGTTCAGTTCGTTTTCAAACAACCAGTCAAGAAACATAACACCCTGTTCTTTTTTAGGTGATTTCTCACTGAGATGGATATCACCGACAACAACAAGCTTATTCATGATTAACCTCTTTCACTTTTTCAGTTTGACTCTAAAATTCAAAAGTCTGATTGATTCCAGATGGACCTTGTATTCAGTAACAAGGTCTGACGTATCTTTAAATTGTAAACATCTCCGACGTCCATAATTATTGTCATTGACAACTGGAACCAAAGTATTAAATTTGTAACTAATCATTGTATTATTTCCTTTCATAAAGACTCACTACTGACAACTTCAGCATCAACTATTGTATCTTGATTTGATGTGCCAAATATTGATTGTACTTTCTTTTTTGCTTTGCGTAATGCTTCTGTAGTCAGATTGTCTTTAGCTAATTTAATAACTACACCTAAAACTGCTGCATCGTCAAACAAACCTAACACAGGTATTGCATCTGGGACTAAATCAATAGGTGTAACAAAATATCCGATTGCAGCGATGAATGCAGCATAAACACCAATAGGCAGATTACTTTTGGAATACCAGACCCATAAAATATTTGTTACAAGTTCCTTACAGGATAATTTACTAAGTTTGGATATATATTCCATCAGGGTCTCTTCAGTAACAGCTCTGCCTTTCTTTTGATATTTATTATCTGAATCGTTGATGATATCTTCTGCAGCTTGATTGATATTTTCGTTCATGTTTTCCATAATTTGTACCTAAATAAACTTTCATTATGATGTTCCTTTCTTAAAATTAGTTTATGTAAGTGTTTGATTTTGTTATTTAAAAAACTCATTGATTCAAATTTTTTAAAATAAAACTTGACAGGGGGTGTAATCCAAGATACCCTTCACCCATCTTTTCTTTTTTCTCTTTTTTCTTTTCTGTCAGACAACAGACAAAGGATATCTTGGATATGATAACTAAACAGTTAACTGTTAAAGAGCTCAGTTAAACACTCATGTGGATAATCTAAAGGATCTTCACCTAAAGTCCACATATCAATAATCCGTTCAAACTGATCTTCAGTTAACACAGGAAACTCAGAGTCATCATTAGGATCAAAACCCATTGCTTCAATCTGTTCAAATACTTTTTCTCTTGTTTCTTCGAACTCAAGATCTAAAGGACATGCGGTTAACAAATCAACGATTGAATAACAAGCTTCCATCGTCTTTCTCCTTTTCAGGTAAGGAAAAGTAATCATGTAAAAATTTGTCATGATCTGTTTTCAATTGATAAATGTCTCTGTCTAGAGAATAGAGATCATTATCATCATCTTTTAAAATACAGGACAGAATTCTTTCAGTGTCCTGTAATAATTTGGATGTATGATGATATTTGTCCATATTAGAGTTCCATTTCTTCACGTTCTGATATCCATTCGATAGCATAAGATATCAGACAACATGGGATAGCAATTAAGATACCGACGAGACTTAAAGTTAAAATTGCAAGTCTTCTGATGTAACATTCTAATGTTTTATTCACTTTAATTTTTCCAAAGTATTGATGATTGTTCTGAGTGAATCCTGAATAACATTGATAGCATCTGTTAAAGACACCTGTGATGCTTTATTTTGAGTTTTCTCTACAGGTTGGTCTACTTCTACCTTTTTAGTATCAAAACGCTGTTCCTGGTCATTCTGTGAAGTTTTTGACACAATAGCTGCAACATCTGTCTCATGTGCGTCTAAAAGTTGTTTAACAGCAAGCTGTATTGCTTCATCAGCTTTGCTTGTATAACCTGTATTGATACGGATACACCATGCATCACTGTTAAGAAGATTTGAAATCTTATTACCAAACTTATCCGTCATAATAAGAAGATCTTCTTTTTCATCATGATCTATTTTATACATAGCATATGTGACAGCACTTGTTATCAGACAGTTGTGTGCAAGGTACATGTATCTGTGTTGTGTACCTGAATTGTATCTGGTGTCCAGAACAACAGTTTTTCCGTCTATAGAATACGTTGCACTGTCCACGATATATTTTGCACTTACTTTTTCATCAAATCCGAGTTGTGTTGTAGTCATAGGTTGTTCCTCCAGTTCAAGTTGTTTGTTTGTCATTTGATTTTGGTAATCCAATACGAATTTACCAAGATTGGGGTCTGTAGTTTTTGTTGACTTGCTCATCGATACATACTCCTAAATCATACTCCAGTATTAAAGACGGTTCGTACAGATACGCATTTGTACACGTAACTGTAAAATGTTTCTTTGTAAGTTTGGATAGTTTTGTCCAAACTGATTTCTTTGGTAAACCGGTTGTACTGAATCCGATACTGTTTTTGTCCTGGTTCATAATTGAAAACTTCAGATATTCCTTCATCTGAAAACATTTCAATAATTCCTCAATTGTTTCCTCGTCCCCTGTGAGTTCAGTGTAATACTCACTCGAAATCATCCGGTTCTTCGATAATGGCTTCTTCGTAGTTGTCATTTTCACCTCCAATAAAATATGGATCCAGAATAGACGGATCCTTCTTTGCAAAAGCAACCATAAGTATTTTCAGACAACATACCGTATCATCAAACGGTACGCTATACCGTTTTGACAAGAGACGGGCGGCTTCTTCATCATAATCTCTAATGAAGTTTCTCATACTGATACCGTTTTGTGTCGGAGGTGCAAAAGGATATGAAGCATTTGCAGCTTTAAATGCATATATCAGTTTTGCAAGTCCGACGATGTCCACTTTAGATGATGACGGTAATTTAAGAATCTTGTTTTCAAGTGATGGTTGTTTAGCCGCCCCTTTAAGTGAATGTTTTATGATATATGCGATTGTTTCCTTTTCATCTGTCTTCAATACAAAGACTTCATTTGACGCATCTACAGGATCATCATTTACAATAGCTTCTTCTGCAGCTTTTAGAATCTTGACACCAAGTTCACGTAACAGACGTACAAGGTTTACTTTGTCTGCTTTCTCAAACTGTTTGACAATTGTCTGGTGTATAGGTGTTCCTGCTGTAGGATTTAGATTAGCAAGCATGCAGTTAAAAGCATGCTCTGTTTTTACCATCATAGCACAACCTCCTGTTCAACGAAATCATGAACCTCAACAAGTTTCAGATAGAGGTGTGTCGTTTCACCGTGATCTGTAACAGAGGGCGGGTTCTTAAGATAAATCCCCTGAATGAAATCTTCCATCTTACAACCGATACCGACACGGTGATGATAATCCATCTGATCCCGTGTTACATGAAAAGTTATATATTCCTTCAATAACTTTTTCAACTCTGTATCATCGGGTAAATAGATCGCTGTATGATAATCAACTTCAACAATGATTTCTTTAACACCATTGTTTGTCCGTTGTTCCGTATAAATGATATCATAATCAACGGATCTGTCATTAAGTTTCATGGTTCCTTCAAGGTTTGCAACTGAACGGGTTTCTTTAAATGTTTCTTTACAAGGCATGGTAGTATCCTCTTTGTTTGTATTTTGTTAGATGTTTGTTATAAATTTTATTGTGAAGATTTAAGTAATGATTATTATTTAGAACCAAGTGCTTTGCACTGTTCATATAGCTTGATTTTATGTGATGGGTCGATCTTCAGACTGCTGCCGTCAAACTGTTTGGAAAGAATCCATTCACAGTTAGTGCTTTGTTTATTAAAAGCTTTTTGGACGGTTGTTTTGTTCTGATGTGTGATTAATACCACTGATACACCCAATAGAATTATCATTACAGTAAATTCCACAATGCACCTGATAATTTCACGTTTGACTTTTTTATCCATGAAAAATCTCCATATAAAATAACACCCCGGTAAGTCAGGGATTTACATAATTTTATATGGAGACTTCCATGTTCGTCAACTGCTTATTTACCTTCTTCAAAACGCTTCTTGATTTCATCTATCTGTTTCTGATGGTACTCTCTGATCTTCTGTCCTGCAGAATCATTCTTTCCTGTCAGATCCCAGAATTTGTTTCCATGATCCAAACAGACGATATGTGAGAATTCATGAATAAAGATGTCTTTAATCTTAATCTCATCATCATCTTCTATCGGACTGTTACCAAAGGTTTCCCACAACAGTTTTCCGACGATGACAATATGTTGGGTTGGATCGTATGCAGCTAGAGCGCGTGGTGGTAAACGGTTATCACCAGCTTCATGTAAGATCAAGTCCGGTTTACGAAAACGTAGGAAATCATCTTCTTTACTGACAGTTTCCCATGATTCATCATAAAACCTTGTTATATCCTTGTCATTGAGACCAACATAATCTGGTGCATTAATATCAAACGACAATGGTACTTCAGCATTGTATGCATCACGTTCTTCATCAGTCAGAATCGTGTTTATGAGTTCTAGTTTACGTTTATGGGCCGCTCTGGATATTTTGATATTTTCTTCATATGAAGCGTCTTTGTTATCATTTAAATCAAGACCCTTGAATTCCTCCGACATTATTTTACCGAGTTTTGCCATTGCTCTGTGTAAAGGGTCCATTGCTGAAATTTCTTCATCAGTCAATTCCTTTTCAAAATTCTGTTTTAGTTCTTTGATTTGTTTTTTAAGTTCTTTTGTTTTCTTCTGTGCTTTCTTAAAATCTGCAATTTTCACTAAGAACTGATATTCGTCTATTTCATCATATTCAATTTCCAGTTCTTTAAGTGCACTTTTGATATTTTCATGCGATAAGTTTTCAATTGTAATAACTGACTCATCGTCATCAATTATGAAGTTTTCTCTGTTCAACTCTTTAATCTTTATCATTGTTGTTTCCCTGTTTTTAGTGTTGTTTGAAAGAATGTTTAGAGTCTGCTGTTTGCTATAGCAATGATTTCATCATATTCAACCTGATACATTTCAATCATTTGTTCAATAGAAATGTCCTGACGTTGACACTCCAGTAAAATTCCTGCAGCTTGGTAATAACCACGAGCTTGAACATCTAACCATTGCTCTTTTGAGTTTGGTGCTTTTTGTCCACCCTTGGTTCTTTTCCACTCACCATCAGTACACGCATGTGCGGCAATCTCTCTGTCATATATCATACCACACCCGCCCCAGGAATACTCTTTCCAATTTGGTGCACCGTTCAATAACTGAACTTCCAAAGGTTTTTTCAGATCATAGTGTCTGTCTGGATCCATGATTAAATCCAATGCTAAGAAAATTACGTATTTGTCCCAATGTGATTGCCTCATAATGTTTTCCCTTTCTTGCTGTAGATAGATGAGATATAGTGTTGTCAAAATCACAAGCATAAGTAATCTGTACTCTCTTTTTTAAAGACCCGGTCTAAAAGATCATTAATAGCCAAATGGACATCAAATTCGTTAGGATCAAGTCTGTTTAACTCATAAATCGCTGCATATATCATATTGTTATACACAATGCTATTATGTAAGGATTTGTCAAAATTCCAACTAGGTCCATACTCTTCATCCAGTAGCGAGCGAGCGTAGAGCTCTAAATTTGGTATAATATCACATCTACCGAGCTGATCATCATAGACAATGTAAGTTTTCTCACCGTCTTCATTTAATAACTCCAATTCTAAAGGTACATGTTTTTTAAGCGTTATTGTTTTCATCTATAGACTCCTTTGTATTTTATTGAGACTATCCAGACATTTTTGTGTCTGTATTGCTGTTTGGTATTGTTGAATACGATAACACAATGCGTAAATTGTTGATACAAGCAAGAATTTTGAAGTGCATTTTTGTTTTAACAACTGTTTTAACAAATTGCTTGTATAACATAATCCGATGTCATCCATAGTTAGATAATGCATATTGACTAAAATAAGTTCATTATCATCATCTATGTACAGATTGTTATCTTTATCTAAGATAAACTCCACTTTATTTTGTTCCTTTCAGTTCCACATTATACGTAGTTGTCTTACGCCGCCATTATTAAAGAACGGTTCTGTTTTAAACCCATCTTCTTTAAGTAGTCTGATGAAATAATCTGCTTCAATAGATCCCAAGGTGTACCAGGGATTACAGATTGTTTCAAACTCTCCTTTATTAGCAACGTGTTCAATTTCATGAATTACTTTTTCATAAAGTTCTTTAGCACCTTTGTGGTTACATTTTTGATTTGCTAACACTCTCATTTCATCTGCTTTTGTCATGGTTTGATTCCTTTCTTGTTAGTAAAATATTGGACAATAACCACGTGGTTCAAAGTCCAAGAATTTGTTATTACGGGCGGCCTCGAATTCTTTCTCGAGTTGCTGCACCACGTTTGACAAAAAGTTCTCATCAGGGTCCTGAAGGTCTGCAAGGATTTCATCCGCCCACATTAAATAAATTGTGGGTTCAACATCTTCATTCCAGATGATGAATTGAAAACCATGTTTCTTCAGATCTTCAGTTAAAAGACTGTTTCCAAAATTAACAAGTGTTTGTAGACAACTATCCATTTTGTTTTCTCCTTTCAGTCATTTTCTTTACGAATAACTTTGTTATCCTTCATTACGTACATATCATTAAATATATCACAAACAACTTCACTGAATTCTTCCCATGTGTAATAGTCAGAGATGTATTTAATACGGTCTTGGATACGAGAGAAGAAATTTTCATCCTTTCGAAGGATTTTAAAATTTGCATCTGCGTCATCATTATCCAAATCCTGCCAATATGTTTCTTGCAATGCTATCAAAACGCTTTCTTTATCGTATGACCACTCAACAATTTCTTCTTCTGCTCTTTTTAGGACGTCCTGAATTTGTTTGCGATCTTCTTCTGAAACATTTTCATTATCGATAATGTGTTTTAAAGCTTCTTTTTCTACTTCATAGATGAACATGATAAACTCCTTTTTGTTGATTGATTTAAAGAATAGGGGCGGCTTGTTTCCCGTACAAACGCCTTAAACGGTTAGAGTTGACACTGTTCAGATGTTATTCCGTTTGCAGAATTCTTTTAAAGAATCTGAGGGCTTCATGAAAAACTCCAGTTCATTTGACAGATTTAATATGTAAGATTCCTGTTTCTCGTACAATTCCAGTAGTACAAGAAGCTTCTTTTTTAGATCTTCATCTATGACAGTAGATGGATTTAAGTCGTCAATATCAAGAATCATTTGCTCTGGTATTGTTTCCAATACAGATGAAAGCTCGTGACATAACTTTTGGAGCTCGGTATCATGTTCAATTAAATCAATCAAATCTGTTCTTGTTCGTAAAACAGAGTCTTCATCCCATAACGGTTCTGCATCACCGACGTAATAACAGATTCTTATCTTTGTCATTTGTTGTTCACTAATTCCTCATACATCTCGAATAAATTATGTACGATATCTGTTTCTTTAATACGTGGAGACCAACCATATGCAGCGATAACCGCTAAGTCATTCTCTCTATGAGCTTTTCTCAGATCTTCAGGCATAGTTTTCTCATCGTACATCCATGCTAAAGTTTTATCTGAATACTTAGCTCTGACATCGAGGATTTTCTGCGCGGCTTTCTCAATACGAGATTTCTGCTCTGCAGTTGGGGCGGGCCACGGGAAGTTGTTATAGACGAGGGTGTTGGAATAACGATACCCATCACCAAGACGACCACATGTTTTACGATTCCATGTCATATGAATTGAAGACTCTAAGACACCAAAATCATAAACAGTAGCGCTAATAGTAAAAACAGCATCAGAAGGGATGAAACTAGCATCATAATATTCGATAGGTATATAAGACCGCTCGTCACTAGTTGTACGTGGTACACACAGGAAATTCTGATTTGAAACTCGTGTTTCCTGGAATAAATGCGGGGTTGCAGCATCATCTATAGTAGCTTTCTTGGTACTTTTTAAACGAGCTTTTCTACATAATTCTACTCTTTCTTTAACCATCGGTAATGCATCAATATCAGCCTGTGTAGCATCTTTCAACCAAAGACAATATCTGACTTTTCCTTTGATCAATTCATCTGCACCAATTAACCGTTTGATCCATTTCTTTGACTCAGGTTCTTTTTCGATGAATTCTTTGTATTCAGCTTCAGACAAAATCAATGCACCTCCGTCAGCAGGCTTATTTCCATAAACCATACGATTTACTTTACATAAGGGTTTTGTTCTGTCTACTACTGCCACGTTTTTGTAATCCATCAGATATCCATTGATGTTCTTAACTGATTTACCGATTGTTTTCTCAAACAAAGTGCAGTTGTCTTTTTCACCAATACTGAATGCAACAATGATTACTACAACTTGTGCTTCACCTTTTGCATCGTTCTGCCACTTAAAACCATGATATGCAAAGTCAATGTGAATTCCATAGTCTTCAAATAACTTTGTCCAAAGAGCATTAACTTGGATTCCTTGAGTGATAGAATTTGTAGAAACAAGGGCGGTCTTAATTTTGGAGTTAATCTTCATTAAATCTGCAGATTTCTTATACCAACATGTAACATAATCAAGCAATCCGTATTTAGGCCAATTCTTACCAAAAACGTCTAACATATCCTGTTTCTGTTCTTTGGTCTGTTTGGATGAACCTACAAACGGAGGATTACCGATGATATAATCTACATCCTGATACACGCTCCAATCTTCCTTCAAAGCATTGCAGTGTTTGATGCTGTCATTGGTTTTAAGCGGTAAGAAGTCTGAAGCTCCACGACAAACATTCCAGGTTTCTTTGAACATCTGATAATCTGCGATCCATAGTGCAGTCTTTGCAACAAGTTGTGCATAATCATTAATCTCCATACCATGGAAGTTTTGAATTTTAATCAATGAACCTTGTTTATATGCTTCACCAAACTTCAAGTCCTTCATTGCTTTCAGTACTTTGTTTTCAAGTCTTCTTAAACTCAGATATGTTTCAGTCAGAAAATTACCAGAACCACAGGCCGGGTCTAAGAATTTCAAACCTGCTAACTTTTCCTGGAAGTCACACAATGCACCTGCAGCTTCAAAGGGCGCTCTATGTCTGTTGTCATCAAGAATATCTTCAAATTCAATTTCAAGATTTTCCATAAACAGAGGATCAATGACTTTATGTATGTTACACATTGATGTGTAGTGCATACCGCCCTCACCTCTGGTTTTGGCATCCAATGTTGATTCAAAGACGGAACCGAAAATTGTTGGACTGATATCTTCCCAGTTTTCTGATGCTAAATCTGTAAAGACAAGTTTCTTCAGTTTATCTGTAAAAGCAGGAATACTGTTTGATGATGCGTTTGCAAACAATCCACCGTTGACATATGGCATATTTACAATTTCCTCATCAAAGTATTTACCTTCACGGTCCTCAATGTGAGTATTCAATAAGTCAAAGAATTTCAATAACTTATCTTGAATACAACTTGCAGGGAACTGACTGAAATAATTACAGAATGCATCTTTTGTGAAAAGTCCAGCATCTTCAGCAAACAGACAGAAAATAATTCTAACGCATAAGATGTTGATATCTTTCTCATTAAAATTATTTCCATATGCAGCTTTGAGTCCTTCGTACAAATCATTAATTCTATCACCGACTGCAGCGGATACAGCTTCTTCCTTTCTGATTCTCTGTAAGTTTGGATCAATAAAGATTTCAAACAAACTGAGATTCTTAGATAAATCCTTCAAATCAATTTCCTGATAATTCTGAGCAGGTAAATCCTGTTCCAAATCATAGAATCTGAATTTGTGGAAATTACAAGTTACAATGTATCGACCCTGCTCTGATGGTTTGAGTTTGCTGCGATAGAACTCAGCTTGTTCAAAAGCATCCATTGCACGGTCTTCAATATCACGACATTTGTCATCAAGACTTACATCAGATGATTTTTGTTCAATGATAACTTTTGTTTTTGGTGTATAGACATCAATCTTTCTTGTGGATTTCTTCCCATTGAAGCAGCAGTGTACTTTTTTCTGCTTGATAGAGCTGTCATCAATTTCCAGAATTTCAAATATGTCATTCCAGAAGTCTACATATTCTGCTTCTTCCTCGCATTTTCTGTTATCATAATTAGCGATGAATTCAGCAATTTTCTTTTCAGTTGTGTTGTCCTTTTTCATTTTGTTTTTCCTTTCAGTTTGTTTGTGTTGTTGTTAAATTTTGGAGGTTCGATCCTCGAGCTCCTTGGGGAAAGATGTTTAATGATTAATCATTTTGACACAATAAGCAATAGTCTAAAGATTCACACGGGTCTAAATACCGTTTCAGTTCAGCAATAG
>JAKSLB010000040.1 GCA_024401435.1 Paludibacteraceae bacterium | reverse complement strand
CACTGCGGAGCTTACAGATTGTATTTTTTCAAACATAACAGATATTTTTTGATTTTCGCAAATTTACAAATAAATCCTATCATCGCAAACCCTCCTTGCCAGGAAAATTAAAATATTATGTTCCAATTATCTCGATGGACCGCTTCGTTTTTGCCCTGGTTATGAACATCCTGCTTTTGTCCCTTCGGGGCGCAATAAACACCATAAATCACCCCATTCCCAAGGCGCCGCTTCGCTTTGCCTTGGGCTATGTGCGCTTGTGATTGCCCTTTCAGGGCGTGGGATACATAATGAATCAATTGTCACGTTCCATATTCAAAATTCATTGTTACCCAAGGCGTTGCCATTGGGCTGTAGGCACGTCGTGATTGCCCTTCCAGAACGAAATTACAAATGATAGATTTGGAATTTTATAGCATAGTTTATATTTTTGTCAAAAATAACAATGACAAAATATATCTGTAGCATGAAAAAATCCATAATATTGAATTCAATGCCCAGAAAGGGCAAAAGCACCTAGCCCAATGGCAAGCGAAGCAACGCCTTGGGGTGAATATGGGTAAACATTTAATAATAACGGACAAAATCAACAACCCGCCCTGAAGGGGCAAAAGCATTATAATACAATGTCACATTCATTATGCAAAATTTACCTGCACGTTATCTTTCACATCAAGACAACAAGCGTGCGTATTAAAGACGAAGACCTTGAACGTGTTCACGCCTACATCGGACAATTAGTGAACGAAACGGGATGTCAAACAATCCAGGTGGGAGGTGTGGAGGATCACATCCACGCACTAATGCTATTGTCACGCGAAGAGACAATCTCGCACCTCATCGAGGAGATGAAACGAAATAGCAGCCATTGGATTAAAAAACTTTCTCCACACTATGCGACATTTGCGTGGCAGGGTGGCTATGCGGCATACTCCGTGAGTCAATCGGTGGTCGACAAAACATTAGCATACATTAAAAACCAGCGTGAACACCACAAAAAGCGTTCATTCCAAGACGAATATATCGAATTCCTGAAACTGTATAATATCGAATATAACGAAACGTACGTGCTTCGGGATTGATTATGGCTTTTGCCCCTTCAGAGCGAAAAAACACCATAAATCACCCCATCCCCAAGGCGCCGCTTCGCTTTGCCTTGGGCTATGCGCACTTGCGATTGCCCTTCCAGGGCGTGGGATACATAATGAATCAATTATCACGTTCCATATTCAAAATTCATTGTTACCCAAGGCGTTGCCATTGGGCTGTAGGCACGTCGTGATTGCCCTTCCAGAACGAAATTACAAATGATAGATTTGGAATTTTATAGCATAGTTTATATTTTTGTCAAAAATAACAATGACAAAATATATCTGTAGCATGAAAAAATCCATAATATTGAATTCAATGCCCAGAAAGGGCAAAAGCACCTAGCCCAATGGCAAGCGAAGCAACGCCTTGGGGTGAATATGGGTAAACATTTAATAATAACGGACAAAATCAACAACCCGCCCTGAAGGGGCAAAAGCATTATAATACAATGTCACATTCATTATGCAAAATTTACCTGCACGTTATCTTTCACATCAAGACAACAAGCGTGCGTATTAAAGACGAAGACCTTGAACGTGTTCACGCCTACATCGGACAATTAGTGAACGAAACGGGATGTCAAACTTGTGTGGTAACCTTCTTCCCAGCTCTTGGAATAAGAACCGTTACACCACCACAACTTTCCTCAAAAGTCGTCAAAATCAGTCCCGCATCACGGAATACATTGTCCACTCGCCAGATACCACGTCCCCATGTTTCAATGAATCCTGCAAGGAAAAATGTATGATGGTTGATACCCATTAAAATAATATAGAGGCAAGGAAAAACTTGCCTCTATCAGTAAATAAGGTTGTGTTAAGGTTTGGGTTGTGGTTGTTTTTATGGTGATTATTTGACATAGAATGTTAGAGCACCATACACTGTTCCATTCTTGGATTTCATATCGTGATTTCCTCCTCTGTATAGATTGAGTAAACCTAAATCATAACCTACCATGAATTTCATCCGTTTGCCAAAAGTGGTTCCCAAACCAAAACGCAATCCGAAATCAAATCGTTTTGTATTATCATCATCGAATATTTTTGTTTCGTTCTCCATCGATTTCGCTAACTGTTCTGCTGCGGATTGAAAGGCAGGATCTTTTAATTCTATGTCGCAAGAATATTTCTGCTTTCCTCCTAGACCGATTCCAAAATAGGGCCCAAACTCATACACCATGCCCATTCTTCTCATTTTGTACCAGTAGTTGTATGTCATAGGAAGAACAATGTAGTGTAGGTTCGTTTTTGCTTCTTGCTCTATTTCATATTCTCCTTCTTTATCGTATCTGATGCCATCCATTCGCCAACCTCGTCTTTGGTATGTGACGCTTGTCTCCATGAAAATATGGTCGGTAAACCAGTAATCAAATGCCAACCCTCCTTGCAGATTGGCAATTCCTTCTGGATCTTTCATCCCATACGGATCCTCCATTCTAAGCATTGAATAACCTGCACCATAGGTGATACCCATTGAATAAGTGCCTTTTTTTGAATCTTGCGCATAGGTTAACATCGTAACCATTAATAGTGCGCAAATAATAAACATTTTTCTCATAATTGTATAAAAATAAAGTTGTTAGTCGTCAAAATCTGTCAGGTTGAAATTTTTGTCGAAGGTCATATCTACTCCATTTGATAGCTTAATGTCATATTCGTGATTGTCTCTGTCAATGCTGATGATTGTGGCATCGGAATACATCTGATCGATTTTTACGAGAATCTCTTCTGGAATAAATTCGTCGGGGACTTCAGATGTCTTGCAATTGATTTCTTTCCATTCTCCATTCCTGAAAAATTCAATGTTTGTATTGTTGGATAGTATGACGTTGTATCGTACTTCTAGAAAATCACGCTCCATATAGATTGTCGTCATATCTTCTTCCGGAAAATACTGTTCGATGAAGTCCAAACTTTTTTGTGGGAGATCTTTGCATGTGAGTGTCTTGTTATACGCCCATGCTTCAGTGAATGGAAGTTGAAAAAAGGCAAAAATAAATGCCAATTTGGATAAATTCATTTTCTTCATAATTGTAAATATTGTTGTTGTTAGTTGTTTTTTTTCGAGGTCGAAGGTAGACCAATTTTCAAATATGAACAAATAAAAGCAGGTGGTAATTTTTGAATGACTTTATGGATAAAATGAATGAGTAAAACACAACAGATCCTAATGAAATGGGGAACATTGCATGAAAACAATGCCCCCCATTTCTTGTTGTGTTTTAATAGGTTTAAAATTTAAAATCAAAAGCTAAAGAAACATTAAAGGTTGAGGCACTGATTTTTAAATCGTTCGGT
The DNA here is from genome assembly GCA_024401435.1 of Paludibacteraceae bacterium. GTDB lineage: Bacteria > Bacteroidota > Bacteroidia > Bacteroidales > Paludibacteraceae > UBA1181. The sequence continues at coordinate 24,542 of JAKSLB010000040.1, read as the reverse complement.
TTGAAACTACCTGTTTGAAGATCAATGCATGGACCTAAATAAGCATACTCGCCTATAGAAAACAAATCTTTTTTTGAACACGACGGCATATTGAACTTTAAAACCAAATTCATTTCTTAACTTGGAATTGTATTCGTATATCTCATTCTCTCCATAAGTTTTCCCTAATAATGCAGAATAACCTCCTCTTATTTCGATGGAAACTTTATTTTCTGATTCTTTGTTTTCTGTTATGGAAGGGTACACTTTATTCTTCGCCTGGCAATGTCAATTCTTGCGACTTGATTTCGGAAAAATGACAAACTATAAAAATAACTGATAAGAGTGCAACAAATTTTTTCATTTGTTTTATATTGATGTAATAGTTTATTGGACTCGACTCATTTGCGATTCTCGTACAAATATCGTTTGATGTTTTTCTTCGGAGTCTTTTCAAACTCGTTAGGGTAGAGGATGATCTCCGATATCTGTTCGTAGTTGGCAACGCTTTTGTTGAATTTCTTTTTGTTCTCCTCCATAATGCCTTGAAGATCTTCTTTCTGAATGTTGATTTCATCCATCGTGCGGAAATCTGGGTAAACTAAGGCAATGAGTTTACCTTCTTTTTCAACAATGAGACATTCTGAAACGAAAGGCAGATTTACCATCTTTGCTTCGAGTGCTTCTGGATAGATATTTTGACCAGAAGGTCCTAAAATCATACTCTTACAACGTCCTTTGATAAATAAATAACCATCTTTGTTTAGTGTACCAATATCTCCTGTGTGGAACCAACCATCTGGTTCGAATGATTTTTGTGTCTCAGAAGGATTCTTATAGTAGCCAGGTGTGACATTTTGCCCTCTTACAAGAATTTCTCCAGCAACGTTTTCTTGGTCGATGGAATTGATTTTTACTTCCATGTTGCGTAATGGCTTTCCTACTGATTTGATGACGAAATCTTCCAAGTTGACAAAACTAATCAGAGGAGAGCATTCTGTCATACCATAACCTACTGCAAATGGAAATTCAAGTTTAGCTAGATTTTCTTCAATCTCAGCATTCAATGGAGCACCACCGACAACGACTTGCTTGAAGTTGCCTCCAAAAATCTGAATCATCATATTACGGACTTTCGGATAGATGCTTGTCTTCATTTCCTCCTCTGTTAACAAGGCTGCGTGTTTTGTTAAAATGGGTTCTGCCACAGAACGATAAATCTTCTCTACAATAAGAGGAACTGTGAAGACGATGTTTGGTTTGACCTCTTCAAATGCTTTGATTAGAATCTTAGGTGCTGGTATTTTGTTGAGGAACGTGATGTGAGAACCATTGGTGATTTGTCCTAGGAAGTCTAATGTACATCCGTATGTGTGTGCTAAAGGTAAGAATGTGAGAATCTTATTCCCTTTGTACGCTAGATTTTTCTCGATGACAAATCCGATGTTCCCACGAATGTTTCCAAAGGTTTGAAGCACACCTTTGCTGAATCCTGTTGTACCGGAAGTGTAGTTGATGGAAAAAACCTCATTATCCAATTTGTCGACATAATTAATGTCTTTCTTTTGTATGCCATTAGGATATATTTGTTTGATTTTTTCTCGTAACTCTTGTATCTTTAAAGGTATAACAGATTTCGTGTTTTGATGAACACAATATTTTTCAGTATAGCAATAAATGCATTTTACTTTTGTGATATGATCTTCTTGAATTTGCTCTTTTAAATTGTCACTGACGAATAGTAGTTTTGACTCGGAGTGATTGACAATGTGATGTATGTCATCCGTTGGAAAGTTTTGTAAAATAGGAACAATTGTCGCTCCATAGGTAACAGTCGATAAAAATACAATAGCCCATTCAGGCGTGTTTTTTCCAACTAAGGCGATTTTGTCATTCTCTTCTATGCCGAGGTCTTTGAAGAGTTGATGCATTTCAGCAATTGCTTCTGCTAATTTCTGGTATGTGTATGTTTCGCCTGTGGCATAATCAGTAAGAGCTGGAGCATCCCAATTCTCAATGATGGATTTTTTTAGTAGGTTATTAAACCTTTCTACATCATATAGTTTCATTGCAATTTTTTTTTAATATGGATGTATAGATCTCCATATATGGTTCGGTTAAATAGAGTTAAATTAAAAACGATGCAAATATACTCTTTTCCAATTTCATAACAAATTAAGTATAGATTTATCTACCTCTGTTGTTGAAAAAAGTCAAATATTGTGAGTTTTTTAGGTAAAATGATATTCGGTGGCTCCTCTATAGGTTAGATTTCAATTTATAATGGTCCTTATTCTCGGATTTTTTTTATTTTTGCACAAGCTTTTGTCTGCTTATGAAAAAGGAAAAGTAGATGAAAAAACTCCATTTTTGAATATGTTACAACATTTATATGGTATTTAGTAGTTTATTTTTTTTATTTGCCTTCCTCCCGATAGCATTTTTGCTTTATTTCATTACGCCTGTTAAGTATAGGAATTATACGCTTTTTTTAGAAAGCCTTTTCTTCTATTCATTTGGTGAGGGAGTGCTAGTTTTTCTATTGCTTTTTTCTTCTGTTTTCAATTATTTTGTAGCTCGCTGGATTGAAAAGGAAAAGAAAAAGGGACTGATTCTTTCCCTTGTGGTCAATTTGGGAATGTTGTTCTGCTTTAAATATTTAGATTTTACTTTAGGAAATATTGTTCGTGTGTTTGAAGCACTTCATATGGAATGTCCTGTTCATGTTATAGGGATTTTACTTCCTATTGGTATTAGTTTTTATACATTCCAAGCATTATCTTATTGTATCGATGTCTATTATGGAAGAATAAACGCAAGCAGAAGTTATATCGACTTTGCCACTTATCTCTGTATGTTCCCTCAGTTGGTGGCAGGACCTATTGTTCGTTATACTGACATTGAAAAACAAATTAATAATCGAAAAACAAATTTGGATAATATCTCTGCCGGGATAGAACGTTTTATTATCGGATTGGCGAAGAAAGTGCTCTTGGCTAATCCTATGGCGGCTGTGGCAGATGGTGTTTTCAAATTGCCGGTAGACGACCTTTCCACTTCTTTGGCTTGGTTGGGAGCGGTGGCGTACACTTTCCAAATCTTCTTTGATTTTTCGGGCTATTCAGATATGGCCATTGGCTTAGGAAAAATATTTGGCTATGATTTCTTGGAAAACTTTAACTTCCCATATGTTGCTAAAAGTATTAAAGAATTTTGGCGAAGATGGCACATCTCTATGTCTACATGGTTTAGGGATTATGTCTACATCCCTTTAGGCGGAAATCGAAAAGGAAATATTAGAACGTATGTGAATCTGCTAATTGTCTTTATGGTCACTGGTATGTGGCATGGAGCAAGTTGGCACTTCTTGGCTTGGGGCTTGTTCCATGGCTTTTTCTTGGTGATGGAACGATTAGGATTTTCAAAAATATTGGAGAAAATTCCATCTTTCTTCCAACATCTATATGCCTTACTAGTCATCTTGATAGGTTGGGTTATCTTCCGCGCCGAATCAGTGCCAATCGCATTTCGTTATATCACGAAGATGTTCTCTTTCTCTGAAGGAAGCATTGAAACAGCTATCCAAGGAAATCTGTTACTGTCCTCGTTTGAAGTCCTTGTTTTTATCTTGGCAATTTTCTTCTCGATTCCTTTTGCCAAAAACATGGTTGCTAAATATTCTACAAAAAAATATGTGGAATGGGGTTGGATGGCATTTTTGTTGATGATTTTTGTGCTGTCTGTCATTTTTATTAATTCTAGTGGATATAATCCATTTATCTATTTTAGATTCTAAAGGATAATGAATATGAGAAGAAATGTCTTTATAATATTGTTTTCACTCCTTTTGGTGATACCAACTGTTTTGTCGTTCTTTTCGAAGTCTTCGGATGTAAACATCGAAAATCGTTCAACAATGACAAAACCTGTATTCTCTACGGATACAATGCAAAATGCCACGTTGATGCAAAAGTCGAAATCTTATGCATCGGAACTAAAAACCTATTGCTATTTTTACAACTTGTATTATGATGATAATTTCGTTTTACGTGATCCTCTTATGAAACGTTATTTGTCATTGAAAATACTATTGGGATCGGGGTCCGTTGGAAAAACTGTTATGCGGGGGAAAGATGGTTGGTATTTCTTAGGAGAACATTATTCTAATATAGTGTCAGAAAGCCTAGGCGCCAAACCATTTACTGATATGGATAAAAAGCAAATCGTTGAACGATTATTGGATTGTAAACATTTCTGTGACTCTATGAATGTGACAATGATGTTGGTGATTCCTCCTAATAAAATGTCTATTTATTATGAATATTTTCCAATTCAGGTGACTTGCCGTGAAAGTCGATACGATCAGGTAAATGAGTTGATGAAAGGTTTGGATGTGCCATATGTGGATTTGAAAGACCTTTTGCTGAAAAATAAAAAAGATAGTGTCTATTTATACCGACATATTGATACTCATTGGAACAATAAAGGTGCTTTCATTGCATATCAGGCTATTATGGAAAAATTTAGACTGACGTGTCCTGATATGACCTCTTTGACTGATTCGATGGTCGTTGAAGGTGAAGTCATGTTTCAAGGCGATTTGACGAATATGTTGGCTATGCATGATGAAAAGGAAAAGTTGATTGTCCTCTATCCACCTGTGATGGGAGAGACGATAGAACCTCCAACTCTTAATTCTATTAATGGTTTTGACTATTATAAAAGTCGCTGCGTGTTATCGACAGGAAAACGTAAATTAGTCATCTTCGGTGATTCGTTTTGTGCGGTTATGTTCCCATTCTTTTCTGCATCTTGTCATGAAATATTATTCTATCAATGTGTGGGTGATGTACTATTTGATAAGAATGTTGTGGAACAAGAGAAACCTGATTTTGTTTTGGTGGAGGTATGTGAACGCGAAATCGAGACTTTGCTGAATTTGGGGATCAATCATTATGAGTAAGATCCACAAAAGAAAGAAATCCATTCTGCTGCTTTTCGTGCCATTTGTTTGCAATTAGAGGTTTATTATCTAAGCCTTGATGTATACTTGTATGCTACGTTGTAAGTTGAATTTGTTTCATGTGGCAGTTTAATCTCGTTTAATCATAAGCAAAAAAAACAGGGAACATTGTTAATGCTCCCTGTTTCATACTATCTAAAAGTGCGGAAAATTACATCATTCCACCCATTCCGCCACCCATAGGAGGCATAGCAGGTTCATGTTTGTCTTCCTTCTTTTCTGCGATGACACACTCTGTTGTTAACATCATGCCAGCGATAGAAGCAGCGTTCTCTAAAGCAACACGAGTAACTTTGGCAGGATCGATGACACCAGCTTCGAAGAAGTTCTCGAATTTGTCGCTGCGTGCATTGTATCCGAAATCACCTTTACCTTCTTTTACCTTTTGTACAAAAACAGCACCTTCTTTACCTGCGTTGGCAATGATTTGACGAAGAGGCTCTTCAATAGCACGTTTGATGATCTCGATACCAGTTGTTTCGTCTTGATTGTCACCTTTCAAACCTTCCAAAGATTCGATGGCACGAATGTATGTTACACCTCCACCAGGAACAATACCTTCTTCAACAGCAGCACGTGTTGCACTTAATGCGTCGTCTACACGGTCTTTCTTCTCTTTCATCTCAACCTCAGATGGAGCTCCTACATAAAGAACTGCAACACCACCAGCTAATTTAGCTAAACGCTCTTGCAATTTCTCTTTGTCATAACTGCTCTTGGTAACTTCAATTTGTGCTTTGATTTGATTGATGCGATCTGCAATGTTTCCTTTTTCACCAGCACCATTTACAATCGTTGTATTGTCTTTGTTGATGGTTACTTTTTCTGCAGTACCTAACATGTCGATTGTTGCACTCTCTAACTTGATACCTTTTTCTTCAGAGATGACCATACCACCTGTTAAGATAGCAATGTCTTCCAACATCTCTTTACGACGATCGCCGAAACCAGGAGCCTTAACAGCTGCGATTTTCAATGCACCTCTCAAACGGTTAACAACCAATGTTGTTAATGCTTCTCCATCAATATCTTCAGCAATGATTAACAAAGGACGTCCAGATTGTGCAGTAGCTTCTAGAACAGGAAGAATATCTTTTAATGAAGAAATCTTTTTGTCGTGAATCAAGATGAATGGATTCTCGAATTCAACTTCCATCTTCTCTGTGTTGGTTACAAAATAAGGAGAAAGATAACCACGATCGAATTGCATACCTTCTACTACATCAACTGTGGTATCCATGCTCTTTGCCTCTTCTACAGTGATGACACCTTCTTTCTTCACTTTTGCCATTGCATCAGCAATCAACTTGCCAATTTCATTGTCATTGTTTGCGGAAATAGTTGCAACTTGTTCGATTTTGCTATAATCGTCACCAACTTCTTTAGCTTGAGACTTGATGCTTGCTACTACTTTGGCAACAGCTTTGTCGATACCACGTTTTAAATCCATTGGGTTTGCACCTGCAGCTACGTTCTTCAATCCAACTGTGATGATAGATTGTGCCAAAACAGTTGCAGTGGTTGTTCCGTCTCCTGCGTCATCTCCTGTTTTAGAAGCCACTTCTTTGACGATTTGTGCACCCATGTTCTCGTATGGGTCAGACAACTCAATCTCTTTTGCAACAGAGACACCATCTTTTGTGATGTGTGGAGCACCGAATTTCTTTTCGATGATTACATTACGTCCCTTAGGTCCAAGGGTTACTTTTACTGCGTTTGCCAACTCGTCAACACCTTTTTTCAAAAGATCACGAGCTTCGGTATCGAATTTTATTTCTTTAGCCATAGTGATTTTTATTAGTCGTTAGAAATGAAAAGAGAAATTGAGAAAAATCCTCATTTTTTATATCTTCTTACCAAATCTAACTTTATTGTAATTTATTATTTATCTGTTTTTATATTACTGCAAGAATATCGCTTTGACGCATAATCAAGTATTTCTCGCCTTCCAATTCCAATTCTGTTCCTGCATATTTGCCGTAAAGAACAGTGTCACCTACTTTAACGACCATCTCTTCGTCTTTTGTTCCGGTGCCGATGGCAAGAACTTCACCTTTTAAAGGTTTCTCTTTTGCTGAATCTGGAATGATGATTCCACTTGCAGTCTTTGTCTCTGCTGCAGCAGGTTTTACTAAAACTCTGTCTGCTAATGGTTTAATGTTCATTTTGTTTCTATTTTAGTATTATTGTTTTTTGTTTTATGGACTGAATCTATGATTCACAGCCATAATCATTACATCATAATTTGTGCCAAGTCCGTTTTTACACTTATTTTTGTCAGTTTTGACGCAAATGACTCTTTCGAATGTGACAATCTGTCAGTTTTCTTCTATTTCTTAATTCTTAATTCTTAATTCTTAAATTCAATTGTTATCTTTGCAACGTATATGAAAATTTAACTTAAATTTATTTCTATGGGACTACTTACAGGAAAAACGGCCTTGATAACGGGAGCGGCTCGTGGTATTGGAAAGGCTATCGCATTAAAATTTGCGAGCGAAGGTGCAAATATCGCATTTACAGATTTGGAAATAGGAGAATTGGCTCAAACAACTGAAAAAGAGATTGCTGCTTATGGTGTGAAAGTGAAAGGATATGCATCGAATGCGGCTGATTTTGAGCAGACTCATAATGTCGTAAACGAAATTCTGAAGGATTTCGGTGCGATTGACATATTGGTCAATAATGCAGGTATTACAAAAGATGGTTTGATGATGCGTATGTCAGAACCTCAATGGGATGCTGTACTGAATGTCAATTTGAAATCTGCCTTTAATTTCGTTCATGCGTTGACTCCAATCATGATGAAACAACGTTCTGGAAGTATTATTAGTATGAGCTCTGTCGTGGGTGTTTCTGGTAATGCTGGACAATGTAATTATTCTGCTTCAAAAGCGGGATTGATTGGCTTGACAAAATCTATTGCAAAAGAGATAGGTTCTCGTGGTGTTCGTGCTAATTGTATTGCACCTGGGTTTATTATTACGGATATGACCGCACAATTATCAGAAGAAGTTCGTAAACAATGGGAGACAATGATTCCTTTAAGAAGAGGTGGTACTCCTGAAGATGTGGCTAATGTAGCGCTCTTCCTTGCCTCCGATTTGTCATCGTATGTTTCAGGTCAAGTAATTCATTGTTGTGGCGGTATGAATATGTAGCAAAAATATATTGTAAATTTAATTGTTTGTATATAAATTTGCAATCCGATTCGGTTGGATTGCAAATTTTTTTTTAATCTAAATGAATCGGATTGTAAGAAACTTTGTGATTTATTTAATTTTTGTTCGTTTAAATTTTTGAAGAATGAAAAATAAGTACGTTGATTTGATTGAACAATCATTTGAATTCCCAAATGAGGAGTTTAGTGTTGTAAACAATGATTTGTATTGGTTCAATGTGCCTTTGATGGATATCATCAAACAATACGGAACCCCATTGCGAATTTCTTATTTGCCGAAAATCGCACAAAATATTCAACGCGCTCGCCGTTTGTTTAATGTGGCAATGGCGAAAGTGGATTACCAAGCGGACTATAATTATTGCTTCTGTACGAAAAGTTCTCACTTCTCTTTCGTTATGGAAGAGGTGTTGAAGCATGACGTAAACGTTGAAATATCGTCAGCTTACGATGTCAATTTGTTGGAATGTTTACGCGAATCAGGTCACTTGAGTCCTGATAGATTCGTTATATGTAATGGTTTTAAAATACCTCAATATGTTGAAAACATTCAATCTTTGATTCGCGGAGGGTTCACTAATGTAATCCCTGTGTTAGACAATAAAGATGAATTAGATATGTTGCTAAAAGATTTCGATCAAAAGGTTAGTGTCGGAATCAGAATCGCTACGGAAGAGGAACCTAAGTTTGATTTCTATACCTCTCGTTTAGGAATTCGCTTTACTGACATCATTCCTTTTTATAAAGAAAAGATTCAAAAGAATAAACAAGTGAAACTGAAAATGTTACACTTCTTTGTGAATACAGGTATTAAAGATACCTCTTATTATTGGAATGAATTGAGTAAAGGAATCAATCTTTATTGCGAATTGCGGAAAATTTGTCCCGATTTGGATAGCTTGAATATTGGTGGTGGTTTTCCATTCCAATCACACATGGATTTCTCCTATGATTATGAGTATATGGCTGAGGAAATTGTGGCTCAGATTAAAAATACTTGTCTGCAAGCAGGTGTGCCAGAACCACATATCTTTACAGAGTTTGGTTCTTATACTGTAGGTGAAAGTGGCGCAATGCTCTATTCCATCGTTAATCAAAAACAACAGAACGATCGAGAGTTATGGAATATGATCGATAGCTCTTTCATTAATACGATGCCTGACACATGGGCATTAAACCAACGATTCCCATTCTTGGCGATTAATAATTGGGATCAGGAATATGAACGTGTCCATTTGGGCGGTTTGACTTGTGATAGTGAAGATTTCTATAATGCAGAAGTTCACTCTAATGCAATTTTCTTGCCTAAAATGCAAGCTGGACGTGAACAATTTATCGGATTCTTCCACATGGGCGCTTATCAAGAAGCTTTAAGTGGTTACGGAGGTATTCAACACTGCTTGCTTCCAGCTCCTAAAATGGTTGTGATTGATATAGATGAAAACGGAGAGTATTATACAAAGCTGTTCGCAAAAGAACAAAGCTTTAAATCAATGTTGAAGATCTTAGGCTATTAATGTATGGATAAATTCCGCAGACATTATATATTGAAGTTCATACTTCTCCCTTTGATAATTCTTGCCTTACTCATATGGGTATATACACGATGGGGTGTCTGGTTCGGTAACCCTCCAGAATCCCCTTATGTGGTGCCTAATGAAATTCGTCGTGTGTTACTTACTATGGGTGACGATGCGAATTCTCGTTACGTCAGTTGGCAAGATTCCTGCTTTACAGAAGATGATGAACAAAGTGCGGAATTTTTAGATTATTCTTGTCTTTCGGATTCTAGTAATATGAAATCTATCAAATCTATCCCTACTCGATATCGTTCTAGAGCAGGCGAGGGGTTCTACTATCATGCTTTGATGGATTCTTTACAAAAAGGAGAAACTTATACCTATAGAATTCGTTCTTCGAAGGATACAACGTTATGGTATCAGTTTGAAATGGATAGTGCAACTAATTATTCATTCCTCTATTTCGGTGATGTGCAGGATGAGTTAGAGGGCGGTTTCGATACTTTGTTGCCTTCCATTATGAAACATAATCCGAAAGTTTCATTTTTATTGTTCGGTGGAGATTTGATTGAACGTCCGATGGATTGCTATTGGAATGTGGTATTTCGCTCATTGGACACTTTTGCAACTCGTTATCCTATCCTATCGGTACCAGGCAATCATGAATATCTAAAAGGGTTGACACGCACATTGGAGAGACGTTATACATTAACTTTCCCGTATTTTAATGTGGATGAAGAGTCGGATAATGCTATTTATACATTTTCACGAGGCGATGCGCGTTTCTTTTTGCTGGATTCTAACAAGGATATCTGGAAATATGCTTCACAACGCTCATGGTTGAAGGAACAACTGAATAAAAGTGTGGAAAAATGGAAGATTGTAGTATTACATCATCCCATTCATTCAATCAAAGGGGCTACTAATAATTTGGGAGTCCGTGCCTTTTTTGATGGAGTAATCAAGGATGCTGGCGTTGATCTTATTTTACAGGGACACGAACATGGTTATGCTCGTAGTGCAGTGGATACAACAGAAAAGGGACTTGTCGCATCACCTTTGTCGGTTGTTTCCTATTGTTCTCAAAAGGATTATGCACTGAATTTTTATGGAGATGTTGAAAAATGGGGGACGGATGACCGTTATTATCAACAAATTTCAATCGAGAATGACTCTTTGATTTTGAAAACTTTTGGTGCAGAGCATAATCTGTACGATGAAGTTGTTATCGTTAAAAAAAATGGTGAAAGACATTTGATTGATAGAGGAAAAACTATACCTCAAAAAATTCAAGTTTCCGAATGGTTCAAGAAGACGAAAAGTCGCAAGAAAGTAGAAAAATTCGAGCGCTCTATTGAAGAATGGAAAAATGGAGAATCTCAGTTGGGGTTATAATTCAAAATTCATCATTTAAAATTCATAATTATTTCCTACCTTTGCAGTTCATTAAATAATTTTCTTATGGAATTGAATGCGTTAACAGCCATATCTCCCGTAGATGGTAGATATAGAGGTAAATCAGAAGTTTTTTCTGATTATTTTTCTGAGTTCGCACTTATTCGTTATAGAGTGCTTGTTGAAGTGGAGTATTTTATTGCTCTGTGTGAATTGCCACTTCCTAACCTTAAGACCTTCAACTCTGCGAAGTTTGCAGACTTGAGAGCAATCTACAAAAACTTCTCATTAAGTGATGCTCAAAGAATCAAGGATATAGAAAAGGTGACTAACCATGATGTGAAAGCTGTCGAATATTTCTTGAAAGAGCATTTCGATGCATTAAATTTACAAGAGTTTAAAGAGTTCATCCATTTTGGTTTAACTTCTCAGGATATTAATAATACATCTATTCCATACTCTGTAAAAGAAGCGATTAAGGATGTATATGTTCCTAATTTGGAAAAATTGATTAGCGAACTATCTACTCGTGCGGAAGATTGGAAAGACATTGCAATGTTGGCAAAAACGCATGGTCAACCAGCATCACCAACACGTTTGGGTAAGGAAATCATGGTTTTTGTAAGTCGCTTGCAAGTTCAATTAGATCAATTGAAACAATTGCCAATTCCAGCAAAATTCGGTGGGGCAACAGGTAATTTTAATGCTCATCATGTCGCTTATCCTCAAAATGATTGGAAAGCTTTCGGAAATCATTTCGTAAATGATGTGCTTGGTTTGCAACGTGAACAATGGACAACCCAAATATCTAATTACGATAATTTAGGTGCTATTTTCGATTGCTTGAAACGTATCAATACGATTATGATTGATATGAATCGCGATTTTTGGCAATACATCTCTATGGAGTATTTCAAACAAAAAATCAAAGCAGGAGAGGTTGGATCTTCAGCAATGCCACATAAGGTAAATCCGATCGATTTCGAAAATGCGGAAGGAAACTTGGGTATGGCTAATGCAATTCTTCAACATTTGTCTACAAAATTACCTATCTCTCGTCTACAAAGAGACTTGACTGACTCTACAGTTTTGAGAAATGTAGGCGTTCCATTCGCACATACGATCATTGCTATTCAAAGTTCATTGAAGGGAATTGGAAAATTACTTTTGAATGAAAAAGCATTATATGCAGATTTGGATAAATGCTGGGCTGTCGTTGCAGAAGGCATCCAAACTATTTTACGTCGTGAAGGATATCCTAATCCATATGAAACGTTGAAAGCTTTAACTCGTACAAACGAGGGTATTACAGAAAAATCCATTAAAGATTTCATCGAGACGTTAAATGTTAGTGAGTCTGTAAAAGCTGAGTTGAGAGCGATTACACCTCATAACTATACAGGTATGTAATTGATATGAAGAAGTTGTCAGAACCACAATTCGTTAAGTTAATAAGACGATTTGTAGGCCCGTACAAGGTAAATGTGATATTGAATATTGTTTGTAATATTCTATCCACCATTTTTAGCATATTTTCTTTCGCTTTGATTGTTCCTATTTTGGAAATTTTATTCAAAACGAACACAACCACCTATTCTTATATGCCTTTTGAATGGAGTTTGAATGTGATAAAAAATAATGCATATTGTTGGGTATCAACATATATTGACCAACACGGGGCTCTGATGACACTTTGTCTTTTAGGAATATTTTTGATAGTGGCAACCTTCCTTAAAACGGGGGTTGCCTATCTTGCAAGTTACTGTATCATCCCATTGCGTACGGGCTTAGTACGTGATATACGAAACCAGTTGTATGAAAAGGTGGTTGACTTGAATCTCGCCTTTTTTAGTAAACAAAAGAAGGGTGATATTATGGCAAGAATGATGGGTGACGTAAATGAGGTGGAAGCTTCTATTATGAGTTCTATCGAATTGTTGTCGAAAAACCCAATTATGATTATTATTTACCTTGTCATGCTTTTGATTTTAAGTTGGAAACTAACTTTGTTCGTTTTGGTAGTTCTCCCTTTTGCTGGATTATTAATGGGACGGGTTGGGAAATCCTTGAAACGTAAATCAAAAGAAGCTCAAGAACAATCTGGACAATTATTGTCTCAAATAGATGAAACATTGGGGGGACTCCGTGTCATCAAAGCTTTCAATGCGGAAAAATCTGTTATTAGAAATTTTGCTTTTTTGAACGATCGCCTTCGTACTACCATTACGAAAGTCAATCGCCGATATATGTTAGCTCATCCGTTAAGTGAGTTTTTAGGCACTGCAACGATAGCGGTTGTTTTGTTTTTCGGAGGTATGCTGATCTTGAATGAAAACAGTTCTTTATCGGCTGCTGAGTTTATTTACTATTTGGTGATTTTTTATAGTATAATAAATCCTGCGAAAGAATTGTCGAAAGCTGTTTATAGTATTCAAAAAGGTAAAGCATCTCTTGATCGTATAGATATGGTGTTGCAAGCCGTTAACCCTTTGAAGGAGGTGAAAAATCCAGTGCCAGCAAAACCATTTGCTGAAAAGATTGAATATAAACATGTCTCTTTCAAATATGATGAAGAATGGATTTTAAAAGATATTTGTCTGACGATAGAGAAAGGTAAAATGGTGGCTTTGGTTGGTCAATCAGGTTCAGGAAAATCAACTATGGTCGATTTGCTACCACGTTTTTATGATGTCAATGAGGGTGAAATTACGATAGATGGCGTAAATGTTAAAGACATGACTTTATACGATCTCCGTTCTTATATGGGTAACGTAAACCAAGAGGCTATCCTATTTAATGATACGGTGTTTAATAATATTACGTTTGGTGTCGAAAATGCCACAGAAGAACAAGTGATGGAGGCGGCAAAAATTGCTAATGCACATGAGTTCATTATGGCGATGGAACATGGCTATCAGACGAACATTGGAGATCGAGGAGGACGTTTGTCGGGTGGACAACGCCAGCGTTTGAGTATCGCCCGTGCAATTTTGAAAAATCCACCTATTTTGATTTTGGATGAGGCAACTTCCGCATTGGATACGGAATCAGAAAAATTAGTGCAAGAAGCTTTGGAAAATCTCATGAAATCCCGTACTACTATAGTGATAGCTCATCGATTATCTACCATTAAAAATGCAGATGAAATTTGTGTTATGCACGAAGGCGAAATCAAGGAAAGAGGAAAACATGAAGATTTACTTGCTTTGGATGGAATGTATAAAAAGTTATATTCGATGCAGTCGTTCTAAAAAAATGGACTTAAAAATTTAGATTTTTTAATATATTTTTTTTGTTTCTTGTTTTGTTTTCTTATATTTGCTTGCTTTTTTGCGTGGACTATTTTGTAATGTAGTTCCTAAGCAAACGACTTTAAATGAAATATAAAAAGTTGAAGTATTTTTTGTTATGAAAGACACGTATGTGAAAACAGGAGTTAAATTGACGAGAAAAATAGCAATCTCGTTGCTTATTCCTTTCATTAGTTTCTTATCTGCTTTTGCTGAGATGACATGCTCTATTGGTGATCAATGGAATGGTTCGGCTACTGTGGATGTTATTGGTAATTATGCGATTGTTAATGCAAACGGATTCAATGGAACAATCGCATTTGATGGAGTTGTCGTTGCAAATGTAGATGTTTCTGCGACAAGACATTTTACTAAATTTTATGTAAATGAGTCCAAACCAGATCAAATGAAAATTCAAACAACTGATGTGGAAACTGGTAAGTTCTGTATGAGATATGATTCATCTGATCAAACGATTTATGTAACAGATGGAGGTTGTACAGGTGCTATAGCTTCTATCCCTGAAAGTGTCTGCTATGGTTCTCAGGTTACCCTTAAATTGGTTGACGTGACTTCTTCTGCAACAATAGAATGGGGTATTAAGTCTTCTAATGGCAATGTTGAATTGTTGTCTGCTTACAAGAATAAAACGGCTATCACTTATGTGATGGATACTTTGAAACCTGTAACATTTATTTCTAAAGTTTCACAAGGTGGATCTACCTATGATAATTCAGTGGAAGTTTATCCTTCATTAGAGGGATGCGGTTATTCTTTAACTGCTTCTGATACTGTTGTATGCTTGGGCGGTGGCGTAACATTCTCAACAACATACACAGCGGGAACTCTTTATGAATGGAAAGATGACAGAGGTGACACATATCCATCTGCAACTTCGGGAACGGCTATGCTTTTCCCTCAAACATTGGGTATACATAAAATTACTGCTTATGCTGATGGATTGAAACTTGGTACAATCACTATTGATGTTCATGAGTGTACTTTCTTCATTGCTTCTAAATTTCCAATAACTAGCTGCTTACAAGATACTAATGTTTTGTTAGCTGTTGGTACTGCAATGTTGGAGGATGTTGATTCTAAAGTTTTCAAGTGGTACTCTTCCCCAGATAGTGTACAATGGACTCTTATCCCAGATCAAAGCACTTATAGATTACCTGTTAAACCAGATCAAGATTCTTATTATAAAGTAGAATATAAAGGATTGACACAAGGAATCTATTATCCACAACCTAACTGCTCTAGTAAAGAGTATTGTGATGGATTGGAAAATAAAACGTTGTTCTATGAAACTTTTGGTTTCTTTTTGTCAAGCAATGTCTACTATTCTGGTGATAGAATATTCAAAAATAGTGTAGAGGTGGGTCATAAAACGAGTGTTGATGTCGCTGGTAGAACTTATTATTCTGGTGACTATGATCCTAATTCTGGATATTATACAGCAAGAGGAAATGATAGAATGTCGGTTGACCTAAATTCAACAAATACATTCTCTATTCGAAATTTTGTGGCACCTGATCCATATGGTTATGTCGTTCCTGCTACGACATTCTCTAATGTAGATGGTAATGGCGCAAATCAGTTCGTCGGTACAAATGGTCACTTGTATATGACAGAGAATCCAATGTTGTCTCAATATGCTGAGGATACTTGGGTGACAGATCCTTCTCTTCGTTTACAGGATGGTTATTATGGTATCGTCGTTTCTCCAGATTCTTGTAGCCACAATAGAGATAATCAAGACTTTATTTCTTGTACAGACTATACTGGAAATGAAAATGGTGCTATGTTGTTCGTAAATGCGGGTCAAACGAATGTATCAAAGGCGGCTATTTATGCTCAAAAAGCTTCTTTGGCTTGTCCTGCTGATCGCTTTAATTTTGGAATGAGTATCCGAAATGCTACGAATAATTCGGATGAGACTATTACAAAGTATCCGGTTAACTTGACCATTTGTTTGTTGAAAGAGTTTGATGAGAATGCTAAGACTCTTCCTTCTCCATCCGATCCTAACGTCTTAGCTAACATCTCTTCTGGTGATGTGAAAGCAGGTGATGGATGGAAACGTATTGATGAATTCATCCAATTAAAGGAAAAAGCTCAGGATGTATGGGTCGTTATCTACAATAATGGTCAACCTGGTGATGGTAATGATATGTTGCTCGATGATATCATATTCTCTGTATGTATTCCAAAAGCAGACATGATGGCTACTTTAAATGGAGATACTTTAAATAATGAAGTTGTGTCTTGCGCGGGTGATGTCGTTACTTTGCACGCATTCCAAACTAGTACTTATTTGGAAAATCCTTTGTATATCTTCCAATATCAAAAGGTGGTTGGTAACGACACAACTTGGTATGATTTGTTAGATTATACAAATAATCCTGAATTAATGAAGTTAGATACTGCTAATGTGTCTACTAAAATACCTGATTTCTGGGGAGAACTTTCTTATCGTGTAATTATTTCTGATGATGAGAATGTTATTAGAAAAGTTGCAGATGACAAATTGTCTTCTTTGTCTGAATGTGAGTTTACATTCCATCAGGCTTCTACACAAATTACAATCCGTAATACTTACGGAGGTGAAATGGCTCCTAAAGATTCTGTTTCATTCTGTAATATACCTGGTACGGTTGTGAAAATTCCTGGTGAACGTGTCTTGACTGTTCCTCAGCATGAATGGACAATGTCTTGGTTGACAGCTGATAGTACCGTAATTTATACGAAAAAGGTTAAGGGCGTTTCTAAAGATACATTAACATTAACGGTTGTGTCTGATGGTAACTTTACCGCAAAAGCTTCCGATGGCTCTGACCTTGGTGAATTCACATTCACTCAATTAGATTCTTTGCTCTTTAGAGCTGAAGATGAGGGTGGCTGTTTCTTCTATCAAACTGTAAAGACTCATGCAAAGATGAACTTAGACATTAAGTCTTCTGCAGAAACTTTTGTGGATTGTAATTCTGTTAATGTCAAAATCATTCGCAACTATAGTGAACCTTCTTTACTATTTGACTGGTCTTCTGTGCCTGGTAATGTAGAGGTAATTGATGATACAACTCAAAAATTCACACCAGATAACCTTGAAGCTTATTCTGTTATTGAAGGAAAGGTGAAAATTACACCAGTAAATGTTGATGATAAATATTGCTTCTTACAAGATCAAATAGAAGTTCCTTATGCTGTTCATAATGGACATTATACAATGACCATTACTTCAAGTAAGGATCCTGTTTGCGTCTCTACTAATGATAAAAGTTATAATACCGATATCTTATCTCTTACAGCGAAAGTTGATACTAAGAAAATGAGCGCCGCTGAAGCTGCTAAGATAGATGCAAAAATAACTTCTTACAAGTGGCATATCTCTTTCTCCGATAGTACGTCATTCGATACGATTACTACTTCTAATGTGTTGACGTTTACTAATAAAGATCTGTTAAATCAAAATTTGAAAGAAATTAAAGCGAAAAATTTAACAGCTTCTGTAATTGTTACTACGACAGATGTTTGTGAATCTATTAATCATGATCCTGAAGAGTCTAAATTGAATGTTGAAATTCGTGAAGGTGGATTCTCTCTATATATGGCGTCTGTTAATTCTGTTTGTTTGTTAGATAAGAAATCTCACGACCTTCAAATTCAAATAGCTCCTGCTACTGCATTGTATAACATCAAACAGTTGCAGTTATCTATGAATGGTGTGAAGTTACAAGATGTTAATGATTTGAAAGATTCATTTGTCGTTACCATAGATGAGACAACGTATCCTTCAATCTTTAAAGCAGGTAATACGGGAACATTTAAGGTCTCTGTTTACGATTCAACTTGTAAGAGTGAAAATGAATCAAATGAAGTAACCGTCAAATATAATGGATATGATTGGCAATTTAATCAACCAGACTCTTGCTTGACGGAATCAAACAATTTATTTAATATTGTTGCTTCTATAGACTCAGCAAAAGCTGTAAACCATATTAAATCTTATACATGGACTTTGAACGGAAATCCATTAAATGAGGCATCTGGTTTCTCTTATGCTTATCCTGTTAAACAAAGTATGACTGGATTGTTCAAGTTAGTAACTTCTGATGGCATTTGTCCAGATGTTTCTCATGAGTTTACTTCTAACATTTCTATCAACTATACAATCTCTCTTAAGTCTGCTAAAGATAGAATCTGTTCTACTGATAGCGCTGTTATTTCTACGTTAGTATTCCCTGAAACATCTCGTGATTATATCAAGACTTATGTTTGGTATGCTGTTGATTCATTAGGTAATACTCAAGAATTGAAAGCGGGTGACGCTTCGGATTCTAAATTGACTTTATCGAAAAATACATATCCTAATCTATTTACTCCTGGTAATTCGTTTAGAATATATGTAGTTGCTGATGATCAAATTTGTTCTACCGTTGCTTCTGACGATACTTTACATTTTGATGTAAACGATCCGTTTACTTTGAAACTTAGTTCTGTCACTGATAAAGTTTGTTATCGCCAAGGTGATGTTGTTAATCTAAATGTTGAGGTATCTCCTGCGAACGCTATAAATCATATCCCAACATTCATTTATAGTAGAATTGGTAATGGTGATACATTATCATATAGTACTCGTTCTACAACATTTAATGTCGCTCAGTTAGAAAGTTGGATGGCTCCTTGTGATAGTGTTCAATTCCAGGTAACTGCTTCTGATGGAATTTGCGTATTCTCTGCTTCTCCAGCTCTTTCTGAAACTGTAATGGATATCAATGTCGGATTTGATGTTACGTTAACAGCAGACAAATCTTATGCTTGTTCTGTTGGAGATTTTATCATCTTAAATGGTACTAATTCGCAAGCATCGAATCCATATGTTCATTATGATTATACATTTAATGCAGTTTTAAATGGTAATACTTCTGTTGTGAAGAATCTAGATAATCAATTGTTTGTGATAGATTCTACAGATTTATACTCAGGTATCAAGCCACAAGATATTATTACTTATTCGTTAACTGTTAATGATGGTAATGTTTGTGGTCCTGTAACTTCATCAGCTGTTCCCGTTCATTTGCAAACTCCATTTAAAGCTCATATAGAAGCTTCTAAATACATCGTTTGTAAAGATGAAATATATAGCATATCATTGTCATCAATAACACCTGCTGGTTCGAAGGATTACATTAAAATGTATACTTGGCAGGAGGAAGGAGTTGGTTCTGTTGGCTCTGTAAACTTGTCTTTATATCCAAGTTCTGCAATTCCAGGATATCATAAGTATTTTGCTAATATTACAGATGGAATTTGTTATGGAACTGATAAATTCCCTACTTTACAATCTGATACAGTTACAATTAAGGTTCATGATCCTATTAATGTGATTTTGACAGCATCGTCACCTACGTTCTGTATGGATCCTTCTAGTTCTCCTGTTACAATTACAGCTACATCTTTGTCAGGTGAACCTGTTCGATATGAATTATATGATATAGACGCAAACAAGTTGTTAAATTCATCTAATACGACTGAAATGTCACATTCTTGGGATGTATATCCTACTCAAACGGAAAATAATTATTTTGCAATTGTTCATGATGATGTATGTCCTGGTGCATATGATATAGTTGGATCTAAGAAGATTGATGTTCATTTACCATTGATTTTTGATGTAATTATACCAGATGAGGATTATAAGATTTGTTTGGGTGAGTCTGTCCATTTGACGACTATAGTAAAACAAGGTAATCCAGTAGCATTTGGATGGTATGGTTTATCTTCAACTTTACCAGAACCTGCATATACGAATGAGATGTATTTTGTAAATATTCCAGAAGAAGCTGGTATAAAAGAATATTCAATCGTTGCAACTGATTATGTTTGTCCTGATGTAACAGTCGATGTTGGTCCAATTGAAGTCCATGAACAACCAATGGTTAATTTGATTGCTTCTAAAGATCAGGTTGTCATAGGTTCTACTGTTGATTTCGTTGCTGATGTTTTGCAAGGTGAACCTGTTGTCTATGATTGGATGATTGATGATATTTTATTGGGTACTACTCCTATTAATTACTTGGCAGATTTTAAACCATCTTCATCAAGTACTTATACAGTATTCGCTTCTGATGGTGTATGCCCTGTTTCTTCTGCATCAGTTTCGATAGGTGTTCTAATGCCAACTGCATTTACACCTCATCATAAAGATGGAATGAACGATATTTATATGGAAGGATATGATGTGACAATCTTTGACCGTTATGGAAATAAGGTATTCGAAGGAAATAATGGTTGGGATGGTATGAAGGGTGATGTTATGGCTGATCCTGGTGTCTACTATTGTTATATCATATTAAAAGATGGTAAGACATATAAAGGTACAATAGAAATAATAAAAATTGATTAAATATAGTGTTATGTTTTCACAAATGAAGCGGGCTTTGCTCTTATGCATTATTTCTTTTTTGTGTGGCGATATATTTGCTATACATGAAGAGTTTAGGGAAGGTTATGAGTTTATTTCTTCTCAGGCTAGTTCTAATCAACAAGAAAGACCTATGTCTTTTTACAAAGATGGTAAGGTTGTTTTCTTTGTAGGTGATTCTGCTTATAGTGCAGTAATTGGTAATTCAAACGATCTCGAAAAAGTAGAGGTTTGTCCTGAATTATGTGGATTAGGTATTATGGGTACCTTTGCATATGATCCTAGACGTAGAATGATCTACTTCGCAAGAGTTGATGAATTAGGAAATTCTGATTTATATGAAGCACAATTACAAGGTGGTTCTTTTTCTGAACCTAAATTGATGAATATTGAAGGTTTGGAAAAATTAAGAAAAGATGTCCGTGGTTCTTCTACCGCAATGGGACAATGGACTTTCCGTTATAATAGAGTTTCCGGATTTTATAATCCAACTTTAGCTGAAGGTGGTAATAAAATCTATTTTACGGGTGATTTCCCTAAAAAGTCATTTGGTGGAAAAGATATTTGGTACATAGAAAGAGACCGTTCTGATAAATCTGCATATGATTGGAAAATGCCTGTAAATGCCAGTGATAGTGTTGAAAAATTAAATAGCCAAGCTCGTGAAGATTATGCGTTCATTGTTGGTGATACCACTATGTATTTAACTTCAGATCGTCCTAAAGGTTTCGGTGGATTGGACTTGTATGTATCTCATTATCGTGAAATGGAATTTAAGGTGATGGATACTACTATTCATGATTCTGTTGTTGTTAAAAGAAAAGTTTGGACACAGCCCGTTAATATGGATTCTACATTTAACACTAGTGCTAATGATTATAACTTCATTGGAAATAAAAAATTAGTGATGTTAATGTCTAACCGTGCTGGTGGTAAAGGAAAGGATGATATTTATGTTCCTCAACCTTTCCGTGCTGAACCTGATTTCGATTTAAGCCCATTAGCTTCTATCGCCGAACCTAAGGGATTCCACTGGGTATTGTTCTTCTTTAATTTCAACGAGGATAACATGTTACCTGAATATCTTGTTCAGTTGGATGAGTTAGTACTTGCAATGAAAGAGTTCCCAGGCGTTAAATTCGAAGTCAGTGGTCACACAGACTCCCGTGGTTCTCACGATTATAACCAAAAGTTGTCAGATCGTCGTGCTAAATATGTTCGTACGTTATTAATTGAAAGAGGTATGAGTCCTGATGATTTAGTGGCTGTTGGTAGGAGCTTTGATGACCCAGTTATCCCTAACGCACAAACAGAACCTGAACATGAGCAGAACAGACGTGTAGATATTAAAATTTTGGATGAATAATTAGGAGGGTAATACAATGAAGAAATACTTTTTTACTATATTAATGCTGTTGTTTAGCGTTTCTATTTTCGCTCAACGTGATTTAATGCTTTCTCAGCAATTTTTCTCAAGGGTAAATATGAATCCATCTGCCACTGGTAATACGGATGACGTCGATATTTTCTTGATCGGTCGTTGGCAATGGATTGGTTTGGAAAATTCTCCTAAATCTGGAGTTTTGAATTTAACTAATTATTTCGATAAAGTTCGTTCTGGTATCGGTTTCACCGCTACTTACGATGACCTTGGTATCGCAAGTCGTACATTGAATGTGAAAGCTGCTTATGCTTATCACTTAAACTTGAATGAAAGTATTTTGATGTCTTTCGGTTTGTCTGCTGGTGTTTTATATCACTACTTAGACCCTCAAAGACATAGATACTTGGATCCAGAAGAGTTAAGCCAAATTACCTTAAATAAAGGTGATAAGTTATCCGAAGTTAAACCTGATATGGATTTTGGTGTTGAATTGGCTATGCCTAAATTTATGTTCGGTGCTTCTGTTAACCACTTAATTAACAATGAAGAGTTCGTTTCGACAACAATTCCTGGTCGCCAATTTAATTGGTATATCAGAGGTTTGTTCTCTTGTTCTGAAAAAATTGATTTGGCTCCTGCTTTAATTTACACTCATAGAAATAAAACAAATCGTGCTGAATTAAATTTGATGATGTTCTATAAACGTTTTATTTGGTGGGGTATTACTTATCGTCCAGACTTAAACGGAACTGATTATTTCTCTTCTAATGTCCTTCATTTTAATGTTGGTCTTGAATATAAGAAATTCCGTTTTGGTTACTCATTTGAATGGGGCTTAGGAGATGTCGCAAATGCATTGTCAGGTAATGCTAGTGAAATAATGTTATCTTATAGAATCGAAAAAACTTCTAATAAGAGTGCTAGATTCCTTGAAGATTAATATATTTGCATACAATTCTCTATAGACAGTCGAGATATAGTATATTTTATTGGGGAGTGTTGTATGTTATTTCAGAACTAATGTGAATCTGTAATGAGAGGAATAAAGAAAATTTTAACGACTGTTTTATCTTGTGCGTGCTTATTTTATGCAAATGCTCAAGATGAAATAGTTTGTGATCAATACCATTTCAATTATTATTTGGTGAATCCAGCCGTAGCTGGAGCAGAACGCTGTACACACTTGATGTTGACAGGTAAGTTCCAATGGCTGGGACAAGATGATCATCCGATGACTCAAACATTGAGTGCTAGAACTCGTGTGTTAAACAATGTGGGTATCGGTGCGTACTTTTACAACGACAAAAACGGATATTCCTATCGTCAGGGTGGAGAGGTGACGTTCGCTTACCATATTCCATTGACAGAAAATAATCGTTACACAATGAAACAACGTTCGATCGGACGTCAGTTGTCATTTGGTATTTCTATGATGGTCAACCACTTTAATTTTGATAATTATTTGGTGGAAGAGTATGGAGCTACCGATAATGTTTTGGGTAACGAGGGAATGGACAAGGGTATTTATTTCAATGCCAATGCCGGTTTGTATTTCTTGTGGGAAGGTTTCTTCTTGGGTTATTCCATGAGCAACTTGATTCCTACGGAATTGACGGAGTTGGGATTGGATGAACCTATTAGACCATTAACAGGATATGGCTTTTTGGGATATGACTTCGACTTTGTTAACAATATGACTTTAGAGCCTGCAGTTATGTTTAAGTTTAATGCCAATGATGAACGTCAGTTGGATGTGAACTTGAAGTTCATGCAGACATTACCATCTAACGAGGATTTGTCTTATTGGATTCAGGCATCTTACCGTCATACATTGGATAATAGCGATTACGGACCAGCTCCGTTGGCGTTGTATGCTATGGGTGGAATTCGTTTCAAAGGTTTCCATTTAGGTTATGCTTATCAGGTTGGATTGACAACATTCAATCGTCAGAACCATGGTACGCATGAGGTTATGTTAGGATACACTTGGTGTGTTACTAAACACTTCTGTCGATAATATAGTTTGATTTAAAATATTAAAAAGGAAGCTATTGATAGCTTCCTTTTTTGTTGCTACGTAATTCATGATTTTTTATCTAAATCTTGGTATGAATTCGAGAAAACAACCAACTATAAGCAAAAAATGCCTTATATGTATGAGCTGTTTTCTCCTTTTCTCGACTGAATAACTTCATTTATTCTGTGTTTTCTCAATCTGTGTTTTATACAATGTAAATTTTTCTCGTTGAAAACCAGTATATTACTAAAAAGTTATTAAAATAATTGCAAAAACATTTGGCTAGTAACGGAAAAGGGTATACTTTTGCAACCGCTTTCGAAAAG